>VEQH01000100.1 GCA_018883325.1 Flavobacteriales bacterium | reverse complement strand
ACCCTTACTTTGTTAGCGCAGCCAACCAAATCAACATCAAAACCATTGCATTTACCAACTCTAAAACAGGAGTGCTAGGTGGTGAATACACAGGAAGTTTCAATAGCAGTTTATACAACCAAGAGGCTTATGTGCGCTCTTTCTATGATGTGCCTAGCCGCTTTTCAGCACGTTTTTATTACGATGGTTTAGGCAGATTGGTAGTGAGCCAAAACGCCCGCCAATACAATAATGCAGATCTTACAGGACGCAAATATTCATACACACTTTACGATGCATTGGGTAGAGTAGTGGAAGCAGGAGAAAAAACCGACCCTTCGACAGGCTCAGGGTCCAGATTCAAGAGCATTTTTGGAGCAACTGTTTCAGGCTATTACAACCCCAACGTGATCGACCAAACTAAACTTTTAGCTTGGATTACAAATAGTAGTGGAGCTCGCAAAGAAGTAACCAAAAGCTACTACGATGCTACTGTTATCACGGGCTTGCCAAGTACGTTTGCACCCGATGTTTTAACCCAACGCAAACGCATCACACACGTAACGTATGAAGAAATCTATGACGGCAACGACCAAACCTACGACCACGCCACGCATTACGATTACGACATTCATGGCAACGTGAAAACGCTCTTGCAAGACAACCGAAAAATGGCAACTAATTTCACCTCATTGGCTTCACAACGTTACAAACGCATGGACTACAGCTATGATTTAGTGTCGGGTAACGTGCATAGAATGAGTGTTCAAAACGGCGAAGTGGACCAATGGCACCACGCGTATCAATACGATGCCGACAACAGAATCACGGCGGCTTACACCAATTCACAAACGCCAATCATCGAACAAGGACAACTTTCTGCGGCTTTGGAGAATGAATTGGTTTACAATACGGATTGGGAAAACGATGCGAAATACTTCTATTATGCGCACGGCCCGTTGGCAAGAACAGAAATTGGTAATGATCAGTTGCAGGGTAACGATTTTATTTATAACTTGCAGGGTTGGATGAAAGGAATTAACAGTATTATGAGAGATATTGACCCTGGTTATGATGGAATTTCTAATCCCAATACTGTTTTTGCAAAAGATATTGCTGCGTTCAGTTTGGAGTATTTTAATGGCGATTATATGCCTATAAATCAAGCCACTCCTTTTGCTAGTGTGGAAGAAACAAGCCACGCTGGAACGCACAGTAGTCAATTATTCAATGGCAACATCCGCTACATGCAAACACGCTTGACTGACCCAATCCATTTAGATCGTTTGCCAATGTTAAATGCATATCAATACGATCAATTGAACCGTTTGAAAGAATCAAGATCGTATGAAACAGGTTTCGATGGTAGTTCATGGAATCCAACGACGTATGGAAATGAATATTACAATGCCTTCTCTTATGACGCAATGGGGAATATTTTGACGCAAATGCGTCACAACCGAGCAGGAACTATGATTGAGGACATGAAATACAAATATCAGTACCTCGACCCAACCACTAAAACGAAGCTTCAACGCAATCGTTTGTATCACATTTATGAGCCAGCATCTTTAACTAGTTTGGATGCAACGGATATTGACAACATGGGAGCTTACGATTCCACAGCAGTGAACATCAACGTTACAAATAATTATATGTACGACGAAGAAGGACGTTTGGTAAAAGACAAAGCTGAGAAAATAAACAAGATTGTTTGGCGAGTGGATGGCAAAGTGAAGGAAATTCAACGCATGACAGGCACAACAAAATGGTTGAAATTTGATTATGATGCCATGGGTAATCGAATTGCAAAACACGTTTACAACAACACGGGAACCACTTTGGAACGATCTACTTATTATATTTTAGACGCCCAAGGCAATCAAATCTCCACGTATGACCACGATGTTGTTGGTGGAACAGCAAGATTTAATTTAAAAGAGCGTAACATTTTTGGTTCTTCTCGTTTAGGTTCAAAACAGGACTCGATGAATGTGTTAACAGCCACAATTACACAGAATTACTCGCAAGTTTTAGGGACGAAATATTATGAGTTCTCAAATCATTTAGGCAACGTTTTGATGGTGTACAATGATGTGAAAATTGGTTTCGATTCTGATTCTGATGGACTTGTAGATGAGTTTTTGGTCGGAATAACGAACTCCAGCGACTATTCTCCGTTTGGGGTGCAACTGGATGGGAGGACGGTTTCGAGGGATTTCTACCGCCAAGGATTTAACGGAATGGAAAAGGATGATGAAGTGAAAGGTAGCGGGAATAGTTATGATTTTGGGGCGAGGATTTTTGATGCGAGAGTTGGGAGATGGTTGAGTGTGGATCCTTTAGCTGAAAAACAACCAAATCAATCTACTTATAAAGCCTTTCTTAATAATCCTTTAGTTTTTGTTGATCCAAATGGAAAGACAGAATATGAAACCATAGTCGTTTATGATCCAAATGGAAATTTATTATTTAAGGCGCATAGAAAAATATCTGATAATCTAATGTCTGGAGGAGATTTGGATGATGAAGATGGTGTTAAAATTTCAGGAGGATATGATTATAGACATTACACTGAAATAAGAATGCAAAACGACGGTTCAATTAAAGTAACAGCTAATCAACGAACTGAAATTCTTAAAGGAAATGGAATAAAAGATAAAGAATACCTTTTTGCTTTTAAAGAAAATGGAGTAATTTATAATTGCAATATAACTTCATATATTCCATTCATTCCAGAGGGAGATGGAGGAACTCAAAATGGAGGATGGAAATTAACTGTTCCAGGTGGTGGTGCATCTCCAACAAAACAAAAAGCACTTTATCATGTTAAGGAAATTGATGTTAATGATTTTTTAACAGCTTGGGGTGCAATGAAAGTTGGAAGTTTTGGAAGTAAGCCAGTTGATGCGCTCAAAAATGTTGCAGAAATTTGGACAAAATTTGCACCTAAAATTGAAGAAAAAGACCAAAGTGTTGAAAAAACCAAAAATATAAAATGGATAGAATTGCAACAAATGGATGATAAATCCTTTCAACCTATAGAAGCAATTATTTCAAGAGAAAGAGCGGATGAAATAAAAAATGCAGGTGGTGTTTATACTAAAAACAAAGATTCAATAATTTCTAGAAAATGGTAAAATTTTTATTTATAACTGTATTTAGTTTAACTTTTTTTTGTAGCTGTGATTATAAAAAAAATGAAGTTACAAGTGATATTTCAGTTCTAAAGCTTGATAAGAAAAAGTATCCAAAACTAAAAAAAATAATATTATCAGGTGACGATAATATAAAATATCAAACTGTTAATATAGATTCAAACTATTTGATAAGAAGACTTGAATCCTATAAAGATGGTACCCATCGTAAAAATCACAGAAATTCATGGATATCATTTGATGCTGATGGGAATTTAGAAGACCTACAGAAATGTTATTTTTACCAAGCTAATTTTATTGAAAGTGTAGATGGGAAATACTATTTAGACATCTATTTTCCAACTTCCTTTTTCATTAAAGAAAAAAAATACTTATTAACCAGTCAACGATTTACAGAGGGATATAAAGGTGTCAATTATGATACTGTAGAATTTAATAATAAAAATTTTGCGTATTTTGAAGTGAAGAATATTAAAAATGGAAGAAATGATATTAAATTCATATTACTTGTAGAAGAAATTGTTAAAAATCCAAATCATTTAAATAGGCATATATTATACGGGAATTATAGAACTCAAATTTTAAAAAATAAATAATTGATATATTTATTCTTTGAATAACATTATTTCCCCGATAAAAACTTTTAAAAAGTCCATCGAGCTAAAAAATAACCTCCTTAAAAACCCATAATTCTGCCCAATCAAACCACCCCAAATTGCCTTAATTCCCCTGTTTTGGTCGGCATAACGAACTCCAACGACTATTCTCCGTTTGGTGTTCAACTGGATGGAAGGACGATTTCGAGGGATAGTTATCGATATGGCTACCAAGGTTCTGAAAAAGATGATGAGGCAAAAGGAAGTGGAAATTCTTATACGACATTTTTTAGGCAGCTAGATCCGAGGGTTGGGAGATGGTTTTCAATTGACCCTAAAATGAGTGCTTGGGAAAGTCCTTATGTAAGTATGGGGAATAATCCAACTAAAAACTCAGATCCATATGGAGATACAATAAACATAAAAGGTGACAATGGCGAAACCCACAAATATGTACCTGGGGAAAAATATGATGGGTCGGATAAATTTATTGAACAATCTGTTAATGCATTAAATCAAACTTATAATGGTGGAAATAGTGGAAAAAAATTAATTGAAAATTTAAATTCAATAAAAAACGAAGTGCTGATAAATAATAGCACAAAAAATTACGCAAAAGGTTATGAAATATACTGGAATCCAAATGGAACAAATGGAGGAATAGACGAAAAAGGAACAATAAAAAGACCTGTTTTTTTAGGACTTGCTCATGAACTTGCACATGCTGAGGATTATGACCAAAATAAAACTAACTATCTGCTTGGTGTTGACATGTATGCAGATTGGAGTGAAAATGGAGTTGTTGTAGGCAGTGAAGCAGAAAAATATGCAACCCACATAGAAAATAAAATTCGTTTTGAAAATAAAATTCCTCTAAGAACTCATTATGGATTGGAAGAAAATCAATCTGGAGGAATCAGTGGATTTGGAAAAATTATTAAAGAAGGTAAAAGCCTATTTTTTAAAACTGATGTAACTTTTTTCTTTATAAAAAATGAGGAGGTAGTTAATAAATATCATGGAAAAAGAGAATTCAATTATAGAACAGATTTTATGGAAAATATTGAATACAATATACCACAAGAGATCTTCGATGCTTTTAAAATCTTCAACTAAATTTTAACAAATGAAATCAATTTTACTAAAATTTATAATAATGATATTTGTTACAAATTCTTGTTCCCATCAACTAAGTTTATCAAGAAAAACTTTAAAACATCAAGTAAAATCAATTAATCCCATAGAGTTAAAAAAATCAAAAACTAAATCATATATTTATTCTCTTCATTATTTACGCAAATCAATTTTAAAATCCAAAGAGTTTGAAATAAAAAGCATTAATTTTATTTTAGAATCTTTTAATGTTGAAAACGGAGACCTTTCAATTCTATTTTCAACAAACGATAATGATTATTTTTTTAGTAGTTCAATTTTTTCAAAAAACACATACAATAATGATTCCAACTTAGATCTAAAATATTGGTCTAAGTTGGTAAAAAATAAGCAATATGAATTATTAAAAAGCGATAGTTTAACATTATCTTCAACTTACTACATATTAACTACTTTCAAAAATGCAAAAATAACTAAACAATTTTTTTGGCAATAATATCTATATATCAAAAGGTTAAATCTAATTGTAAAATAAACTTAACATTAATCAATCAAAGTTGTAAATTTTCTGAATCAATTCAACATCAAATACCGCTTAAAACTCCATTTCTCCCCCTCTTTGGTCGGCATAACGAACTCCAGCGACTATTCTCCGTTCGGGGTGCAGCTGGATGGGAGGACGATTTCGAGAGACCAATATCGATACGGCTTCCAAAACCAAGAAAAGGACGATGAACTAAAAGGCGCTGGAAACTCTGTGAATTATAAGTACCGAATGCATGATCCGAGAGTTGGGAGGTTTTTTGCGGTTGATCCTTTGGCACCAAGTTATCCATGGAATAGCCCTTATGCGTTTAGTGAGAATGTTGTAATTAATGCGATTGAATTAGAAGGGTTAGAAAAATCAGACAAATACACACCATCATATATTATTTCTCCAATACTACAAAATACAAATGATATAAATTTAAAAGAAAGGAAGTGTACAGAAGGATGTCATTTAAATTCCCAACTATCTCCAATTGGAAAGACTTTTTTAAAAGTAGCTTTGAGATATTTAACTCCAGCTGAAGAATTACTAGTACTAGAAACTGGAATTGATTTAGATGGTAATCTAGGAAGTAAAAAAGAAGCTGGCATATGGTTAGTCGTAGGATTGATACCAGGAACTAAGGCAGGAAAAGTAATTGCTAAATCTATAAAAGCAGGTTCTCCTTATATAGGAAAATCGTTAAAATTTGCATCTACAAAACATCTTAAGTCTCATTCAAAGCATTTAAAGGATTTTGGTCTCGATAAATTACCAATAGAAGAAGGTTTAAAAAAATATGAAAAAAAAGCTGAAGAATTCTTTAAAATGGAAGGAAATGATATCTTACGTTACTCAAGAGAAGGTGGTGATATTGTACAATACAACAAATCTACAAATACATTTGGCATAATAAAATCTGATGGAACTATAAAAACAATGTTTAAACCTAAAGAAGGTTTAGACTATTTTAAAGATAATGTAAAAAATGATTTAGGAGAAAAAGCAGTTAAACTCGTAAAGTAAAAATGGATAAGATGTTAAAAATTTGCCCTGTGTGTGGCTATGACGATTTAGAAGAATTACCATATTCAGATAATAATGGTAGTAACCCATCTCATGAGGTTTGTCCATGTTGTGAGTTTGAGTTCGGCTATGATGATTCAAATCTTAATAAAACGTTTAATGAATATAGAAATGATTGGATTAATAATGGGTTTATTTTTTTTCTTGAAGATTTTAAACCAGAAATTTGGAACTTTGATATAATGAATACTCAATTAAATAACACTAAGAAAATAAATTATATTCCTAGAATCTTTAATAAATAAGATGATTATTTAGTACACATTTAAAATATTTAATCAGCTTAAAAATCACATCTCTGCCCACCCAAACCACCCCATATCGCCCTAATTCCCCCCCTTCTGTCGGAATAACGAACTCCAGCGACTATTCTCCGTTCGGCGTACAACTGGATGGCAGGACGATTTCTAAAGACCAATATCGCTACGGTTTCCAAAATCAAGAAAAAGACGATGAGCTCAAAGGCGCAGGAAATTCTGTGAATTACAAATATCGAATGCACGACCCAAGGGTTGGAAGGTTCTTTGCTGTGGATCCTTTGGCTGATAAATATCCTTATTATTCTCCTTATTCTTTTTCAGGAAATAGAGTGATTGATTATGTCGAATCAAAAGGTTGTGAACCATCTGATCCTGATCCAAATTGGTGGAATACATTTTATGGATTAGTTTTTGGCGGAATTAACATGGCGATAGCAGAAGT
Organism: Flavobacteriales bacterium; assembly: GCA_018883325.1. GTDB lineage: Bacteria > Bacteroidota > Bacteroidia > Flavobacteriales_D > Crocinitomicaceae > UBA952. The sequence continues at coordinate 1,095 of VEQH01000100.1, read as the reverse complement.
AATTGACTCAGATAATGTTGAAGAATGGATAAATGGAACTTATGGTCAAAATTTAAATGTACGTCTAATTAATGGAGTTTCAACTACAATAGGTGCAACAATTGGAGCTGCTTTTGGTAACGTTCCAGGATTATTTATAGGGGCAGGTGTTGGTTATGGTTTTTCACTTTTAACTCAGAAAATTATTGGAATTTCAGTAAATGTTATTGCCAACAAAAGAATTAGGAAAAATAAGGAGGAATGGAATAGCTTAAATGAAGAGTTAAGAGAAAACAATACAATTATTAATAAAAATCAAGATGAAATTAATAATACTCTCAAAGAAATGAAAGGTACAATAAATGAAAATATAGAAAGTGAAGAAGGTCAACTTAAATACTCTAAAGAAAGATATGAATATTATAAAAAACGAGATGAAGAACACGGACCAGGTATAGAGTTTTTACAAGAACAAATGTCAAACTACAGTAAAAAAATTATTGAAAAGGAGACAAAAATTACTAAACTGAAAAATATTTCGAACTTAGAAAATCAAAATATATTCCTTTCAACTAGGAATAAACAAATAAATGAAATTAAAAATTCAATTATTAATGATAAAAATTATAAAAGTGAAAAAAAATAGTATTTTTCTTTTTGCAGTTAATTTCTTTTGCTTTTTTGAAGTTATTGGACAGTTAGAGATTAATCCAATAAAGATTAACAATCCTGTCGCAATTTATGCGAACATTTCAGCAGGTCTTCCAATTTCGATTTTGAACAAGAATTCATCGGAGATAATAAAAAATGATTTAAAAATGAATTATAACATAAATAAATCAACTTCAGTATCATCTGGAATTGTAATATCAAATTTGAAAAATAATTTTGGAGGAAAATTTAACTTTAGTTTTATTAGTCAAACATATAACAATGATAGTTTAATCATGAATTTAAATTTGACTAGTTATGTTTTAGGATTAAATTATTGTTTTGACCCCTTAAATAATCGGACAGAAATTACGAATAATTTTTGTAATTATGTCTATGGCAAAAAAGCACACAGAGGAGGAAAAATTAAACATCCTTCAAGAAGCAGAGAAAAATGGAGTGAAA
>VEQH01000138.1 GCA_018883325.1 Flavobacteriales bacterium | reverse complement strand
AAATCTTTCGAAGGCGCAATGAACTTTGCAGTTTTGCGTTCTATTACAGATACAGCAATAAAAAACGGACAAAACGTGCTTAATGCATTGTTCGTGGTTGCTGAGTTAGAAGTTACTGATTAGTTACGACTAATTTATTACATTCCTTAAAGTTATAATTATCTAGGTTTTTGCTCTACATCTGTAATTCGGCGAAGTTTTCAGTGTGTTTACTTCATTTTAAAAACTAATTCCAAAGCAAACTTAAAACAAGACCTTTGATTATTTTAATGATTCAAAACAACGTAATTGTGATTTTGTTTTTACAAACGGTTCAAATTGTATTTTGCTAAATTGGATTCAATTTTAGGATCAGATAAAACAATGAAAAATCCCAAAACGTAACCTCAAAACTTAAATTTTAGTTAACTGCCATTATAATTCTAAAAAAAATTCAATGGCAAAGAAAATCAATATTACCAAAAAGGATAAAACACTCAATAAGGATCAGTTTTTTCAACTTTTGGAGGATTTTATCAATGATTCAAAAACAGGAAAAAGAACCAAGAAAAATGGACAACGGATTCAACCTGCTTCCATCTATCATTATCATTATTTAAAATTACAACTGAAGGATTTTTGTGAGAATGTAAAATTTGAGTTGAAATTGTATATTGACAACAATCTTCCTTACAATCAAAAACTTACAGCTAAGAGATACTACAATAAATTCTACCAACAATTTACCAATTATCTTTACATCAAAAAAAAATATTTCGATAATTATGTTGGACTTTTAATGAACGCATTAAAAGCGTTTTTCAATTACTTAAACCTAGAAAGACATATTTCAGTTGGCAATTATCACAAATCTTTCTATTCCCCTAAAGAAGAAATTCCAATTATTGCCTTGTCAGTCGAACAACTCAATTTCATCATTTATGACGAGCAATTTAATCAACAACTGGTAGAAAAAAACTTAGTTCAAATTAGAGATGTATTTGTTTTTGGATGTTCAGTTGCCCTGCGGATATCTGATCTATTGAGCTTAAATTTTAAAAACTTAGTAGTTATGCAAGGTGTTCATTACTTGAAAGTTAAATCGCAAAAAACAAATACTTATACAAGTGTGAAACTTCCAGATTTTGCAGTAGAAGTAATCAAAAAATATCAAAAAAAAGATAGTAGGTTGTTGCCAAATATAACTGCACAATGGTTCAATAAACAACTTAAAATAATGGCGACATTGATACCTGACAATTTTGAGATGGTTAAAATTCGAGAGCGACGAGGAAAGCAAATTGTATTATATCGAAATGTAAAAAACAAAACGCATTTCAAATTATCAGACCACATAACCTCTCATACGATGCGAAAAACAGCCATTACTACGATGTTAAACCTAGGGATGCCCGAACATATTGTCCGTAAGATTTCAGGACACGCTGCCAATAGCCGTGAGTTTTATCGGTACGTACAAATGGCGCAAAATGTGATTGACAAAGAATCAGATAAAGTATTTGAAAAAGTGAAATCTTACAAAAAACAAGGTTAAGAATATTTTTCTTTTCATGCGCCTAATCCCGCTTTCCGCTATATCTCCGAGAAGGTTTGAAAAATACCTTCTCGGAGGATGCCGCTTCTATCGGGGGCGTGGGTTTTATTGCTTCAGTATTAATTCATTTGTAAGAGCTTATAATTTCCACTTTCCATTTCGATATTTGAAATCAAAATCAGAAACCTTGTAACTCTTTGATTTTCAATAGACCATCGATACATCGAAGGTCTTATTTTAAGTTTATCGTGGGAGTAGGTGTTTTGACCCCTTAAATAATCGGACAGAAATTACGAATAATTTTTGTAATTATGTCTATGGCAAAAAAGCACACAGAGGAGGAAAAATTAAACATCCTTCAAGAAGCAGAGAAAAATGGAGTGAA
>VEQH01000050.1 GCA_018883325.1 Flavobacteriales bacterium | reverse complement strand
ATATTTATTTTTACAATTTTAAGTTTTGTAGCTAAAGCTCAAAATGTTACAGTTTGTCTCGGACAAGATACAACTGTTTGTCCAAATCAAACAGTCACCATTAATGATTGTAATAATGTAGGTGGAGGAGCTGCTGGTGGTTCTGCGCAATATGCAGTAGTTAATATTCCCTACGCACCAGATCCTTTTAATTTAGGAACTCCAATAACTTTGAGTGATGATGCAGTTTCGTCAGCTCAAAACATTGGATTCTCTTTTTGTTTTTTTGGTAATACATATACTCAGTTTTACATTGGTAGTAATGGCTGGATTGGATTTACTTCTGGTCAACCAACTTCATTTACTTCAGCATCAATACCTAGTACGGCTGGAACAGTACCTAAAAATGTTATTATGGGTCCTTGGCAAGATTGGCACCCAGGTACTGGGTCGGGTGGTCCTTATGTTCGATACCAAGTTTTAGGTACAGCTCCAAACAGAAGATTGGTAGTTTCTTGGAATAATTGTCCAATGTTTTCTTGTACTTCGACACTTGGAACTTTCCAAATTGTTTTGTTTGAATCTTCAAACAATATTGAAACAAGAATGCAAAATAAACCAAATTGTACTGGTTGGGCTGGGGGAACTGCAGTTCACGGTCTTCACAATTTAGCTGGTAATGCTGCTGTTGTTGTACCAGGAAGAAATTCAACCCAATGGACAACAACAAATAATGCATGGAGATTTACTCCACAAGTAACTTGGGGAAATACACTTGGTCAAACTTTCCCTTACAATGGAGGAGTTTTAAATATCAACCCAGTTCCTTCAGGAACAACAGGTTATTTCTTAAAATCAGGTTGTTCAGCAAGTGGAACTGGGAATGCAATTTCTGATACAACGTGGATAACTGTGGCGAATCCTACAGCAACAGTAAATGCCGTTTCAGATTTTTGTACACAAAACTTGGGTTCAGTAACTGCTGTTCCTGGTGCAGGTTCAGTTGGTCCTTTCACGTATGCATGGACACCTGGTGGTGCAACATCAGCAACTGTTAATAACCTTGGAGCAGGCACATACAATGTAACGATTGTCGATGGAAATGGATGTACAGCTACAGGAAGTGGGACTGTTGGCGATAGTCCTGTAACATTTAGCATCGCATCTACGCTTGTTTCTTGTGGAGGTGGCAATGATGGAACAGCAACAGCAACAGCAACTCCAACAAGTCCACAAGTTACTTATCAGTGGAGCAATGGACAAACAACACAAACAGCGACAGGTTTGGTTGCAGGAACATACACTTGCACGATTTCTGCTGGTGTTGGTTGCTCAAGTGTTTTATCTGTAAACGTTACTGAAATACCACCGATGCAAGCATCAATTACAAGTCAAACAAATGTAACTTGTAATTCAGCGTTGAATGGAACAGCAACAGTTTCTGCTTCTTTAGGAACAACTCCTTACACTTATACATGGTCTGGCTCAACGAACGTAACGAACGCGGTAACAGATTTACCAGCAGGTGCAAACTCAGTTATAGTTAGAGATGCAAATGGCTGTGTTGTTAATTTGAATTTCAATTTAACTCAACCAAATCCTTTGACAATTGTACAGCATACGCCTGATACATTAATTTGCGCTAACTCAGTAATTACATTAAGAGCTCTTGGAACAGGTGGATCATCTGCATACACTTACACTTGGACTGAAAATGGTAATCCAATTGGTACTGGGACTTCAATCGTTGTAACTCCGACAGGAACTGTAAACAACTACTGTGTTACACTATCGGAACAATGTGGTTCACCTGCAGACCAAGAATGTTTTGTTGTTACGAATCCAACTCAAATTTTCCCAACTGTTTCTCCAGATAAAGTTAAAGATTGTGAGCCGGGTGTTTTCAATTTTACGAATACTTCAAATTTACCAAACGAAATTGCAACGACTAATTACACTTTTTCAAATAATTCAAGTTATACTTTGAGTGGAGCACAGTCCTTAAATGCAACTTTCCCTAATGTTGGTGTTTATGGAGTTACAATGACAGTTACTTCAATATATGGATGTGTTTACGATACAATTATTCCTACGCTGATTGAGGTAACACCTGTGCCAAACGCTTATTTCACTTTCTCTAAAAATCCTGCAACTTGGTTTGAGACAACTATTCAAGCTTTCGATAACTCGATGGGAGATGTAATTAATTGGCAATGGATTTGTCCTGATGCTTTAAGTGTTAGTTCAAATGGAAATAACGCAACTTTGGTTTTTCAAGAGGGAGTTGCTGGTGCATATCCTGTAAGTTTGATTGTTACCACATCTGATGGTTGTATTGATACAACAACTATCAACTTAAATATAAATCCTGATGTGATTTTATATGTTCCAAATTCATTTACACCAGATGGAGATGAACATAATCAAACTTGGAAATTCTTCATTGAAGGGATCGATTTTATGAATTTTAAAGTTGAAATCTTTAACAGATGGGGAGAATTAATGTGGGAATCTTATGATGCAAGCGCAGAGTGGGATGGAACATATAAAAACCAAAAAGTACCACAAGGAGCATATACGTGGAAAATGTCCTACAAAGAGTTGAATTCTGATGGTAGAAGTCAATATGTTGGTTACATCAATGTCTTAAAATAGTATTGCTAAAATTTCTTAAACGCATCTATAATTCTAAAAGGAATGTAGATGCGTTTCTTTTTTATCTTACATTTATAAAAATATTTAATTATGAGATTAACGGCTCTTTTAATTCCAATTGTATCTATTTCATTGGTCTCTTGTGATGTCCTCAATGAGGCGGCAGGAGTTTTAACTACACCAACAAACAGTCAATCAACAATGCCTAAACTTACTAACGATGAGGTAATTTCAGGTTTAAGAGAGGCATTATCTGTTGGAATAAAAAACGCTGTAAATTTTACATCAGTAACAGATGGTTTTTTAAAAAATGATGCAATTCGTCTTCCGTTTCCTCCTGATGCACAGGCTGTAAAAGATAAAGCATTAGATTGGGGCTTAAGTGGTCAAGTAGAGAAATTTGAAACTACTTTGAATAGAGCTGCTGAAGAAGCCACAAAAGAAGCTTTACCTATTTTTATTGATGCTATTAAAAATATGAGTGTTCAAGATGGATTTGCAATTTTGAATGGAGGAGACGGTGCCGCAACTAAATTCTTGAAAGACCAAACAACGGCTAAATTGGTTACAGCATTTTCTCCAAAAGTTAAAGAGGCAACATCAAGGGTTAAATTAACGGAATATTGGAATCCAATAATTACAAAATATAACGGTGCAATGGCACTATCTGGAGGACAGAAACTGAATCCTGACTTAGATGCTTATGTAACAGAATTAGCAATTAAAGGATTGTTCCAAATGGTTGAAAAGGAAGAAAATAAAATCCGCAAAGATCCTGCTGCTCGAGTAACAGATATTTTAACAAAAGTTTTTGGTAGTCTAACGAATTAATATGCTAAAACATTTTCCCGCGACCGATTTAGTTTTAAATGCTAAAAATCAAGTTTATCATTTAGGGTTTTCTCCTGAAAACTTGGCAACAAAAATAATTGTTGTTGGAGATCAGGATAGAGTAGGTTTGATTTCACAATTCTTTGATTCAATTGAACATCAATCGCATCATCGCGAATTTACTTGTCAAACAGGTATTTATCAAGGAAAAAGAATCTCCGTACTTTCAACAGGTATTGGAACTGATAACATTGATATTGTTGTAAACGAACTTGATGCTTTGGTGAACATTGATTTAGCAAATAGAATTGAAAAAGAGGCTAAAACTAATTTAGAGATTATTCGAATTGGCACTTGTGGTATTGTTCAATCACATATACCTATTCATTCTTATATTTTGTCTTCTCACGCACTTGGACTTGACAATATCGCTCATTTCTATGAAATACCTTTTGATGAGAAAGAGCTTGCATTAGGCGAAGCAATTCAAAATCACATTGGGCTTCCAGCTAAAGTAATTCCTTATCTTATTTCAGCCAATTCTGAATTGACAAACCGTTTAACTTCAGAATCTACTCATCAAGGAATTACGATAACTAGTTCTGGGTTTTATGGTCCACAAGGAAGAAATTTGAGAATTCCTACTTATGCTTCAGAAATTCACAATCGTTTGAGCTCATTTGAAAATAATGGACTTCAAATCTTAAATTTTGAAATGGAAAGTTCTGCTTTGTTTGCTTTAGGAAAAGCATTAGGACATAAATGCACAACCATTTGTCTTGGTGTAGCAAATAGACCTAATTACGAATTTTCAAAAGGTTATGATAAAGAAATGAATGGTTTGATCGAATATGTTTTAAATCGAATCTAATTTATTTCATTTGTTTTTCAATGGTCAAATGCAAATTCATTCCTCTCAGTTGACCACCTTGAGCTATGATTTTACCTTCTCCATCGATTAGAAAACCGGAAGGTATTGAAGAAACATTGTATGCTGCAGAAGCTTTTCCTTCTTTATCCCAACCGTGGTTTTTCCACACTAATTTATCTGTTTTGATTGCTTCTTTCCAAGCTTTTTCATCGCGATCTAAAGAAACACTGTACACTTCAAAACCTTTAGCATTTTTGAATTTGGAATTCTTATATTTCAAATAAGCTTCCACAACATTTGGATTTTCTCTTCGACATGGGCCACACCAAGATGCCCAAAAGTCAATAAGTACAAGTTTACCACGAAGTTTTGATAGCTTAACAACTTTACCACTCGGTGAAATCAATTCAATTTCAGGCGCTGTATTTACCTTCAATTCAGTTTTAGGATTGCGCATACAAACCGAAACACAGCCCAAAATAATTATTATTCCGAGGGTTATAAAAAATTGCTTTTTCATTATCCTATTCTCCTAATATCGGCACCAATATTACGCAACCTCATTTCAATATCTTGGTAACCTCTGTCGATTTGTTCAATGTTTTCTATCACACTTTTTCCTTTTGCAGAAAGCGCTGCGATTAACAAAGAAACACCTGCGCGAATATCAGGAGAAGTCATATTGATTCCTTTTAATGAATGCTCACGATTTAAGCCAATTACTGTTGCTCTATGTGGGTCACATAAAATGATTTGAGCCCCCATGTCAATTAGTTTATCAACGAAAAACAATCTAGATTCAAACATTTTTTGATGAATTAAAACAGAGCCTTTAGCTTGCGTTGCGACTACTAAAATAATGGAAAGTAAATCAGGAGTAAAACCTGGCCAAGGCGCATCATAAATGGTTAAAATAGAACCATCAATAAACGTATCAATTTCGTATTTTTCTTGCGCAGGAATAAAAATATCATCACCTCTTCGTTCTAATTTAATTCCCATTCTTCGGAATACATTCGGAATTATTCCCAAATTATCCCAACTCACATCTTTAATCGTAATCTCAGATTGAGTCATTGCTGCTAAACCAATGAAACTTCCAATTTCAATCATGTCTGGAAGAATACGATGGAAACAGCCTTTTAATTCTTTAACTCCTTCAATAATTAACAAATTTGAACTAATTCCAGAGATTTTTGCTCCCATAGAATTTAACATTTTACATAATTGTTGAATGTAAGGTTCGCAAGCAGCATTGTAAAAAGTTGTAGTTCCCTCTGCCATAACAGCAGCCATCAAAACATTGGCCGTTCCAGTTACAGAAGCTTCATCTAAGTGAATATACGTTCCTTTTAATTGTTCAGCTTCAACTGAATAAAAGTGTTCGCCAGCATCGTAATTGAACTTTGCTCCAAGCAATGCAAAACCTTCAAAGTGGGTGTCTAAACGACGTCTTCCAATTTTGTCACCACCTGGTTTTGGAATAAATCCTCTTCCAAAACGTGCCAATAATGGGCCAACAATCATAATTGAACCGCGTAAAGCAGATGCTCTTTTTTTGAAGTCTTCGGTTTCTAAATAAGCTAAATCAATGTCTTTCGCTTGAAAAATATAAGTTCCCTTTTCAACCTTTTCGATTTTAACTCCCATCGTTTGAAGCAAAGCCATCAACTTGTTTACATCAACAATATCAGGAATATTAGAAATTGTAACTTTTTCCTCGGTTAAAAGCGGGGCACATAAAACTTGAAGTGCTTCGTTTTTTGCACCTTGAGGATATAATTCTCCTTTTAAAGGTTTTCCACCATATATTTCAAATGAAGCCATTTTTTATTGCTTTTTGAATTTTTGTTTTTGATTTTGGTTTTGTTTCTGTTTGAAATTTGATTTCTTACCAAATTTCTTATTGTTATTCGTTCCAATGCCCATTGCGCGAAGAATTGTATTTGTATTTACCAGTTCATCAGGGTTTTCTAGTATCAATTCTCCGTCTGACAATTCTTTTAAATGACCAGCAATAACATTGTTTTCAACGGCATCATTGTTATGAGAAAGGTATTGCTTTTTCATAAAATTTGCCATCGAAGTTTTTAAATATTCACGTTCGTTTGGATCTACAGTTTTTTTAGAAGTTTCCAAAATCATAGGTGTATATTTCCCGTAATGGCCGTATTTAATATTGCTTTTTGGGTATTCCATCCATTCTGGTTTCTCATTCAATACCTCAGGTTTTGGAATTTCATAAGGTGTATCGACATCTAAGTCGAAGTTTGCCATTACGAATAAATGTGTCCAAAGTTTGTGTCTGTAATCATCAACGTCACGTAAGTGTGGATTTAATTGTCCCATCACTTCAATGATTGCTTGTACAGCTCTATTTCTCTCAGAACGATCTTCTAATTCTTTAGCATGTGCAATCATGTTTTGAACATTTCTGCCATATTCTGGTAGAATCAGATGATTTCTTGTTGTGTTGTATTCCATTTTAATTTTCTAAATGTTTTGCAAGTGCATTGTCATAAATTTCTTTCGCTTCAGAAATGAATCCGAAAGGCATTTCGTCAACTTGCAATTTTCCTTTGGTAACGTGTCCAAGCAAAGTTAAATTCACTCCAGTTTCTACCATATATTCTAAGAATTCCTCTTCTTGTTCTTCCGTTACAGTTACTACCACACGACCTTGACCTTCACCAAATAAAAATGCGTCCTCACGCACTTCTGAATCAGTAACAATATCAAAACCTAATTCTCTAGGCATAGACATTTCTACCAAAGTTACATACAATCCTCCATCAGCAACATCATGAACAGCATTTACTAAATTATGTTCAATCAATCCCTTAACGGCATTTTGCATTTGATATTCTTTTTCTAAGTCGAAATAAGGAGCAGGGGAGGCTTTTATTCCGTGGTAAGTTGCCAAATATTCTGAAGATGCAATGTCCTCGATGTAATCTCCAATTAAGAAAATTAAATCTCCTTTTTGTTTGAAGTCTAAGGTCATTACTTTATCCTTATCAGGCACAATTCCAATCATTCCAATTGTTGGAGTAGGGAACACAGGTACTTCAACCCCGTTCATTGAAGTTTGATTGTAGAATGAAACATTTCCACCTGTTACTGGTGTTTCAAATTTCAAACAAGCCGCTGACATTCCTTTGATTGCACCAACAAATTGCCAATAAGATTCTGGATTGTATGGATTTCCAAAGTTCAAACAATTCGTTATTGCACTTGGAATTCCTCCAGCACAAACAATATTTCTAGCAGCTTCAGAAACAGCAATCATTGTTCCAACCTCTGGATCTGCATTGACATATCGCGAGTTGCAATCAACTGTCATTGCTAATGCTTTGTTGGTTCCTTTGATATTTACAACTCCTGCATCTGAAGGACGATTCGTTGTCATGTTTTTTGTTCCAACCATTGAATCATATTGTTCATAAACCCAACGTTTTGAAGCAATATTTGGCAATCCCAATAGCTTAAATCCAACTTCTTTTAAATTCTCAGGCATTGTTACTGAGTCAATTGAGAATTTTTTAAATTCTTGATAATAAGCAGGTTCTTTATATTCTCTTTTATATTGCGGAGCACCTCCACCTAAAACTAATGATTGACAAGGTACATCACCAACCAATTCACCATTCATAAAATAACGAACACGATCGGAATCAGTAACCACACCGATTTCCTCAGCGTGTAAATCCCATTTATCAAAAATATTTTTAACAACAGATTCTTTTCCTTTTTCAACAACCACCAACATTCTTTCTTGCGATTCAGAAAGTAAAATTTCGTATGGTAGCATATTGTCTTGACGAGTAGGAACTTTATCTAAGTGAATATCCATTCCAACATTTCCTGCAGCACTCATTTCACAAGTTGAACACGTAATTCCAGCTGCTCCCATATCTTGCATACCACGTATACAATCAGTACCTGCTAATTCCATTGTTGCTTCTAACAGCAATTTTTCCATAAATGGATCTCCAACTTGCACTGATGGCAAATCATTTGCAGAATCCTCAGTAATATCTTTAGAAGCAAAAGCTGCTCCTGCGATTCCATCTTTACCAGTTGCAGAACCTACAATAAAAACAGGGTTGCCAGGACCTTTTGCTGTTGCAGAAATCATTTTTGATGTGTCAATAATTCCAGCAGAGAAAGCATTTACTAATGGATTTGTGTTGTATGAATCATCAAAAAACACTTCGCCACCAACAATTGGAATTCCAAAAGCATTTCCATAATCGCCAATACCTTTCGTAACACCTTTTACAAGCCATTTAGTTCTTGCTTGTTCGATATTTCCAAAGCGTAAAGAATTTAATTGAGCAATTGGACGAGCACCCATTGTAAAAATATCGCGATTGATTCCACCCACACCTGTTGCTGCACCTTGATAAGGTTCTAAAGCACTTGGGTGATTGTGTGATTCAATTTTAAAAACACAACCCAAACCATCGCCAATATCAACTAAACCTGCATTTTCTTCACCTGCTTTAACCAACATGTGAGGACCATCTTTTGGTAAAGTTTTCAACCATAATATTGAATTTTTATACGAACAATGTTCCGACCACATCACTGAATAAACAGCGGTTTCAGTAAAATTTGGAGTTCTTCCTAAAATCTCTTTGATCATTTCAAACTCGTCTGCTCTTAGTCCTAAATCAATTGCTTGTTCGAGTGTTGCTTCTTTTTGAAGTGTGCTTTCCATTCTAAAATTTTTCAGAGCAAAAGTAAGCATTAATTAAAGAAATGGACTGCTTTGTAAACGCTTATTTGTGGTATTTTTTTAACATAGCTAAAATCAAAAAAAGCGTTCATTTAGCTAAAGAATTGATGTTTTAAGTCAGCTAATAATTGCTATGATTTTTTCACTAATTTTGTGCCTTAAAAATAAAATTATGAATTACGATATTATTGTTGTTGGTAGCGGGCCAGGCGGATATGTAACTGCAATTCGCGCATCTCAATTAGGTTTAAAAACAGCAATCGTTGAGCGTGAGTCGCTTGGTGGTATTTGTTTAAATTGGGGTTGTATTCCAACGAAAGCATTGTTGAAATCAGCAAACGTTTTTGAATACATTTCGCACGCAGCTGATTATGGAATTTCTGTTAAAGATGCCTCTGCTGACTTTGGTGGAATGGTAAAAAGAAGCCGTGATGTTGCCAATGGAATGAGTAACGGAATTCAATTTTTAATGAAAAAAAATAAAATTGATGTTCTAAAAGGTAATGGTGTTATCAAAGCAGGTAAAAAAGTTGCTGTTACAGATGAAGCAGGAACAACAACCGAATATACTGCATCTAAAGGTGTAATTATTGCAACAGGTGCTCGTTCTCGTGAACTTCCAAATTTGCCACAAGATGGTAAAAAAATCATTGGTTATCGTCAAGCAATGACTTTAGAAACCCAACCAAAAAGATTGGTAGTTGTTGGGTCAGGAGCAATCGGTGTTGAGTTTGCTTATTTTTACAATGCGATTGGAACAGAAGTTACAATTGTTGAATACTTGCCAAATATCGTTCCTGTTGAGGATGAAGAAGTATCAAAACAACTTGAGAAATCATTCAAAAAGTCAGGAATTAAAATAATGACAAATGCTTCTGTTGAGTCAGTTGACACCAAAGGAGCTGGTTGCGTAGTTACTGTAAAAACAGCAAAAGGTGAAGAGAAAATCGAATGTGATGTTGTGCTTTCGGCAGTTGGAATTCAAGCAAATATTGAAAATATTGGTTTGGAAGAAGTTGGAATTGTTGTTGACAAAGGACGTATTTTAGTTAATGATTATTATCAAACTAATATCCCAGGTTTTTATGCAATTGGAGATGTTGTTCCTGGTCCTGCATTGGCGCACGTTGCTTCAGCGGAAGGAATTATTTGTGTTGAAAAAATCGCAGGTCACCACCCAGAGCCTTTGAACTATGGCAATATCCCAGGTTGTACTTATTGTTCTCCTGAAGTTGCTTCTGTTGGAATGACAGAAAAAGCGGCTAAAGAAGCAGGATATGAAATCAAAGTTGGTAAATTCCCATTCTCGGCTTCGGGTAAAGCAAGCGCAGCTGGTGCGAAAGATGGTTTTGTGAAATTAATTTTCGATGCAAAATACGGTGAACTTTTAGGAGGTCACATGATTGGTGCAAATGTAACGGAAATGGTTGCTGAATTAGTTGCCGTTCGTAAATTGGAAACAACTGGTGAGGAATTAATAAAAACAGTTCACCCACATCCAACAATGTCTGAGGCGATTATGGAAGCAGCAGCAGCGGCTTATGGTGAAGTGATTCACTTGTAAATTAAAAATCTGTAGGTATTCCTGCATGTAAATAAATCAATGAAGGAGATCGCGAGGTCTCCTTTTTATTTTAACAATAAACGATGAATTCTATTATTAGAAAAATTCAAAAAGAAGACAATCTTGCTTTGGCAACAATGATTCGTCAGGTATTTATTGAACACAATGCTCCACAAGAAGGAACAGTTTACTCAGATCCAACGACCGATCACTTGTTTGAATTATTTCAAGAGGAAAATTCTATCTTGTGGGTACTAGAAATGGACGGAAAGGCCGTTGGTTGTTGTGGCTTATTTCCAACTCAAGGTCTGCCCGAAAATTGTGTTGAATTGGTGAAATTTTACATTTCTAAAGAAGCTAGAGGTAAAGGTTTTGGCTTAGAATTGATGAATAAAACAATTGATTCAGCAATTGAAATGGGTTTTAAATCTGTTTACATCGAAAGTTTACCTGAATACGCGAAAGCTGTGAACATGTACCTTCAAGCAGGATTTAAACAACTCAATCAAGCACTTGGTAATTCTGGACACACAGCTTGCAATTTATGGTTTTTGAAAGAGATTTAATGAATGTATAAGGAATTTATAGTTCAAAATCAAATTCATTAAAATCAATTAGTAAATTTGATAAAAAAAATAATATGGCTGTTACAGTAATTCAAACAGATTCAAAAACAAATAAATTATTAATCGAATTTGCAAAAAAAATGGGATTATCTGCAAAATCTTTCAGTGATGAAGATTTTTTATTTGGAAAAATTTTGAAAACTGAAAAAACGGGAAAAAATGTATCGAGAGAAACGATAATGAAAAAGCTTAATTCGAAATGAATGTCATTTTTGACACAAGATTTAATAAGTCAATAGACAAATTAAAAGTAGAATCAGCTAAGCAAGAGGTAATCAAATTTATTGAATTAGCTGAATCTGCAAATAATATTAAAGAACTTTCGAATATTAAAAAAAAACTAAAAGGTTTCAATTCATTTTATCGATACAGTTTTGATAATTATAGAATTGGGTTTCAATTGGAAAAACAGAATTCTATCCGTTTAATCAAAGTAATGCATAGAAAAGATATTTACAAAAAGTTTCCCTAATACACGATTAGATTTTTTCTTAAAAAACAATCTATTTTCACCCAACAAGTTTCCTTAATTTTACCGCATGAAAATACATTTTTCAAAATATCAAGGTACAGGAAACGATTTTGTCATGCTTGATAATCTTTCTGGTGAATACAACAATCTTTCAATAGCCCAAATACAAGCAATTTGTAACCGTCGTTTTGGTATTGGAGCAGACGGTTTAATAAAAATCAATGCTTCTGAAAGGTTGGCTTTTGAAATGGATTATTACAATGCCGACGGATCCAAAAGTTTTTGTGGAAATGGTGCAAGATGTGCAGTTGAATTTGCCACAACACTAGGATTAAAGACTGAAAATGTGAAGTTTGAAGCTATTGATGGGGAACATTTTGCAACACGTACGAACCAAGAAATTCGTGTCAAAATGAAAGATGTAAATTTCATTGAATCAGACGGAGTTGCTTTTGTAGTACAAACAGGTTCACCGCATTTTGTTCAGTTTCAATCACAAGACGCTAAAACTGACATTGTTGAATTTGGAAGAAAAATTCGTTATTCGGAGAAATATAAAGCAGATGGTATCAATGTAAATTTAGTTCAAGTTTTAGCGGATAATTCAATTTCGATTGAAACCTATGAACGCGGTGTAGAGGACGAAACCTTATCTTGCGGAACAGGAGCTACTGCTTGTGCATTGGTTCAAGATTTTTTGCTCGATAAAGAATTGTCAAGAATTGATGTAAAAGTGAAAGGTGGCAATTTAGCAGTTGAATTTAAAAGAATTGGTTCAGGTCAATACGAAGAGATTTTCTTAATTGGTCCAGCAAAATTCGTTTTTTCAGGAACAATCGATGTTTGATTTCACATTTAAAGATTTAGATTTCAGCCCGCAAATTGATTCTTTTTCAGGAATTCATTTATGGATAATTCATGCGGATAAAATTCCACCTCACATTGGTTTTTCTATTGATAATCATTATTTTAGCTTGAAAGCAAATGGCAAAGACAACGGAATTTCAACCGACTCAATTTTACAAATTATTCAAAAAAAGAAAATAGGAACTGTTATTGTTAAATTGAATTTCGAATTAACTTTTCAAGAAGTAAATGAAGCTTTTGAGAAATTTGAAAGTGCTAAAGACTTGAATTCAAGTTGTTTGGTTCCAATTAAAAATATTTTAAACGCACCAGATTCAATTTCTAAATTGAGTGAAATGTTACATTTTCTTGAAACTCAAAATACGATTTATTCCACTTTTGGCTTACATTTGAGCAATGAATACAAAGGAATTAAAAGCTACACAACCAGTGAAATTCAACAACGAATTGAAAAGTTAAAACGATGTTGAAAGGAAAAACAATTTACCTCCGTTCTGTTGAAGAAGACGATGCAACGACCTTGTTCATGTGGGAAAACAATCCAGAAAATTGGAAAGTTTCCAATACTGAAGTGCCTTTTTCAATGACAGCAATTCATGAATTGATTGAACAACAGTCTAACATTAGAAATTCTGGTCAAGCACGATTTATCATTTGTGAAAACGATTCAGATTATTCTGTCGGCACAATTGATTTATATGATGTCAATTTTAAACATGGATTTGCATCTGTTGGAATTTTAATCGCTGAAGAAAAAGCACGAAGAAAAGGCCGCGCAAAAGAAAGTATTGCATTACTTGTTGAATATGCTCGAGATATTTTAGAATTAAAAAATTTACAATGCAGTATCCACGCAGACAATGAGGCAAGTATTCATTTATTTGAATCGTTGGGTTTTGAGCGAATCGGTATTCGAAAAAATTGGTTTATATTTAAAGGAAAAAGAATTGACGAAATTAGTTATCAATTATGTCTAAAAGAACAATAATTATCGTTGGTATTATTGCCACACTCGCTGCAATTGCGGTTGCGACGCCAAAAATCATGCTTTATCTTGCTGGAAATAAAACTACTATCAATAAAACGGAGCAAATTTTTTTCATTAAGAAAACAATTTCTTTAAAAGAATTAGCTGAGGCATTGAAAGATGAAGGAATTATAAAAGATGTAAAAGGATTTATTTCTGTTGGAGATTTTAAAGGATTGAATGGGTCAAATATCGCACTTGGGAAATACATTATTGAACCGGGTATTTCTTACAAAAATGTATTGAATGGTTTCACCTTAAATGCGAATGGAAACGGAAATGCGGAAGTGGAAGTAGATGTAACTTTCAACAATTGCAGAGACATTTATCAAATGGCAGGAATGGTTCAAAAAAGCCTAATGCTTGATAGCACCCAATTAGTTGACTATTTGAATAACGCTGAAACTTTAAATAAATTTGGGTTTACTCCAGAGCAATTGCCAGCGATGTTTTTGCCAAATACTTATGCGATGTATTTCGACACAGATGAAAAAATGTTTGTAGAAAGAATGGCACGAGAATTTAAAAATTTTTGGACACCAGAACGTAAATCTAAGTTAACGCAAATGGGGCTTACCTCCCAAAGTGAATTGGCAACTTTGGCAAGTATCGTTTACAGCGAACAGTCAATTCATTCTTCAGAATGGTCAACTATTGCGGGCTTGTACCTGAATCGAATTAAAAAAGGAATGTTACTGCAATCAGATCCTACTTTCAAATTTTGTTGGGAAGAAAAATTGAACGGAGTCGAACGCTTGTTAAGTGAACATCGTTCAGTAGATTGCGCCTACAATACTTATAAAATCAAAGGTTTACCTCCTGGACCAATTTGTATGACATCTGCAAAAGTTTTGGATGCTGTTTTAAATTATGAAAAACACGACTATTTATTCATGTGTGCAAAACCAGATTTTTCCTACACGCACAATTTTGAATCTTCTGACGTTCAACATATGCGTAATGCTCGAAAATATCAAGTTTGGTTGGCGAATGAACTAAAGAAAAAGAAAAAATGAAACGCAGAAATTTCTTCAAATTTGGTCTAGTAGCTGGAGCATTATCCTTAGTGAAACCACTAAAAGGAGCAACTTTGATTGGTCAATCTTTCGAGGAAAAAGCAAATGGACCAATAGTTGTTTCAACTTGGATTCACGGAATGGAGGCAAATAAAGCTGCTTGGGAAGTTTTGAGCAAAGGAGGAAAAGCAATTGATGCCGTTGAAAAAGGCGTCCGTGTAACCGAAAATGATTTGACAAATCGCAGTGTTGGCATTGGTGGTCGCCCCGATAGAGATGGGCATGTGACACTAGATGCTTGTATCATGGACGAACGATCACGTTGTGGTTCAGTTGCATTTTTGGAAGGAATTAAGCATCCAATTTCAGTTGCAAGAGCAGTTATGGAAAAAACGCAACACGTAATGTTGGTAGGGGGGGGAGCACATAAATTTGCAGTTGAAAATGGTTTTGAGGCAGCAAAAACACCACTGCCAGAAGTCAAAAAAGAATGGCAAGAATGGAAAAAAGAAAACAAAGATTTATTTAAAAAACCGGAAATCAATCACGAAAATCACGACACAATTGGAATGATTGCGATGGATGTTAATGGGGATTTTAGTGGTGCATGTACAACGAGTGGTTGGGCTTATAAATTGCATGGTCGAGTAGGGGATTCTCCAATTATTGGAGCAGGATTATTTATTGATAATGAAGTTGGTGCAGCAACAGCAACAGGTTTGGGCGAAGCAATTATTCGAATTGCAGGAAGTCACACAGTTGTTGAATTGATGCGTCATGGATATTCACCTTTGGAAGCATGCAAGGAAGCCGTAAATCGCATCATAAAAAAGCACGATGATTTAACAGGTTTACAATGTTGCTTTTTAGCGATTGATAAGCAAGGAAACATTGGTTCTTACTCCGTTTATAATGGATTTAATTACGCATTAAAAACGAATAGTGAAGAAAAAATGGTTGACGCAGGATTTAATCGAAATTGGTGATTTTTGTAAATCTTTATCGCTAATTAACTATGAAAAAACTGTTTTACTTTCTAACTTTTATACTCCTATTCGCTTGCAACGAACAAGGTCAATCGGATGCTGTAAAAACTAAAAAAGAAGTAAATGAATCAAAAACAGTTAAAGGAGCACATATAATTGATACCTCAAAAGTTGCTGTACAAAAAAGCATTTTAAT
Organism: Flavobacteriales bacterium; assembly: GCA_018883325.1. GTDB lineage: Bacteria > Bacteroidota > Bacteroidia > Flavobacteriales_D > Crocinitomicaceae > UBA952. The sequence goes on along the minus strand of VEQH01000050.1, from coordinate 18,026 downwards.
TGATAGTTTGGTTGATATCCGTTCCATAAATCCTGAAATTCAAGTGGATTTAAAATATGCAACAACTGACAATTTTATGAAAATGCGTTTATACCAACATTTAAAAAACGCTTATCTGCAAAAGGATGTAGCCATTCGATTATCCAAAAGTCAAGAATTACTTTCGCAATTAAAACCCGGTTATCATTTGCTCGTGTATGATGCGGTTAGACCTGTAAGTGTGCAACAAAAAATGTGGGATGCTTTAGATTCAATTCCTCCAACAGAAAGAGGAAAATTTGTTTCAAATCCACAAAATAGAAGTTTACACAACATGGGTGCAGCGGTTGATTTAACGATTATTGACGAACGTGGAATTCCATTAGATATGGGCGCAGGCTATGACGACATTCGAAAAATAGCTTATCCCATTTTGGAACAAGAGTTTTTAGCAAAGGGAGAGCTTACCGAAAAGCAAATTGCTAACCGTGAATTACTTCGAAAAGTTATGAAATCACAAGGATTCAGACCCTTAGACACAGAGTGGTGGCATTTCAACGCTTGTTCACGTCCTGAAGGAAAAGCAAAATACAAAGTATTGATGGAAGAGGTGGAATAGTTCGCTTCCTTATTTTCAAAAATTGATTTATTTTTTCCTCAATAGGGTTGTTATATTGACTAAATTTGGGACATGTCGCAAATTGAAGAAATTACAATTATTACTTCTGAACCGGATACGTTGAAACAGTATTTTCAAAAAATCTGGCATTATCGAGCTTTGATTTGGCTTTTTGCCAAGAGAGATTTAAAGGTGAAGTATGCGCAAACATGGTTAGGATTGGGTTGGACAATATTACAACCTTTGTCAGCTTTTGCTATTTATACGTTCTTTTTCGGCTTTTTATTACAATGGAAAACGGACGGGATTGATTATCCGGTATATGTTTTAAGTGGATTATTGGGATGGAATTTTTTCTCCTATATTGTTAGCTCAGGTACTTATGGTATTCAAGAATCTGCTCATTTAATTAAGAAAATTTATTTTCCCAAAACGATAATTCTACTTTCAAAAGCGTTGTTTGCTTCCATTGAATTAGGAATAAATTTAGTGTTGTTGGTTGTTTTGATTTTAGTTTATCAGCAAGGTATTTCTTGGAAAATACTATTTCTCCCTTTGGTTGTTCTCTACAATGCAATTTGTGCCTTGACCTTGGTATTTCTTTTTTCAGCGTTGGCATACAAAAAAAGAGATGTGCTGCATTTAGTTCCATTTATTCTTCAGTTTGGGATATGGTTTTCTCCAGTTTTTTTTAGTCGTGATATTTTGCCAAAAAAAATCTCGTTCTTAATGGATTTGAATCCATTAGCCAATGTAGTTGAATTGTGGCGTTGGTGTTTGTTTGATTTTGGAGAAGTAAAATGGTTATGGTTTATCAGTCTAGGCTTCGTTTTTATTTTGTTTTATCTTAGTTTATACTTATTTTCGAGAGTTGAATATACATTAACTGATAATTCTTAAGGTAAAGTACATAACATTAGTTTGCATAACAATATCATTTAAACGTTTTCATAATGGTTGAAACAAACCGAATAGAATATAAACGAGAACTTTCCATAGAATTAGATTTGGAAAAGGAAGTAGTTGCTTTCTTGAATTATAGAGAAGGAGGTTTTGTCTATTTCGGTATTGATGATTCAGGTTCGGTTATTGGTCTTTTAGATGCTGATGGCGACTCGCTAAAAATAAAAGACAGATTAAAAGATAATATTTCACCTTCTTGTTTAGGTTTGTTTGATGTAATTTCTGAGAAAAGAGGGGAAAAGAACCTTGTTAAAATAATTGTAGCCACAGGCAATGAAAAGCCCTATTACATAAGAAAATACGGAATGTCTGAAAAAGGATGTTTTATAAGCATCGGTACTTCAGCTCAACCCATGAATCAAAAAATGATAGAATCGTTGTTTTCTAAACGAACGCGTAATTCTATCAGTAAAATAAGTTCTAATCGTCAGCAATTATCTTTTGAACAATTAAAAATTTATTACGAAGCAAAAGGAAAGGTGTTAAATGAACATTTTTCCATAAACTTAGAATTGCTTACATCTGACGGAAAATATAATTATGTAGCCTATTTAATGGCAGATGAAAATAGCAACTCCTTTAAATTAGCGAAATATCAAGGAAAAACTAGGGTTGATTTAATTGAAAACAATGAGTATGGTTATTGTTCACTTGTTAAAGCAACAAATAATATTTTGGAAAAAATAGAACTAGAGAATAAATCGTTCACCAGAATCACATCAAAAGCTAGAGTAACAAGTCGATCATGGGATTCAAAAGCCTTACGCGAAGCTGTTTTAAATGCTTTTGTTCACAATGACTATACTACAGAAATCCCACCAAAATTTGAAATCTTTGATGATAGAATTGAAATTACGTCTTCAGGCTCCTTGCCCGAAGGACTAAGTGAGGATGAATTTTTTGAAGGTATTTCTGCTCCTAGAAATAAAGAACTAATGCGGATTTATCGCGATTTGGAGTTGGTAGAGCAATTGGGTTCTGGTGTACCTAGAATTTTACAAGTTTATGACCGAAATTGTTTTAAATTTTTCCCTAATTTTATTCGAATGACTTTTCCTAGAATGCATGAAGAAGAAGGTGGTGCAATAGGTGGTGCAATAGGTGGTGCAATAGGTGGTGCAATAGGTGGTATAATTGATGAATTAACAGACAGACAGATAGAGATTCTTAAACTAATAGAACACGACAGTAGGATATCCTATAGAAAAGTTTCAGAACTCCTAAATATTAATTATTCAGCCGCACAAGCTCATTTTGATGCATTGAAAGAAAAAAGAATAATTTCAGGTCTAGGAGGAACAAGGGGGTACTGGAAGATTAATTATAGCAATAAATCATGAACGACAACATCGCCATAAAAATAGAAAACCTCTCCAAGTGTTATACACTGCGGAACCCTACGCTCGATGAAAACGAAACGTATGAACATTGGGCGTTGAAGGATGTTTCGTTTAAAATAAATCATTTGCTGACAACATTATTAGAAAGTAAAGAATATATAAGCTACTCCTGTACTTTACAACCACAGCATGGAAAATAATATAGAAATCTTTATAAATTCTGATAATCAAACACAGATCGAGGTAAAATTCGATGAAGAAACGGTATGGCTTACGTTGAATCAAATATCCGAACTGTTTGATAGGGATAAATCTGTGATTTCAAGACACTTAAAGAATATTTTTAAAGAAGAAGAACTTGATATTGATTCAGTTGTTGCAAAAAATGCAACAACTGCCGCGGATGGAAAGGTTTACCAAGTTGATTATTATAATTTGGATGCGGTTTTATCGGTCGGTTACCGGGTAAATTCAAAAAAAGGAACTCAGTTTAGAATATGGGCTTCAAAGCGACTAAAAGATTACCTATTAAAAGGATATACAATAAACACTCTACTGCTTGAAAAACAAAAGGAGAAAATTTCTGAACTTCAAACTGAAATTAATATTCTGAACGAAAAAGTGTTTGAAACAAAACAACAATTAACCGAAGGATTGCTTTCCATTATTTTACACTATTCAAAATCATTCCATTTACTCAATAAATATGATTCTCACGAACTTTCAAAGGAAAACCTCAGCAGCGAAATAATCTACATCATAAATTACAGTGATGTTAAAAAGGCAATTCTAGCATTAAAAAAGGCGCTACTAAAGAAAGGAGAAGCAAGTGAACTTTTCGGCAATGAAAAAGACAATTCATTCGAGGGAATTTTAGGAAGTATCTCACAAACTGTTTTTGGTGAATTGGCTTATCCTACCATAGAGGAACAAGCAGCTCAATTACTCTATTCAATAATAAAAGGACATGCGTTTAGTGATGGAAACAAAAGAATTGGCTCATTTATTTTTGTTTGGTTTTTAGAACAAAATAATTATCATTTGAATAATAAAGGTAATAGAAAAATAAGTGAGAACACCTTAGTAACGCTTGCATTAGCAGTAGCTCAAAGTAAGCCAGATGATAAGGAATCAATTATACGATTGATTTGTAATTTAATTGCGGATATTTGACAAATGAACAACAATATCGCCATAAAAATAGAAAACCTCTCTAAGTGTTACACACTGCGGAACCCGATGCGGAACCCGATGCTCGATGAAAACGAAAACGTATGATTATTGGGCTTTTTAATGGAGCCCAATAATTCAATTTAGCTCCCAATTTTGTTGTCTTTACTAAATAATATTTCAGAATGCGTTGGTTAATCTTTTTATTTTTTTTGCTATCCTTTCATTCTTTTTGTCAAAAAGTTGAACGTCGTGAAATTTTAAACTCTATTGAAAAAGCCAAGAGATACATTGACAGTGCAAACAAATTTGAAAACGATTATTTGTTGGTTTTTTACAAGTTTTTGAATTTTGAATTCAATGCTGAAATTTCAATTGATAAAAAGCAGTATAGAAAAGTTACAAACGATAGGTTGTGCAAAGCTTTGGAGGGATTGTTTTCATTGAAGAAAATTTGGCGTTTGGAGCCCACAATGAATAAATTATTACAATCAGGAGACACTTTATCTGCTATTGTAATTGGTTCTATTAATTTCAAACAATTGAAAAAAAAATCAAGTTTTATCAATCTTTTAGAACGATTTTGTTTAGATAAACAGCCCTATTCTATTACCCATAATTATTTTGCCTTACAAATGATGAAATTACAAAATTTCACTTTGAACGACAAATGGAAAAGGATTGAAGAAAATCTCATTTCGAACATTTATGAAATCTTAGGGAATAATAATTTACATCCAGATGTCTGGATTGAAGCTTATTGTTTTTTAAAGTATTTCTCTGAAATAAAAGAGGATGATTTTAATCTGCGAAAATTAATTTCTATGCAGCAAAAAGATGGTGGATGGAAATATTATAATGATTCTGAAACCTCAAATAGTCATTCAACTTTTTTGGCGTTGTGGGTTTTGTTATCAATCTCAAAGCTACATTAATTGTTAAAAAACCTTGGTTTGACTAACTACTTGGATTAGTTTTATTATTATAATGTAAACGAATAATTTGAGCAGTTGCTCCAAATTAATGCTCTAGAATATACAATTTGAAAATATTTTCTCTTAAAATTGTATTTACTTCTTTTTTTTTCTGTTTTTATTTTTTATTTTAGCACCCTAACAATTACTTTTCAATCAAGCAATATGGAAATTATTTGTTTTTTAAATCTATATTATAATTTTTTTAAATAAAATGGAAAATCAATTAAGATCAGTTAATTATGTTGAGTGTGTGTTTGAAATACTCTTGAATAGCAAGTTAAAGTTGATTAAGTTGTTTACTTCAATTTTAATTCAAAATTTGAAAATTTCTTTTTTAATGTTAGTGAATTTTAAATTATTTATCAGAATAACATCATTCTTACTCTTTTTAGTTTTATCCCAAAATGCAATAGGACAATGTGCAATTTCTGGAACTTTATTTGGAACCATAAATACTTCAGGATGGACGTTGAATCAATCTGCAAATGTAACTAATGTATATGGTGGTGAAAGAGTCACAATTCAAAACACAGTAAGTGGTGCAGTATATCGTATTTCAACTTGTGGAGCATCTTATGATTCTCAGTTGACGATTTTTAATTCTTCTGGTGTTGCCATTGGATATAATGACGATAAAGCAAATAATTGTCGGAATTAAGAAAAGTAAGTTTCTTAAAAAATTGATGTTTTAAAAAGAATTGTTAACCTAAGATTGTAATATTAGTATGCTTTAAAAAATGATTTTGTTAGTTAAACATAATAAAAACACTTGTTTTTATTAAAAATTTAAATTTATTCGTTAACTTTCGAGCAAAATATTTATTATAAGGTTTAGTTATTAGCTAAATTTTTTTTATGTATATTATTTTAATATAGTTAATATTAACAATTTGTGGAAATTATTTTTCTTGTTATTAGAATTAACGATATTAAGTTAATTAATGTGTAAATATTATTTATTGTTTAACTATTTTTTAGCGTCCTAATTAAAAACAGAGTTTATGAATGAATTGTACATAAAATTGAAAAATCACTTTTCAAAAATTATTTTCGCTCTACTTAATTTTGTATTATCTGTTTTGAATGTGTCAAATAAATCTTTTAACATTGCTAATATTCTTTCAATTTTATCTTCAAGAACATATTTTGATATCGCTTGGGTTTGGTACACTAATAAACAAAATTTAACTTATGCTTTTACTCCGAGCACGTTTGGTAAAAGAAACATTTTTTCTACTAAAGTTTTTAATGATTCAACCATATAAAGTTACTTTTTTCGTCATTTTATAATTTCGACTAACAATATAATTCAACAAAAATCAAAATAAACTAAATTCTAAACTATGATTAGGAATTTTACTCTTAAAAACAATCGTAAATTATTTTCAGTTTTTGATAAAGGAATTCTGACTTTGTTATTAATAATTGCAGGCTTTGGAAATGTTTTTGGGCAATCAACAATAAATAATTATTCGTTTACTGCTGTAAGTGGAACTTTTACTGCTTTGTCATCTCCGACTGCTGCTCCCGGAATTGCAACAACTGATGATGTCATGTCAACGGATATTCCTATTGGCTTTACGTTTAGTTATGGTGGAGCAAATCAAACGGTTTGTAGAGTAAGTTCAAATGGGCAACTCGTTTTTGGCTCTTCAGGTACACAAACAACGGGTAATGATCTTGCTACAACTACTGCAACTTTTAGACCTGGAATAGCGCCTTTGTGGGATGATTTACAACCTGGAGCGGTATCGTATTTAACAACAGGTACCGCTGGTAGTAGGGTGTTCACTGCTCAATGGTTGAATATGGAATGGAACTATAATGCTAACGCCGCTGTAATCTCTTTTCAAGTAAAACTTTATGAAGGCACTAATGTTATAGAGCTGATTTACAGGGCAGAAGCTACAGCTGTAAATAATGGTAGTAGTGGTGCTTCTATTGGAATAATGGGAACAAGTTCCTCAGATTTTATTTCAGTTACTTCAACAGGGACAAGTCCTACTACAAGTACTACTGCTTCTACCAACAGCTTAAGCGCAAAACCAGCAACAGGTCAAATTTATCGATTTACACCAACACCAACCATCACTACTTCTACAGCTTCATTAACTACTTTCACTTCTTGTAACAGTGTGGCATCAACATCTCAGTCGTTTACTGTATCAGGTAATTATATGCAGACAGGTTTAACAATATCTGCACCAACCGGATATCAAGTTTCTTTGGATAATAGCAATTGGTCATCAAGTGTAAGCACAGGTGCGGCAGGAACGATTGCTAGTACAACAATTTATGCAAGGATGGCTTCTCTTGCGTCAAGTCCGAGTGCGGGTAACATAACAATTTCAAGTACTAATGCTGTAACTAAATCAATTTCTGTAAGTGGTATTGTTTACACTAAACCAACTATGGGTTCTATAACCGTGAATGGAGACTCAAATTCAGGAAATATGGTTACTGTATGCCCCGGTCAAACAATTGCTGTTAGTCAAAGCGGATTCAATAACCAAGGAGGAACTACCTATTTTTATTCAGATAATACCAATGCCTTTGGAGGTTGGACAGTTGCTCCTGATTGGGAGATCATCAACAACGGATCAATAACATCTGCTAACCAAGTTGCTGGACAAACTAGTGTAAACAATTTATCAACATTTAATTACAAAATTCTAACTCCAGGTATCTATATTTTACATACTAATGCTGTTAATGGGGTTTGCTACGGCGATGGCCTTAATAGATACATTACTGTATCAACACCTAGTGGTGACCAATCAAGTTATGGAAGTGGTTCATGGATTGGTTATGTTTATCAAAGTGCTACTGCAGGTTCTTTTACGACTTACACTGGTTACGTGACTGAATCAGAAACATTCAATAGAACTCATTCTACACCTACAGGAGCAACTAATGTGCATTGTTCACAGGATGCAGATTTTTTTGCAATTCGATATAAAATGACTAAAACTTTTACAGCAGGTTACTATACTTTTACTGTAGGTGGTGATGATGGTGTAAGATTAAGTTTAGATGGTGGAAGCTCTTGGCATATTAATGGTTGGGCCGATCAAGGTTATACAGCATACAGCTCTTCAGCACCTGTTTATCTTAGTGGAAGTGTAAATTTAGTTTTTGAATATTACGAAAATGGAGGCAGTGCTCAGTCTTCATTTAGTTACACTACTATTTCTGATGGTGATTGTTCAACCATTTATGTTGACGGAACAAACGGAAATGATAATAATCCTGGAATTCAATCGCATCCCATAAAAACATTGAGTAAAGCTCTGACTCTTTATAATTCTACAACAAGAAATCACATTAAAATGACAGTAGGTTCATATACTGAATCATCTATAGTAAATCTTCAAAGTAGTATGATTATTGAAGGTCGATTTACGAATTCATCAGGCGTTTGGACTAAAACATCAAGTACAGGAGCTTCAACTACCATTACATGCTCAGGGGAAGAGACCATAAATAATGATGTTGCCCACCGAATGGGCTTTAAAAGTAATGGAGTAACTAATTGGAAATTAATTGATTTGAATGTAACAACTACTGCAGCTTCTGGACAAACTACTAGTGGCAATGGAAAGTCTAATTATGGTGTTTATATATCAAACAGTTCAACTGGGTATGAAATAGTAAGATGTAATATAACTTCTGGAGCTGCAACAAACGGACTGGGTAGAACAGAAGATTCTGGATTTAACGGTTCTAATGGAGTACAAGGTACTGCTGGAACTCAAGGAGATGGAGCAAGTAGTGGAGGTTGTGAAAATGGAAGAGCAGGAAGACAAGGAGGCGCTGGTGGTGCAGCAGGTGCTAATGCTACACGTATGGGAGGAGCGACCACGGCGACTTCTGGCGGTGGCGGTGGCGGTGGCGGTGTAGGAGGTAGTTCTTGTGGCGGTGGAAATAATAGTTGTTCGGGCTGTGATAATGGAGGTTCAGGAGGTGGTGGAGGTGGATCAGCTGGAAATGCAACTGCTGGTGTTGCAACTGGTGGAGTTGGCGATGGGGATCAACCTGGAGGTAAAGCTGGTGGAAATGGTACAAATGGAGGTATAGGACCGGGTAATGATGATATAGGTACAGATTTATTGTATTCTAATGCTGGTGCAGGAGGTGGTTCAGGTTCTGGTGCTGGGGGAAATGGTGGAAGAGGTAGGTCAGCTGGTTGTAATAATGCTCAAACGCCTGCGGGTGAAGATGGTGCAGCTGGAGTGGCTGGTTCAAATGGTACAAATGCGATTACCCAAACAGCATCGTCATTTTCTACATACTTCACACCAGGATTTGGAAATAATGGAACAGCAGGACAGGGCGGCGGCGGCGGCGGCGGCGGCGGCGGCGCTGGCTGTGACGCTTCTGGAACTGATGCTTCTGGTTCGGGTGGTTCAGGTGGTTCTGGCGGAGGCGGAGGAGGCGGTGCAGGAGCGGGAGGAAGAGGTGGAGGTTCTACTTTCGCGATTTTCGAAGCATTAAATTCAAATTCAGGAACACTAGTACAAACTACATTATCATCAGGCTCATCTGGAATAGGAGGTTTAGGAGGTTTAGGAGGTTCAGGAGGTTTACTTAGATCAGGTACATCAGGTGGTTCTGGAGTTAGTGATGGTAGAAGAGGTGGGGCAGGTGGATCAGGGGGATCAGGTGGGTCAGGTGGAAATGGAGCTGACGGGCCTTCGGGAAGTTCAGGTCAGTTTGTTAAAAATGGGGTGGTATCATCACCTTCAATTACAGTTCCAAACGGAACAATAGTAACACTATCCAACCTTCCCAACCGTATTTGCCAAAATTCAACGCTACAAATCCAAACATCAACAGGTTCTTGGGGTGCACTACCAACCAATTGGGAATTTACAAGATATAACAATACCGCAGCTACTTCTCAATATAATACAGGTACAACAACAGCTGAGATAACAACTTCAAATACTTCAGGTTTCTATAATCTTACTGCAAATAGTGTTGCTTTTAATTCTTATTTGAATGTTACTTCAGCTAGAACATTACCAACAATAACATCAAGTTCGTCCACAATTTGTGCGGGAGGAACGGTCAATTTATCAGCATCTACATGGGGAACTGAGGTTCAATATATATGGGAAGTTTATACTGGCTCAAATGCTGATAATAATGGAACTACAACGAATAGAGTTTACAACGCAACAACAGCAACAGGTGCTTTTACAACAACAACACCTGGAACTTATACCGTTCGTTACCAAGTTAGAGAATCGTGTTGTGGGTGGAGTCGTCCAGTTTTTGCAACAATAACAGTAGTTGCAGATCCAACATGGGCAACAAATTCAGTTTCACCTCTTGCAGTATGCGCAGGTGGTCAAGTGACTTTTAGTGCAACAGTAAATAATGGTTCAGGAAATACAATCACTTGGGTAAGGGCAACAAGCCCAGGTGGAGCGGGCGCCACTGTTACTTCTCCTTACACAGAAGGTACTAATTTAACATCTTATTTTAGACCTGTTTATACAAGTTCTGTGTCAGGCTGTTCATTAGCCGATGGAACAGAATCAACAGTTGTTGTTCAACCAACTATAAATTACGGAACAGTAGCTTCTGGTAATCAAACTATTTGTTATAATACTGTTCCAAATTCAATGAGTGTTTCTGGAGCCGTTGGTTCAGGTTCATTTTCATATCAATGGTATTCACAATCAGGTATTGTATCAGCACCTACAGGTTCATCTTTAATAGGTTGGACTTCCTTAGGTTCAGCAAATGGTGCTAATACAGCTACCTATACACCAGCTGCAGGAATCATTGCCAGTACAACTTATGCTTGCTATATTACTCCAACTGGATCTCCAACTTGTGGAACAGCAACATGGGCAACAAGTGCTAGACAAGTTACTGTTCGCCCACAATTCCTTACAGGAACAATTTTAACTACTGGTCAAACTATTTGTAACGGTGGTACACCAACTGTTATTGGAAATAGTGTTGTTGCAAGTGGAGGTGATAATTCAATCACCTATTCTTGGCGTTCTTCAGCGGATGGATATACAGCTGCAATTGGAGGAGCTACAGCATCATCCTATACACCTCCTGCTGGTTTAACCTCAACAACATCTTATAGAAGATATGCAAAAGATAATACTTGTAATACGACTCCGACAGTTTCTACGGGAACTTGGACAGTAACAGTTCAATCAATTCCAAACGCTGGAACTATAGGCAATGCTCAAACTATTTGTAATAATACAACACCAGGACAAATATCAAGTATTTCTGCTGGTACAGGCGATGGTTCAATTTCCTATCGTTGGGAGAGAAGTACAACGAATGCAGGTTCAGGCTTTGGAACTGTTGCGGGAACCTCTCCTACTTTCGATCCTCCAGCCTTAACACAAACGACTTGGTACAGAAGGGTTACAATATCAACCTTAAGTGGAATAGCATGTGAAAATATATCTAATGTAATAGAAATCACTGTTCAAAGCACAGTAACTGCTGGAACAATAGCAGCAGCAGAAACTATTTGTTACAATACTACACCAGCTGCTATAACAAGTTCTATTGACGGAAATGGTTCAGGAACAATTACTTATCGATGGGAATACAGTACAACAAGTGCTATTGCAGGCTTTTCTGATTTAGGAAATACAGCATCAGGGTATTCACCAGGTTCACTTACTCAAGATACTTGGTATAAGCGTTTTACGATTTCAACATTAAATGGTAACGCTTGTGAAGCAGCAGCGACTGTAATTTTGAAAAAAGTACAAACTGTTCCAACATCTGGGACAATAGCTGGTGATAGAACAATCTGTAATGGAACAACAACTACGATTTCGAGTACAGGTATCGGTACTGGTCGTTCTGGTTCATCAATTACTTACCGTTGGGAAGTTAGTACAACAAGTGCTGTTGTAGGATTTTCAAATACAGGAGTAACAACTTCAGCAATCACAACACCATCACTTACTGTTGATACTTGGTATAGACGTATCACTATTGCTACTTTGGACGGAACACCTTGTGAAAGTTCACCTACAACTGCTACAAAAGTTACTGTTCAAAGTATTCCAACAGCAGGAGCAATTGAAGCAAATCAAACTATCTGCTACAACACTTCTCCAGCAACGATTACTAGTAACACAGATGGTACTGGTGATGGTTCAATAACCTATCGTTGGGAAAGAGATCCAGGTTCTGGATATGTTACACAAGCAGGTACAGTTTCAACTTTATCACCTGGAAATTTAACTGTGACCACTATGTATAGAAGATATTCTCGTTCAACAGTTAATGGAACTACTTGTGATAGCCCTCCATCTAGTCCTGTACAGATAACAGTTCAAAGTCCACCTGTTGCAGGTTCTATTGCCGCAGATCAAACTATATGTTACAATACAACGCCTGCTTCTATTACAAGCAGTGCGAATGGAACAGGGGATGGTTCTATTAGTTATAGATGGCAATCAAGTACAACTAGTGGTGTAGCAGGATTTAGTAATAACGGTGAAACTACATCTAGTTTCTCGCCAGGAGCATTAACTCAAGACACATGGTATAGAAGATATACTGTTTCAACTTTAAATGGTGTAGCTTGTGAAAGTGTTGCAACAACTGTAGTTAAGGTAACTGTTCAAGCTACTCCAAGTGCGGGATCAATTGGAACAGATCAAACAATATGTTATAATACTACACCAAGTTCATTGACAAGTACATCAGACGGAACAGGTACAGGAACAGTATCATACATTTGGGAACAAAGTTCTACTGATGCAAATTCAAACTTTAGTATTATAAATAGTCAAACTAATTCTACTTATGCACCTGGTGCATTAACTGCAAATAGATGGTACAGAAGATCAACCCTTTCAACATTAAATGGGAATGAATGTACAAGTGTTACCACTTCTGCAATTCAAATTACTGTTCGTCCTAATTTTACACCAGGTTCAATTTTGACAACTGGAGAAACTATTTGTTCTAATAATAATCCAACTCAAATTGACAATAATGTTTCGGCAAGCGGAGGTGACAACTCAATCACGTATGAATGGAGAGAGAATGGTAATCCTATTGGAAGTTCAAATTCAAGCAGTTATGATCCCCCTGCACTTGCAGTAAACACTACATTCACACGTTGGGCTAAAGACGCTACTTGTAATACCTCATTCACTCAATCAACAGGAAGTTGGTTAGTTACAGTAAATAATCCAACTGTTTTAACAGTTTTGTCGAATAATGATTTTGTTTGGACTGGTTTGAACAGTACTGATTGGGCAACTACAACGAATTGGTTACAATGGAATTCTTCAACTAGTTCGTATGCTGTACCTAGTTCTTATCCAAATGCAAATACTGCAAATGTAATTTTACCTGCAACTAGTACTTGTGTAATAAACAATTCAGTAACTAATGGAAATACATTAGCTGTCAATAATTTAACGATTGAAACAGGTCATACATTTAATTTGAATAATGCCTCTGCGACTTTAAACATCGCTGGAATATTAACAAATAATGGTACATGGACTACACCAACCACAGGTTCAACTGTAGTATTTAACGGTGCTGGAGCTCAAACTATTCCTGTCTTAGCTTACTCTAATCTTAGTACAGCCACCGGTGGTACAAAAACATTAGCAGGAAATTTAACGGTAGAAAGAGTTTTAACTATTGGTGCATCAAGTACTTTGAATTTATCAAGTTACACATTGACTCTACCTTATGTTGGTACACCATTAATCAATAATGGAACTTTCACAGCATCCACTGGAAAAGTTGACTACAATGGGGCAGGAAATCAATCTTTGGCAGGTTTAAATTATTACAATCTAACTACATCTGGTTCTGGAACTAAAACGCTACTTGGAAATTCATCGGTTGCAAATTCATTGGCTTTGGATGCAGGAGCCTTAACATTGGGAGCGAATACATTAACAATAAATGGTTCATCTATTACAAGAAATAGCGGTTCAATTGATGCAAGCAACTCAAATGCAACATTGGTATTCAATAACTCAGCTGATTTAACTTTACCAACTAGTATTTTCAGTGCTGATGTTAATAATTTGACATTATCAAATGCAAAAGTTAAAGCAAGTTCAGATTTTACAGTGAATGGAACTTTAGATTTAAATCATGCTAATCCTAATGCAACAGACGGTTTGTTAGATTTAGTTCAAAATTACGGTAGTTATGCAGATTTTCATTCTGCTAATAGTACAGATAGTTATAATAATTTAGACGCTGTCGTTCTTACTCTTGGACCAAATGCAACGACAGATGGAGTTGGGGATGTAACTGGTAAAATCAAAAGAACTTCATTTTCTGATGGACTGACATATACTTTTGGAAACAAAAATATGCGAATAAAATTTGATCAACACGGAGGAACTTTGCCAACGTCTATTGTTGTTGTAGCAACAAAAGGAAATCAAGGTTTGCATATTGATAAGGATGGTACAGGCGATTTCACACCAGGAATGCCGGACACATTGATTGGAGGTGCAGCAGTTAAAAGAATGCACCAAATTTTACGAACAGGTGGAACAAGTGACGTTCAATTTACAGTTCGCTTTCCTTATGATGACTCTGAATTGAATGGAAATCCTGAAGCTGATCTTGTAACTTGGGATCACCATATTCCTTACGGTGGATTAACTCCACATGAACATGGTAAAACAAGTATAGATAATTCTGAAAATTATGTAGAATTAGCAAATCACGGATTATTTTACTTAGCTCAAGAAAATGACCCTGCATTTACTAAATATTGGATGCTATCTAAAAAAGTAACAAAAGATACGCTTTGGTTAGGTGCCTCTGGTGGTCCTTCAGCTACAGATTGGGCTACAAGTATAAATTGGTCTTCCGGAAGCATCCCATCTAATTGGACAAAAATTGTAGTTGATAAAAACATTTACAAAAGCGAGTTAACAATAACAGGAACTCGACAAGCTGCAACAATGGAAATAAAGCCAGGTGCAGTTGTACATGGAGAAAGTGGTAAATTAACACTTAATGGAGGTCCATTAAATAATGGAGGTGCTGGAACATGGGTTAATAACGGGACTTTTGTACCTGGAACAAGTGAAATTATTATAAATAATAGTGATGCAACTATTTCAGGGAATACACATTTTTATGATTTAACAATCAATTCTGGTAAATCTGTTGTAATTCAAGCAAATTCAATTGATACTATTTCAGGCACGCTTTCTAATAATGGAACTTTTGATGCCTCAGTAAACGAAAATACAATTGTATATAACGGAGAATATCAATCGATTATCCAACCAAACGGCATTACACCAGGTTATCATCATTTAACAATTAATCAAACTTCTGGAGATGCTTATGCAGTTGAAAGTTTAAATATGAAAGGAGATTTGCTTATTTCAAATGGTTCTTTGGAAATGGATGGAAACACATTAGAAATTAAAGGTGACCTTATAAACAATGCCAATTTAAATGGAGCTTCATTAGTAACAATGAGTGGTACAACAGATCAGTTAATAGGAGGAACTTCACCAATAAATTTCTTAGATTTAGTTTTAACAGGAAGTGATACAGTAACTGTTCAAAATGATATAATAATAAACAATTCTTTAACTGTTGACGCATCCAAAATTTTAGCAGGAGGTAACTCAAATTTTGAATTTTACAATTCAGGTGCACCTTTCATTTTGAATGGATCGTTTGTTCCTCAGACTTCAACAGTGAAATACCTAGCAACAGATGTAACTGATATAACACCGGCTACATATCACAACTTAAACTTGGCAGGTGCAACCACGAAAAGCTTAACAGGTAACACAATTGTTAATAACACTTTAGACATAGATTCTGATTTATTATCTATGCAAACACATTCATTAACAATTCGTAGTACATCATCAATAACTAATGGTGCGGCTGTTGATGCAGAAAATGGTGAAATGATTTTTGCTAATGATGATGCGGCAATTAATCTTTCAACTGGGTTTTTCGCTGGAAATGTTAAGGATATGACATTAGCTGGTTCTGAAGATGTTGAGATGAACGATAATTTAACGATTACTGGAACATTAGATGTTGCTGAAGGCGATTTGTTACTTGGTTCAAACTTATTAGTTATGGAGTCAAATTCAACATGGACTAGAACCAATGGATATTTAAATTCTCAAACAGGTTCAGTATTGTTTAAATCTGCTGGTTTTGATCCATCAGTTTTGCCATCAAAAACAATTAATAACCTAGAATTTAGTAGACCTGATGTGATTGAAGTTATTGGTGACTTAGAAATCACAGGTGAATTTAAACTTTCAGAAGGTACAATTGATGTAAACAATCATACTTTAAAATTAAGTGGTGATATGATTTATGTTGATGGTGCAATTGATGCGGATGCAGGAAAAGTTGATTTTAACAATGGGGCAGTTTGGAATTTACCTTCAACGTTTTTTGCAGGTGATGTAAAAAAACTTCGTGTTAGTGGTGCTGGAGGTATCGGATTAGCTAGAGATCACAAAATAACTGACTCATTGGTCATGGATGGAGGAAATATTGAATTAAGTGGAAATGTTTTAGAAATAGGAAATAACGTATCACAGCCAGGTGGAATAAATTGGAATAATGGTACTGTGGTTGGTCCTTTGAAAAGATGGTTTGCTGCTTCTACCAATAGCACAGTGGAAAGTGGTATCTTCCCTGTTGGTACTTCTGCCTTAAACAGATACGCACAAATTAATTTCACGCAAGCACCTGATGGAGGTTACTTAGTTATTGACTTTAAAACTGGAATGCCTCCAGGAGCAAATTATGACATAGATCTTCCAATTATGTATTACAATAGCCAAGGTTTAAGAAGATATATTCAAAATGCTGATCAATCTGGGTATTGGGAAATGACTCCATATAATGCTGCTGGTGAAGCTTATGAAGCTTTGGATAATTTTAGTTATAATCTTGCTCTAAGAATAAACAATCCAACAAGTGTAATTAATGGAGGAATTTTGAATAACCCTCCAGGAGTAAAATTAATTCGTGCTAAAGGATATGCTGATGGTTCACATGGCACCTGGGAATTAGCTGGAACTTACAATACTTTTGTTGAATTAAATCCAGGAGAAGATTATGTAATCAAAAGTGTAAATGTAAGTGGCTTTAGTTGGTTCAATGGTGGTGGAGACAATCAAAATCCATTGCCTGTTGAGTTGATTTCATTTAACGGTTTATGTGAAGAAAATCAAACTAAATTGACATGGCAAACAGCATCTGAATTTAATAGTGCTTACTTCGAAGTGCAAAAATCTACAGATGGTGATAATTGGTTCGTCATTAATACTCAAAGCGCAGCTGGAAATAGTACAGAGCTTTTGACATACCAAGCAATTGATAATTCGAAAACTGAACTTAATGCTTACTATCGATTAAGACAAGTGGATGAAAATGGAGAAGAAGACATTTACGATCCAATTTTTGTAAGTTGTGATGAAACTTCAAGTACTATCAAAACTTATCCGAATCCATCTGATAATTCATTCCAAGTATTGGTAAATGATAAAAATCTAATTGGCAAAGCTAAATTTGAAATGGTTGATACAAAAGGTACAATCATCAGCACGAAGGAAGTTCAAATTGGAGAAGGAGTGAACATGTTACTTATCAATCAAAATGTTGATGCTGGTGTTTACTACATTAAAATTACGAATGGTGTATATTCATCTAAAGTAGTTAAACACGTAATCAGATAAACAAATTAGTTATTATCATAAAAGGCTCTTCATTATTGAGGAGCCTTTTTTACTTTAATACACTTACAATTTTCTAAATCAATTTCATTTTAAAAGGCAATTCCCTACTTTTGCACATGAGAAAAAAAATGATACTGTTTTAAAAAGTGTGTAAAGCCCAAAAATTGCGATTTTAGTATTGCAAAATTTAAACTCATAAAAAATGGACTTTACACAAGAACAAATTTCAGCAATTTTAGATGGAATAGCAAATTCT
>VEQH01000099.1 GCA_018883325.1 Flavobacteriales bacterium | reverse complement strand
AGGTAGCACTGCTATGGATTAAAGTTTTAGTTTTCAAAATTAAAATTCAATTTCAGGGTTTAATGATACAAAAAAATGGTGTTTTTAACTTAAAAATTCGTTGACGCGAGTTTTTCAGCAGACCCTAATTAGATTTCAATTCGACTGAAATAACCAATAAGCATCACTAGAGGAAAATCTTTTGATTTGAAAATGAAAGGTAATTGAAAAAATATCAATTTATTCTACTCGATATCAATTGGGTATTTTGCCAATAATCCAATTACTGCATCTCTAGAAAATTTTGCTTTTTTAATGCGATTCACTTCTAGGTCGAACGAATAATTGTGTGCATTTCTAAAATCACATTTCTCTAAGTTACTTCGTTCAAAAACAGCATCTTTCAAATTAGAATTCGCAAAATTTGAAAGTGTTAAATCCGTTTCTGTAAAATCAACAGCTTCAAGTGAACAATTCAAGAATTTAGTCTGTTTGATTTTTAATTTATAAAATGAAGAATGATTGAGCGTACAATTTTCAAACGAAAACGACAAGCCAAAAACCGCGCAATCGTCAAATCGTAAACCTAGCATTTTACAATCTTTAAAATGTACGTTTCGGAAAGCTACACCTGCCAAATGTGCTAAACTGAAATTACATTCGAAAAATTCAGAATCTTCAAATTTGAAGTCATATAAATTGCCATTTGAAAAATCACAATTATGGAATTGACAATTTTCATAAGTGCTTGCTTGGAGTGATTTGTCATTCAAATGAATGCGCTCAAACTTTTGATTTTCAATCATTTTAATTTGTAAATTTTAATAAAATAAAAAAAGACCGAATCATAGAATCGGTCTTTCAAAGATTTATGACATTGTAAATTATTTTCCTGCGAAAATATCTTGAACACAATCCATAGCGTGTTTTTCACATCCTTTTTGATCTTTATTTGCTGCATCAAAATTATCGTAGTTGTCTTCGATTTTATCTAAATAACAATCAACGTAAGCTTGTTTTTTGTCTCCTAAAACATCTAAAGAAGCATCTACTTTTTTAATTTCATCTTTCGCTTTTTGTTTATCTTCATCAGACCAAGCTCCTTTTTTACTGCCGTTACATGCCACTAAAAAAGCAACCGCTGCAACCATCATTAATACTTTTTTCATTTTATTTATTTTGTCCAAAGATAGAACAAAAGTTAAAAAATCAAAAAAAAAATTGAGTATTCGCTTTCATATCTGTAGATTTTCCTCTGGAGCTGCTATGCGGTCTCCTTTCAGTCGAAAAGACTATTTGTGTAGATGTTTCAGCGAAAATGCTTCGCATTTTCGCATTTTTATCACTTGGAAAGTCATTCCGACCAATCGGGAGGAATCTACTGGTACAATTGTGTACATTCACTAAAAATATTTCTGAGTTCACCAATATTTGTAAACAAAAAAAGCTACTTAGTTTCCCAAGTAGCTTTT
Organism: Flavobacteriales bacterium; assembly: GCA_018883325.1. Classification (GTDB taxonomy): domain Bacteria; phylum Bacteroidota; class Bacteroidia; order Flavobacteriales_D; family Crocinitomicaceae; genus UBA952. Next base: position 7,008 of record VEQH01000099.1, on the reverse strand, counting down.
CAATATTAGTGAGCTTGAACTAATCTTTAAAATCTTTCAAGTCTATTTTTCCGTTCACTACCATTTTAGAAACTTTACCAACAAGACTCATTGGTCCTACTGATAATGAAATTGCATGAGGGAACATGATACCAGAAACAACTTTGTAATCTCCTAAAGTTGTAGAAGTTTCAACTGTTTCTTCACCATTTTTACGAATTGCAACAGAACGTTCTTTCAAGAAAGTTGATGTGTTGAAATAATCGAATGATTGCGCATCTTTTTCAGTGATTTTAATAACGTAGTAATCTTTACCATCTACGTTTTCAATTCCTGTCAATTCATAGTTTGTACCATTTTTAGCATATCCCATTTCAGGAAACAAACCGCTTGATTTTCTTTTAGATTCCATTTCGTCAGCAGTCAATTCTTTTTTTCCTGTTTGCATGCTGTAAGTAAATCCAGTTTTTCCATCGTAGTATGACTTTTGGAAAACCATTCCTTGACCTTCCATTTTTTGAGCTTCTGTAACAGATGCAACCCAATAATCTGTCATTTTTAAAGGAATCGGAATAGCTGCTGAAGTCATGTCTAAAACGCGCTCGTAAGATTTGATTTTTTTCAATTTCTTAGCCAATTCTTTTTGATTTTTTGTCTGCGTTACAGTGTAAATGTATCTTTCAATCACTTGCTCTTTTGGAATATCTGCTTTTTTAACTTCTTTCACTTCATTTCCAAAAGCATCCAACATTTCGATTTTTCCATCAGCATCAAACTTTTTCAAATTCTCAATGATTTCTTCGTTTCCAACAACGATGATGTTGCAGTTTTTAGAAGTAAAATATTGTTGTGCCATTGTCAAAACATCTTCTTTAGAAACTGCTTCTAATTTTTGTAAATACGTTTGGTAATAATCAGTTGGTAAACCATATTTTTTGATATTCAAAGCAAAACGAGCAATTGTAGAAGGTCTTTCTAACGAACGAGCGAAATTTCCAGCCATTGCTGATTTAGTTAAATTCAATTCTTCGTCAGTTACTAATTCATTTGTGATTTTTTCAAACTCTTTCAAGATTTGAGTAATCGCTGAATCTGTTACTGCATTTCTGAAATTTCCTCCTGCTGACATCCAAGAACCATCTTCAGTGATGTTCATCGATGAATAACAACCGTAAGTGTAAGCTTTATCTTCACGTAAGTTTTGCATCAAACGTGTACCAAAACCTCCACCACCAAGAATTCCATTCAAAACGTTTAAAGCTAATTGGTTTTTGTCGCCAGTTCTCATTTTAATTGGAAAAGTCACATAAACAACTGATTGAACAGCTCCTGGTTTTTTAACGAAAATCACACGGTTTCCTTTAGAGAAATTTCCATCATTTGTTGGGTTTGTGTAAAGTGGACCACCGTTCCAAGAAGCAAAATATTTGTTCACCATTGCTTCAGTTTGTGCTCTTGTAATGTCCCCAACAACAACTAAATAACTTCCTTTCGGAGTGAAATTAGCTTTGTAAAAATTCATTACATCTTCGCGTTTGATTGCGTTTAAAGTTGCTTCTGTCATAACTTCACCATACGGATGATTTGGAAAGTTTACTTTAACAGTTGCATTTTTAGCCATTGTTCCAGCGTCTGATTTTGTGGACATTAAGCCAGATTCGTTTTGTTTTTTGATACGCTCAAATTCTGATTCTGGGAAATTAGCATTCAACAAAACATCTGACATCAAAGTCAAACCTTTGTCTGTATGTTTACTCAAACAAGACAATAAAATAGAAGATTTATCAGCGCTTAATGTTGCTCCGATGTAATCGATTTCTTTATCTAATTGATCTTTTGTTCTGTTTGCTGTTCCAGACATAATTAAAGAACCAGCCATTTCTGCTAAACCAGCTTTGTCTCCTTCAATTCGTGGTGAAGAACCCATGCTTAATTCAAAAGTAACACGCGGTAATTTATGGTCTTCAGATAAAATTACGGTGATGCCATTAGCAGTTGTAAAAATCTGAGAATCGTTGATATTTATTTTTTTTGCTTGTGCAGGAGCTGGTTTCTGTGAACGATCCACCTGAGCGGAAAGTAATCCAGAACTAAGCAACAAACCTGCTATGATGATATTTTTCATATTCAATGGGATTTATTTTTCTTTTGGTAAATAGTTAAGAATTACGCGCGCATCTTGAGTCAAATATTTTTTAGCAACACGTTGAATATCTTCACGTGTAACTTTTGAATAATTTTCCATCAATTTATTCGTGCGCTCTGCTGAACCGAAGTAAACGTAATTGTTTGCTAAATTTTCAGCAATACCAGCAACGGAAGCATTTGCAGTCACTAAATCATTTTCGATTTTGTTTCTAACTTTTTGAAACTCTTCTTCTGAAATCAATTCGTTTTTAATCAATTCAATTTGATTGTCAAACTCAGCTTGTATTTCATCACATGTTTTACCACTTGCGCCAATTGCTGCGAAAATTCCAATTCCAGCATCTTCTAAACCATAATAAAAAGAAAAAGCAAATGTTGCCAATTCTTTTTTCTCAACTACTGCTTTGTTCAAACGAGAACTACTTCCACCAGAAAGAACTTCGTTCAACATTTCTAAAGCGTAACTATCAGCACTTGTTTGCTCAGGGAATTTATATCCCATAAATAATGCTGGCAACTGAATGTTATCGTAAATGATGTCTTTTGTAACACCTTTAAGAACTGTATCGTCTTTTTTCGTTCTTTTAACTTCGATTTTTTTCGCTGCATAAGTAGCAATCAACTTTTTCGCCGCAGGATCTTTCGAATTCATGAAATCTTTAGCATCAAATTTAGATTTAGCGATTCCATATTTTTTCTCGAAATCAGCATCATTTTGTGCTAAAAAGTCTCTGTAAAGGTTAATAGCTTGACCAGAAGGCATCGTTGCAAAATACTTGTCAATCCATTTTTTAGTTTGCTCGATGTCGATATCTCCAGCAATTGAAAGCGTTGCATTTGAAGGAACATAGTAATCTTTGTAGAAATTTACGTAATCTTCTTCTTGTGCTGCATCTAAATGTTCCATACTTCCGATTGGAGCCCAATTGTACGGATGATTTGTAAATACGCGTTTGAACATTTCAGTGAAGAAAGAACCATAAGGTTGATTGTCAACGCGTTGTCTTTTCTCTTCTTTTACAACACTTCTTTGTGTTTCTATACCTTTGATATCAACTTTTGCGTGAAGCATACGCTCACTTTCCAACCACAAACCCAATTCCAACTGATTTGAAGGCAATAATTCGTAGTAGAAAGTTCGATCTTGCGAAGTGTTTGCGTTTAAAGCACCACCATTTTTTTCTACCAATTGACTGTATTCACCACGACCAATATTTTCAGAACCTTCAAATAATAAATGCTCAAAAAAGTGTGCGAAGCCCGTTCTGTCAGGGTTTTCATTTTTTGAACCAACATGATACAACACCGAAACAGCAACAATTGGTGTAGAAGGTTCTTGGTGTAAAATTACGTGAATACCATTCGGAAGGTCATATTCCTTGTATTCAATCTTTTTTTGGGAAAACACTGCCAATCCTGTGGAAAGTAGCAAACCCGTTAAAACTATTTTCTTCATTCTATAAAATTAGGAACGCTAAAATTAGTTTAGATTTTCAAATAAAATTTAAAAAAGTGACGTTTGGTTGAAAACATAATTCAAGGGTTCAATTTGCTTTTTGGTCTAAATTTTGGTTATTTTTGAAACATTATGAAAAAAATCACCGCTTTTCTACTTGTGCTTGGTTGCGTTAATCAACTTGTGTCGCAAGTTGTACCCACAAAAGATTTTAATAATTTCTTTGTTTCATTTCAAGACGGTTTTTTTCGGCAAATTGAAATTCAACCAATTATAAGTTACAAAGCTGGTGATGAATTGGTTGCGTATATTGACACAAGAGGAAATTTGCGTTTGTGGGATGGTACTGAGCGAAAAGACGTAACAGCCTTAAACGTTCAATACGAAGTTTCGGATCATTTACTCGCTTACAAAATTGCTGGAGCTTTGAAAATGTGGGATGCAGGAAAATTTCAAACCTTAACGACTTTCGCAAAAGATTTCGCAGTGAAAGACAGTATTATTGTTTACCAAGATTCTAGGTATAATTCATTAAGTGTTTATTGGCGCAAACAAATTTATCCTGTTTTAACTTATTTCAGTGATTTCTCAATGCCTACAACAATCGGAGAAAACATTGCGATTTTCAAAGATAACAGCAACACCTATCATGCTTTTTGGAATGGAAAAACGTATGAGATTGGAACCTTCAATGAAGAAATTATGAATTTTGATATTGGAACAGATGTTTTTTGTTACAAAGATCCTTATTCTCAAACTTTTATTGCTTTTGATAAAGGTGAATTTTTAGAAATTGAGTCCTTACCTATCAAGAAATATAAATCAGGTCGTAATTTTATAATTTACGAAGATTTAAATGGGAATTTATGGTATTACGGAAATCAAGAAAAAAAGCAACTTTCTAATTTCTCAACTTCTTTTTGGGACGTTAAAGACGACATGACAATTTGGGCTGAAAACAGTTATTTATTCTCCTACTCTAATGGTCAAAAACAAGACGTTGCAACTTATATTCCAACGGATTATTTAATTAAAAACAATGTTTTTGCATTTCGAAATTTAATGGGCGGAGTTAGTGCAATGGTCAATAACAAATTAGAAGAAATCACGAATATGCCAGATTCAGAATATGAAATTTATGGTAATAAAGTATTGGTTAAATTGATTAACAAATCCTGCATCGTTTTAAGCGAAGGAAAAAAATACAACAATTAATTCATGAAGTTTTTGCGATTCGTTATTGTTGCAATTGTCGCGTTCAGCACACAATCGTTGGTGGCACAAGTTCCTGCTTTCGACAAGTTGGAAATGCTTTACGATCAACAACATTATGGAATCGTTTACCGCAGAGCTAATCGACTTTTAGACAAACCCGAATACGATTTTTCTCAAATCCCAAAGTATTACAAAGCAATCAGTTCGCTACAGTTGGCACAAGATCCATTTTGGAATGCGCGCCACAAAAACGCTGTTGATGAATCTTTTGAATTACTTGCTAAAGTGAAATCTTCCGCGAAGGGAAAAAAGATTTTTGAGGCACATTACTATGAATTATCGTCGTTAAGAACCGATTTAGAAAGTTGGGTTTCCGACTTAAAGCGTCAAGGAAAGCAACAAGAAGCCTATTCTTTGGCAAACAAAATCGCGACTTTATTTGAAGGTATTAATGTACTTGAAGACAGTAAAGCTCCCGAAATTAAATACGAAGCTTCGACAAGTGTTAAGCTAAAAGAACGCGTTGAAATCATAGATTTTGCAAAGAAACAATTGGGAGTTCCGTATGTATCTGCTGGCGACAATCCTTCAGGTTTTGATTGTAGCGGTTTTACAACTTATGTAATGAACAATGCAGGTGTCAAATTACCGCGAAGAGCGAAAGACCAATATGAAGCTTCTCAAAAAATCAAAGAAAAAGACGCGCAAATTGGTGATTTAGTATTTTTCTCAAATGGCACAGAAATCTCGCACGTTGGTATTTTAATCAATGAATTAGGTAAACCAAAAGCAATGATTCACGCAAGTTCCTCCAAAGGAATTTCGATTGTGGAAATTGAAACATCTACTTATTGGAAAACTCGAATTGTAGGTTACGGAAGATTTGTTCCTTGATAGTGAGTTTTTTGTTTTGTTTCACCACACCTCGCGTTCAAAAAGTGCGTTATACTTAAAAAAAGAATTATGAAAAATCTATCAACACTCTCACTACTAACGATTCTATTTTTAAGTTTTTCTTGCTCAAAAAACAATCGAGAAACTCCAGCTTGTATATTGAATCAAATCACAACTTTTGATACAACTTACGACTGCGATGAAGCAAAAGTAGATCGCTATACATTTCAAGGAAAGGATGTTTATGTTTTCGACCCAGGAGTTTGTGCCTACGCAGATATGGCTTCTGAAGTTTTGAATGAAAATTGTGAATCAATTGGATTTTTAGGCGGACTTATTGGAAACACACAAATAAACGGAGAAGATTTCTCAAACGCTCATTACGAAGAAACCATTTGGACAAAGTAATTTTGATTCTATTTGGCTTATTTGAGTCTAATTAATATTTTATCCAAATCAACAATTAAAAAAAAGATTCCTTAATTTGGACTTCACAAAAGATTTATGAAAAAAACAATCCTACTATTTATTGCATATTGCGTTGTATTTAATCTAAGCGCACAAATTAAAACAGATTCCAATAAAGTATTCAAAAATGAGTTTGGAGTTGATGCAACCAGTTTTATAAAATATTTTTTACCCTTTTCACAAAGTGAAAAATACGCAGAACCAACATACTATTTAACCTATCGAAGAAAATTTAATGCAGGAAATTTACGTTCTGCAATTGGTAGTTATTTTTTAAACTCTGAATATAATGGACCTTATTCTGAATTAGGTTCTTTTAAAAAATGGATCTGTAGATTTTGATGTAAGATTAGGATGGGAATTTACAAATGATTTAAGTAAAAAATGGCAGGTTTATTATGGTTTAGATGCAAGATACAGATACTCAATGGATAGGTATGATGTTTTTAATTATTCTGTAGAATATTTAGAAGAAAAAAAACAACTTACCAATCATACCGTTTAGCCCCATTTTTAGGTTTTCGTTTTAAACTTACAAAACGCCTAAGTCTTACAACTGAAACGTTCTTTGTTGTCTGTCGAAATAGCAGATATGATCGAACATATTTTACACCAACTTCAGATGTATATCCTTCAATTGGTGGATACAATAATCCAAAAAAATTCTCAATAAATGGTTACTTCTCAAGACCAACTTTGGTGATTATTACTTTTGACATATAAACCTGAGTTCGATTTATAAAATTGAATTCAGACCGCTCAGAAACAATGAGTTACGAACAATACTTTTGAAGATTTATCGGGATAAATCAATAAAGGATTGTGAAGTAAATCGTTGTTTATCAGCG
>VEQH01000098.1 GCA_018883325.1 Flavobacteriales bacterium | reverse complement strand
AAAAAATGTATCGATTAAAAAGCAAACCCCATAACAACACAAAGTAGGGCTAGCGAAAGCATCTGTCAACAATAGACTAAAGCCGAACCTTCACTGCGTTGCGCTTCGGTTTAGTCCTTCTATGTTATCGGTTCGGTGTTCTTCTTCGTCCGTTGGTTTTTCGGTCGTTTTGGTTGTGCGTATGGGCAGCCACACTCTTTTCCAAGCTTTGGTTTCAGCGTTGGCTTGTGTGGCTTGGCAATGTGTGTGGCTGCTGCGTTGATGTCTCATTAGCTTATTGTTCAATGTTTAAGTCTGTCAAATTGAAGTTAAATTTAAGAGTTATAAGATTATATACTTCATTTATGGATAAAGTTTTTTCAACGGTTTGACTTTCACTGAAAATTTTCAAGCGATTTCCTTTCAGAAAGTAAAATTCATTGCCTATTACTTTTGAAAAACGCAAACTGTTATGGAATGGATAGATATTTTTGTTTTCAAAACGATTTTCAATGTCAAGCAAAATTTTATCCTCCCCTTTGGCTGTCAAAGGAATTGTTGTCATTAGTTTAAACTCGTCAATTGTCTTGTGAAACAAAAACAAGTTGTCGTTTGAAAGTTCCGTTTTAAAAGTCATGCCATAAACAGAATATTCTGTCGGCTTGAATGCAGGAAAAAGTTTTGGGCTTGCCCAACCCGAACCTACATCAATGAAATATTTTTGGTTGTCAAACTCTACTGTAAGCATACGATGGCATTCTACACTATTTATAAATGCAGAATGTAGTTTTGATGAAATTCCATTGTCTGAAAGTACTTTTCTGAAATGCAAAACTTTGTCCGAACAAGTACCGCCTAAATCGGAGGCTACAATTTTCTTGTTGTTAAGCATAAAAATATTATGAAATGGAACTGTTTCAAATTCTCTCAAAAGCAAACTTTCAACCTTTTCAATGTCGTTTGTTTTGTGCGTAACGCCTCTGTTTGCAATGGCTTTTTCAAATGTCGGGTAAGAATGAAAATAGAAATTGTCTGATAATGAATTTTTAAAGTGTTTATTCCAAATTTCTTTTAGTTGTTCTTTTTCTGTTTTTCCGTTTCGTGTCAAATACTCAACAACCATTTTTCTAATCCCAGAACCAACATCAAAAGACATTTTGTTTCGTCCTGTAATTTCACTAGGCAAGTCATCTTTAAATACACTTCTCAAAATTTGCTTTCCTTGAAAATCCCTAATCAAATCTTTTGCTTTGCAATCATTAGAAATTGAATAAACTTTTCTGTCTAAAAACGGACAACGAATTTCAATCGTATGAGCCATTGAAGCTAAATCCAATCTTCGCAATTCTGTGAAGTGCATATTTTCAATTAGTTCAGCACGTTTTTCAAACCAAGCATTTGTATTTTTGGAAATTGGATAACCGCAAAATAATTCGTCTGCTCCTTCACCCGATAAAACAACCTTCAAATTGTCGCTATGTGCTGCTGCTGAAAGTAAATAAGTTGCTAAACCGTTACTGACAATAGACGGATTATAACTTTCGGTATGATAAACAACCTTATCAATCAATTCAGACAATTCGTTTGATTTAGGCAATTCAATACTTTTAACTACAATGTTTAATTGCTCTGCAAGTACATTTACAAAACTCAAATCATCAGTATTTCCAAGCGTGTAATAAATTACATTATCTGCGTATTTGGCAACAATGTTCGCAATAATTGAACTGTCCAAACCGCCACTTAGAAAAACACCAAATTGATTTTCATTTTTCGGGATACGTTTTTTTACTGCTTCAACTAATGTTTCTTTTAAAGCATTTTTTGAAGTAAACGGAATTTGGTGGTTTTCAAGTAAGTTGATTGCTCTATTTTTTAGTTCTGAAAAACCTTTTGGAACAATTTGAAAATTGTCAATAAAATCAACGACTTTCAATTCACTCATAATAAAGCTATCTTTATTTATATTGGCAAAAAACAATGGTTTTTTGCCAATATAATCACGTAATAAAAAAACTTGTTTGGTCATTTTATCGTAGATAATTCCCGAATAAAAACCATCAAGTTGATGAATAACGGAACTGCCTAACTTTTCAAACAAAGGCAAAATAATTTCTGTATCAGAATTGGATTTTGTTACTATAGAAAACTCTTTTCGTAATTCATCAGCATTGTAAATTTCGCCATTAAAAACACCAATCAAATTGCCAAACTCAAAAGGTTGCGTTCCGTTTTCTGTTTTGTCGTTTATTGCTAAACGATTAAAACCAACTGCAATATTATCTGAATACACAATTCTAGTTGCGTCTATACCCCGATGCTTGATTTTATTCAAAGCATTTTCAATGTTTCCATTTCCGAATATTGCAACTATTCCGCACATAGTTTAGTTAATGGTTGTTACGTTTACCCAACGAATGAAATTTTTGAAAACATCTCTGTGTTGTTCTAAATTCTGTTTGTCCAAGCTTTCATTGTCTTTGTGAATATTACATAATCCGTCATTCGGTCCAAAACCTATGTAATACCCCTCTTCGGGAATGCTATGTAGGAACGGACATTTACTAAATTTATTAAGATGCCTGTTTTCCAAAATTGCTTTGCCGGAATAAATAGCATTGTTCAAACTGTCCAAAAAATCAGATGGTGTATCGGTTTTGGGTAAATGAAAAATCACTGGTGTTCTGTCGTTCTTGTGAACTCCTGTTTCTTCCAAATAAATCTTTGAGCCAAAATCAGCAAAGTGTTTCGGAATTACTTCAAAAGGCGTTTGCCCACCAACTTCTTCTTCGCCTTGAATTATCCAAAGGATATTGGGAATTTCTTCGCTTGCTTCTAACATTTCCTTAATTGCTAAAAGGCGTGTCAATAAAATTCCTTTGTTGTCGGCAATTCCTCTGCAATAAAATCTACCATCCTTTTCAACCAACTCAAAAGGTGGTGTGTTCCACTTTTCCCATCCTTTGATTTTTTCAACATCATAGTGACCGTAAAGCACAACTTTTTTGCTGCTATTAACATTAGTATATTTTGCTACAATTACTGGCTGATGAAAAGGGCTTTCACCTTCTGTTTTAAATTGAAAACCCAACGGCTCTAGAATGTTTCTAACAAAATCAATTCCTGATTGATTTGCTTCTTTGTCATTGGCTATTGTTTTGATAGCGATGAAGTCATTTAAAGTTTCAGTTGTCATTTGTGAAAGTTTTATTGATTGTTTCCTTTAAAATTCAATCCATCAAACGCAATACCTATTTTTAGCCAATCAGCTGGAATTAATGGCTTTCGATGTCTCGGAATTTCTATTTCTTGGTTTGAGAGATTTAATGCGGATAAAATAATATTTGGAGTTCTGTCTTTTGGTAAAAAATTCTCTGAAATAGAACTCCACAATTTCGCAAGCTCCGTTATGCTAAATGCTCCTTTGAATGAGTCTTTCTCTAGTTCAATTGAACTTTTAATCATTTCCTTGGTTGACTCGCCATCACAACCAGGGCCAAAAACAATATAATCAAACGATTTTCCGAATTTCTGTAATGCTCTGATTCCTGTTCTGTCAAATTCTTTCTCAACATTATCGCTTACACCACCTGTTAAAGAATCGCCTCCATTGTCAGTTGCTATAATATAGTCAGGATTCAAAAATATTAATGATTTGCTGATAGCATCAGTTACATCTTTTTGATGTATTTGAATATCCGTGTCTTGAATATACTTAGGACGGACTAAAACATAAGGTGAAAATGAATTGTCAGAATCGTAAATCTGTTTAATAAGCTGTAAGGTGTGATGTAGTTTTGATAGGTCGGAAACCTTATCTGAGTTTACCTGATATAGGTTTTCTTGTAAATTATCAAAGCCTTCATAATCAGATTTTGGCGTAACTGCGACAGCTATGTTTATTGTGGCGTTTGGATTATTTTCTTTTAGAAATTTGCCCAAAGCATATGCCCCAATTATGTCGCTTCCACTACCAATTCCTATGATAAGCACATTACTGCTATTGTATTCGTTGAATTTGTAAATCGTTTCTGTGAACTCATTAATTGTATTCATATTTTCTCAGTTTTAAACCAGTCGTAAAATAACTTTATTCCCTCTTTGAGAGAAACCGAAGGATTATAGTTTAATAGTTTCTTTGCTTTTCTAATGTCTGCGTGTGTTATTTCTACATCTCCTTTTGCAGCTTCCATTGTTATACTTTCAATTCTTTCAATTTGAGAGGCTTCTTTAATATAGGTCAATAGCTGCAACAAGGAAATTGATTTGTCGTTTCCTATGTTTATGATTTCATAGGTGTTTGGGTTTTGTTCTAAGTATAATATGGAATTGTAGATAGCTTCAACAATATCATCAATGTAAGTGTAATCCCTTTGTGATTTGCCATTTCCGTATATCTCTACCGGCTTGTTTTGTGATATTTGATTGAAAAACTTGTGAATTACTAAATCGGGGCGTTGATTTTTTCCATACACGCTGAATAATCTCAAATTGATAACATTCATTTTAAAATTAACGTGATAGCTGTAATTTAATAACTCTGCTGTTTTCTTAGATACAGCATAAGGCGAAATTTGCTTGTTGCAAGTTTCGGTTTCTTTTAGTTTTCCGTTTTTGTTGCCGTAAACCGAAGATGAAGAAGCAAAGACAAGGTTTTTCACATCGTTACTTTTCATTACTTCAAGCAAAGCAAGTGTTCCATTTACATTGATGTCAAAATATTCTGTTGGATTTAAAATTGAATATCTAACCCCTGCCTTTGCAGCTAAATGAATTACAGTTTCAATTTTATTATTCTCAAAAATTTTATTCAAAAGTTTGCTGTCCCGAATATCACCTCTAATCAACTCAAACGTTTTTTCGTTTAGCAATGATTTGATGTTATTCAGTTTTATTTCTTCTGAGTAGAAATCATCAAAGTTATCTAAGCACAGAATATTATAATTCTGTTTTGTCAAATAATGACAAAGATTTGAGCCAATAAATCCCGCTCCACCAGTAACCAAGATATTTTTTGTTTCTCTTATCATTAACTTAATACCTTTTTGTAAAACATTTGCCAACCTTCAATTTCAATGGGAGTTTCGCCAATGTTTATCATTGATGTAATCTTTTTAAAGTCTTCATCATTCATCGTTGGGAAGCGATACATTAAAAATGCTCTTTTGCTTGCATTGATAAATTTTTCCTCCGTGAAAGGCTCAAACGATTTTCCGTAATCAATCAATTTCAATTGTCCTGAAAGCGTTTGAATAAAGTTTTTCGGTGCTATGTTTGTAAATACCAATTGATTTGATTTGCAAAACTCTAAAAATTGGATAAGCTCATTTTCATCAACAGATTGCAAAGATTTAAATGAATGGAAAGGATAACGAATGAATTTATTTTCCCCTTTTTCAAAACAATCAATCTTTTCAAGCAAGCTGCTATTTGAAAAATAAGCGGATTTTTCTTTCAAAAATATCCAATCCTTAATTGGCATATTGAAATAAGATTTGTAAACAAAAGTATTGTCTGTAAACGCAATTCCCTCTGAACCGCTTCCTAAATGTGTTATGTTTGTTTTCAATCCAAAAAAGTCCTCAATCATCAATTGATGTTTGTCTTTGCTTTCTGAAACACTGGTAACAGCATTACTGTAAGTCCAAATGTTGGTTGTCAATTCATTGATAAAATCTTTTAAAGTTTCTTCGCTTTCTGCACTTGTCATTATCGAAGTGAAAGTATCTAACTCATTTGTATTTGAAACTTGTTCTAATATTTTCTTTGCATTCTCAAAGTCATTAGATAAAATTCCCAACAAACCGACTACTCTGTAATAGTTCATTAAGAACTTAGTTTTTCTACCTTGTAAAAATTGTTTGTAGGTTGCAAGGAAAAAATCAAAGTAAACTTCAGTTTCTAATTTTTCAAAAATATCTTTGGGTCTATTTGGATTTGTTTCGATTTTTATTTTCTGAATTGTATTTAAAAACCCTTTATTGAAAGCATAACCAATAATATCGTAAGCTGATTTTTCTAACTCTCTATGCAAATCAAATTTGCTTGTAGTTCTGTTTTGTTGAATTGAAAAAGTATGTTCAACTATTTTATGTTCTGAAATAATTTGATTGAATAAAACCCAAAGCAAGTCGCCTCTTCTTGCAAATTTGTGATTAACACTTACATTAATTACAGGATAATAGTGCAATAACTCACGATTAAACACCAAAGTATTTGGTCCTCTCTGAGTAACAACTCGTTCTATACTTCTAATTTCCGATTTCTGAATGACTTTTCTTGAAATCGACTTACCTGAAAATATTGCTTCAATTGCTTTGTCGGTTGCAGAAGTATGATAAATCGGAATTTCTAGATGATTGCTCAACAAATCGGAAAGGTCGTAGTAATAATCTGCTTTGCTTCTAAGATTTAATAAGTCTTTCTTTGTTTCATTGTTTGCCCAATGACTGTGAAGCAAATCAACTAACTGCCCACGAACACTACTTAAAAATGGTAACGGTGGGTCGTTGCTTACACTTCCTATAATGGCACTTACATTTTCCAAATTTTGATTAACGATTTCAAACAAATTGATTTTCTCTGTTTGGTCGTTTGATGACTTAACAAAGTTAAAAGTAATGTCGTCATCAATTATCCAATAAACAGGTCGTAAAAAATCAACAGTTTCATTGTGTAAGTGGTAGTGTAAAATCGTTCTTCCTAATGGAATTGAGTTTATCTCTTTAAATTCTGAAAACGCTTTTCCGTATTGTTCCGTTTGAAGATTGTTTTTCCATTCCGTTGGTTGAACGATACGAAAAGGAATTTTGCCTTTAAGCATTTGTTCGCTTTTGATAAGCAAATTGTCTTTTGAATTGTTGATGATTACGATTAAATCAACTAAAATATTTTGCTCTATGATTTGACTTAAAATTCTTTCAGAATAATTTTCATCGCTTGTGATAAAACCAATCACAAACTGATAGTTGCCTTTATTCTCAAATACTAATTCACCTTTTGAAGGTTCCGAAAATTTGTTTTCTGTAAACTCTAACGAACATTTGGATATTGAAAACAACTTTTCTACACGCTGAAAGAATTGTTCCTTTTCTTCTTTGTTCATCAAATGCTGATACTTATAAAAAAAAATACGAAGGCTATCTTCTTTCTTTGTTCGGTTGGTTGTAACTCGTTCTCTGTCGTTGTCGGTATATTGCGTTACAAGATGTTTGTTTACGATTTTGTATTTAGGTTTTTGCAAAAATACTCGCACAAAAAAATCTCTGTCAATAGTTGCAGAAAGTCCTTCGTCAAAAGTACCCGATTTTAAAAGTGATGTTAGTTTGATGAATGTATTTGAACCCGAAATACCAGGGTTACCAATTAGAAAATCTTTTTCTGACAATTCAGTTGGCAAAACCAACAAATTATTTTCTGTATTGCTGCTTCGTAGCAAATTTCCTGCAATCAAATCATAGTTGTCGCTATTGTTGTTTTCAATTTCTTGCAAATAATTTGGCAACCATTCATCATCATCATCAAGTGAGGCGAAATATAAATCCTCTGAAATTCCGTTTTCTTTTATGATTTGCTCTACGGCAGTGTTTAGTGCACCAGCATAATTTTCAGTTCTTCTATTTTTAAAAATTGAGAAGCTAAAAGCAGCACACAAATTTTGTTCTTTATGAAAATTATTGGCTGTCGAATTTGAAATGATGTAAACAAAATCAGGTTGTCGGCTTTGCTCTTTTATAGATTTCAAAGCCCGTGGAAGCAATTCTATACGATTGCAAGTAACTATAACTGCCGCTATTCTCATTAACAATCACTGGAGTTGATTAAGGATTTGGTTTATTTCGTCAATTGATGATACAGGGATAAGTAAATCACTCTTTCTGTTATCTAAATTTGTGCCTGCTAATTCCTTTGCCCAACCGTCAAACTGAGTTACACATAGAACAGTTTTGTTAAGTTGCCAAGCAAATGCAATTTCAGAGAGTGTTCCTGCTCCTCCACCTGCTGCAATAATGATGTCGGCTGTCCGCACGATAATAATGTTTCGTGCTATGCCTTGTCCTGTCGCAATTGCTGTGTCAATAAAGGGATTTGCGTTGGCGGTTGTATCGTCTGGTAAAATGCCAACTGTCTGTCCGTTGAATGTGTCGTTGGATAGTTTAACCCCTTTGCAAACCGCTTCCATAAAACCACCAAGTCCACCGCAAACAAAAGTCCTGTCCTTTGTTGCGATTTGTTGTCCAAGTTGTACACCAAAGTCGTAAAGCTCTTTGCTGCACATTTTGTTGTTTGGTCCTATTATTCCGATTTTCTTCATTCAATATTTTGGGTTGTCGTGCGATGGCAAAAAATGGCTCTTTTGGTTTTGCGAAGCTTGGGCTTTTGTGTCGGGCAAAACCAAATGTGCCATTTGTGCGTTGGCTATTTCTTTTATGTCTTTATGCAGCAAAAATTTCATTGTCATATTGTTAGTTCGTCTGTCTTTTTACACTGACCGATAACGTTTTGGGGCTTGGCGAAGTGGGGGAATTCGGAGCTCAAAACTGTCAATACACCACAAAAGTTGATGCGAGGTAGAATGTTCAATTAACCACTTCACCCGCCATTGAGCCAAACGCCTGTTGAACAAAAGCTTCGCTAGCCTGCATCGTGTTTCCATGATCTAAAAATAGTGTTTTCTCGTATGTAAAAGTCAACTTTTAAAAAATAAGTATGACTTTCAAGAA
>VEQH01000049.1 GCA_018883325.1 Flavobacteriales bacterium | reverse complement strand
AAATATTACTCTGTTACGATAAGAAAAAATGCTGAAAAGCTCTAGTTTTCACTGGTGTTTTTGCTTCAACAAAATTGATTTTAAAGTAAATATTTTCAGATTGTTAAACTAAAATTTAAGCTAAAAGTTAACGAGAATCATAATTTTTATTTTTTTTTGTCAATGTTTTCAATTAACAATTTTAGTTATCTTCGGAAAATGAACATTAACCTACGCCTACTATTTTTTGGTTTATTTTTTTCATCGTTGTTGACTCAAAATTTCTTTAGTCAAGATGATAAGTCAAAAGCTGAATTATTTGTAATTCAAGGTGTTAAAGATTCGGCTAATATATATATATCTAAAATTAAAAATCCAAAATATAAATCTTTACTTAACAATCTAAATAACAACACAGCCAGTTATTCAGATTATTATCAGTTCGCAACGAGAATTAGTTTATACGGAAAGCCACAATTCAAGCAACTCGTTCGCTTTTTAGAGAAAAGAATTAACTATCCTGAAAACACAAAAGTTGTCAATCTTGATTTTGTAAAATTAAAAGCTACTCAGATTGAAATTATCGCGAATGAACTCGAATTAAAAGATGCGAACAAAGAAAATCAGAAGCTAAAAAAATACCTGCAACAAATAAAAAATAAAAAATCCACTGACTACGAACATGCCAAATTATACGGTGAAATTCATACTTCGCTTATTAATATGATTCGCCAAAATCCAAAAGGATTTGAATTGAATACGCAATACGAGAAAAAGGCATTGCGATTAAATGATGTGTTTTTAGCATTGAAATTCAGAGATGTTAATTTGAATTATTACATGGCTAATAACGACTTAGAAGGTTATATTAGAGAATGTAAAAAATCATTGGCAATTGAAGAGGAATTAGAGCAGAAAAGTCCACTTTACGAAGTTACAATTTCTCATCTTTTAGATGCTTTGATTTTTAAAAGTACAGGTAGAGATGAATATGTAGAACAATTATTACTTAAGTTATTTTACGACACAAAATCTCATTACAGCAGTTACAGTCTTTTAGCAAAATACGTTTCACATTTGCCAGTAAACGACCCCGGAGCACTTAAAATTTATCAGCTTGTAGGGACAAAAAACGTTAGTGATTTTTGTTTTGAATTAGAAAGAAGAGCAACAGGAAAAGTCAACCAAAATGAAATGTATTACTTGTTAATGGAGTGCAGTGCTGCAACTTATTATCAAGGAGATTACAAAAACTGTTTTTATTTTAAAAATAACCAGCTGTTTCTAAACAAGGCTATTTATTCAACGGAATTGTCTCAAACAATTGCAGATTATCAAGTCAGAGAGGTTGAATTGGAAAAAGAATTTAAAATCAAACAAGAAAAGGAAAAAGGAAAATTATATTTAATTATCGTTTTTATTGTCGTGCTGTTTCTTGTAGTTTCGATTTATTTCGTTGTCATTTATGTTAAAAAATCACGCATTTTAAAAATCAGAAATGATGAAAAAGAAATGCTCGTAAAAGAAATAAATCACCGTGTGAAAAATAATTTTCAGTTGGTGAATAGTTTGTTAGAATTACAATCAAAAGACATTGAAAATGAGATTGTTATTCAAAAACTAAATGAAGGTCAAAGTAGAATCAAAGCAATGTCGTTGATTCATCAAAAGTTGTATCAATCGGAATATTTAGGATTGGTTAGTTTTAAGGAATACACCCAACAATTAACCGATTTATTGCTTTCAACAGTAAACTTTAAAAATGTAATAACACGCATCAATATTGATGATATTCAATTGGATATTGACACTGCGATTCCTTTAGGTTTAATTCTCAACGAACTGTTCACGAATAGTATTAAATATGCTTTGAAAGATGAACCAGGTGAATTTATAGAAATTACGATTAAGAAACAGGATAATACAAGTTTCTTATTTGAATTCAAAGATTCAGGAACAGGTTTCAATCTTTCCTTGCCACCCAAGGAATCAGGTTTAGGGATGAAACTAATTAAGAGCTTAATCAAACAATTACAAGGTGAAATAAAACCTACAAACCAACAAATTAATGGAATGATTTTTATTTTTAAAGACAAAATTGGAAGAAAACAAATCGATTAAAAAATGGAAAAGGTTAAAATAGTTGTAGTTGAGGATGAGATTTTATTTGCTGAAGAACTAGTTGATACTTTACAAAAACTTGGTTATGAGGTTTATGGTCCAGCCATTTCTTTTTCTGAAGGAATTGATTTAATCAGCGAAGTAAACCCCGATTTAATTTTAACAGACATTGAACTTTCAGGAAAGAAAACTGGGATCGACCTTGCACGAGAAGTTAGAAAATTGTTTGAGATTCCATTTATTTATTTGACGTCATTTTCAGATAAAGAAACAATTGATTTAGCCAGAGAAAACAAACCAAACGCCTATTTGACAAAGCCTTACAATACGGCTGAATTGTACGCTGCAATTGAGTTGGCAATTGATTCTTTTTATGGTAAAAAAGTTGTAAAATTATTGGTTGTCAAAACAAAGGATTGTTACATTAAAATTGATGTGAATGATATAGTCTTTGTGCAAAGTGATCACGTTTATTTGGAGCTTAACACAGAAGATAAAAAGTATGTTATTCGCCAATCATTGACTGATTTTTTAGCGAAATATGAGGATAAGTTTGTTAGGGTTCACAAAAGCTACCTTGTTAATTTAAACTTCGTCGATCGTTTTGATAGCAATTTTGTATTTATCAAAAATCTTGAAATCCCAATTGGTAAGCAATATGCGCACGGAGCCATCTCTCGAATTCAAGATAAATTGATATAATCTCTGGTTTTTGAAGCTTGATATTTGGTTGAAGTTCTGCTTGAATTAAAAGAGAAAAACTTCATTTTATATTGTTAATGGTTCGAATGGCTTGGCTCAACTACCGCACCAATATTTTCAATCAATTCTTTAATTCTCAAACTGCTTTTTCCGTCACCAAATGGGTTGATTTTGTTGATACGCTGTTGATAATAAGAAGTATCTTGAAGTAAAAGGTTCAGTTCTGACTTGATTTTTTGTTTGTCGCAATGCACCAACATTCCTGCGCCAACATTCACCACTTCTGGACGTTCGGTATTTTCGCGAAGAATCAAAATCGGTTTGTTGCAAGAAATGGCTTCTTCTTGAATTCCACCACTATCCGACATCAAAACCTTGGCTTTTCGCATGAGGTAAACAAATTGGTCATACGGCAAAGGATCAATGAGTTGAACGTTGTTGACTCCATTCAAATGCTCACGAATAAATTGTCCATTTCGATTCGGGTGCACCGGAAGCATAAAATTAACTTCTGGATTTTCAAGTGCAAATTCTTCAATGGCCTCGCAAATTAAACGAAGGGGTTCACCAAAATTTTCGCGTCGATGTATGGTTACTAAGACAGATTGTTCACTCAAATGCCAAGCATTATTTCGAGCAAGTGATTCGTACTTTTCTGCTTGATGCTCAATCTTTTTTAAGGTGTATAAAAGCGTGTCAATCACCGTGTTTCCAACGACGAAAACATTTTCATTTAAATTTTCCGATCTCAAATTTTGAGCAGCTTCTTCCGTTGCACAAAAATGAAAATTCGCCACTTGTCCAATCAGTTTTCGATTTCCTTCCTCTGGAAATGGCGAGTAAATGTCTCCACTGCGCAAACCTGCCTCGATATGTACCACTTTAATTTGATTGTAATACCCAAATAATGCGCCTGCAAAAGCAGAATTGGTGTCGCCTTGCACGAATACATATTCAAATTGTTGTGAAGCAAAATGGTTTTGTAATCCTTGCATAATGGCAGTGAAACTCGCACTCAAGGATTGATTTTCCTTCATTACGTGCAAGTTCGTATCAGGTTGAAAATGAAAAAAGTCAAATAAATCTTCCAGTAATTCTTTATGTTGTCCCGTCACACAAACTTGAACATTGCAGCCAATATCACTTTTGAAAGCATTGATTAGAGGGAACAATTTGATAAGTTCAGGTCGCGTTCCTAATACAAAAAGTACATTTTTCATCTGATTGTTTGGTTAAGCCGCTTCAATTTCGATGTCCTTTTGCGCCAAACCATGTTCTGTTTTTACCCAACCCATTGAAGGGTTAAAAATCAACTGATAGAGCGCTTTATAGGCGGAAATCATCAAAATAAAATTGGAGAATATTATAAAAAATGGTGTCAGCAAGGCATCTAAAAATCGTCCTTTTGAAATAGCTGGAATAGCAAAAATCACAATACTGATAAGGGTTCCGCCGATGAATAAACCGCCGTAGCCAATGAGCCAAAGCCATTCGGGAATAAACTCGCCGTAAATATTTGTGTCAATTAGTAACCACGAAAGCGTGAAAACAATCAATATTGGTGCTGTCAATCCGAAAACGGAACCAATTGTCCAAAGATTAAACGTTAGCCACTTTAAAAAACCAATTTCTCGCCAGGTTTTAAAAACATTCTGATTCAAGACCATTGTTGAAATCATAAATCCTTTTACCCAACGCGTACGTTGATTGATTAACTGCTTGTATTTCACAGGAGCTTCGCCGAATGTTACGCTTTCTAAATGTTCAATTTTTCCACCTTTGCGATAAACCGAAGAACTGAAAATCAAATCTTCCGTAGGATTAAACATGTCAAACTCGCCAATTTGTTCCATCATATTTCTTCTGACATAAAAAGAAGTTCCTCCCAAAGGAAGGTAGGGGGAGAGGCGCGAAGTTCCCAAAACACTAATTCCACGCAATAAATACTGAAAGAAGCAACGAAACTCCGCTGCGAAAAATCGGGAAATAAAATTTTGGTTAGTGTTATAAATGCCAATCGTACATTGAATAACGTCCACATCCGATTCAGCAAATCGCTGTGCTACTTTTAAAAATTGATCGGGATCGGGCGCGTCTTCACTGTCGAAAATCGTGATGTAATCCGCAGTACATTGTTTTAGAGCATAATTCAAAGCGCGCGACTTGGATTGTGTTTCGCCTGGCTGAACTGAAGGAATGATGAGTAATTCCACGAAAGCAGGTAAATCAATCTGACCAATTGCATTAATCGTTTGATTGTCATCTTTTTGCGCTATTAAAAATGCTTTTACATATTCTTTAGGATAGTTCAATTGATTGATGTTGTGAATGAGTTCTTCAATCGTTTCCTTTTTTTCTTTGTAATTTGGAAGCAGAATATTGAAGGTCGGATAGTAAATCAAATTGAATTTATTGTCCTGTTGCTTCCATTTATGAAAGATGGAAATTACAAAAAGAAAACCTTTATAATAGGTCATCAAAAAGTAAATAATCTGGAAAAGGAGAATGAATAGTATAAAGAAATTCGAATAATCTCCCTTCACCAATAAAGCAATTCCCACGATAAAAACGAAAAACAGGAAATATCCTAAATGCCCCAGATTTTCTCGGTTTAGGTAATGTGTCATGCTTATCGGTTTACCAAGTGAAGGTCTTTTCTACTTTGAATTGAATAAAATTTTGGCGTTGGTTCACTTCAAAATTGTTGTGAAAACGGTATCCAACACCAACGATAAATAATTTCGGCAACTTATAATTCATGAAAGTTTGCGCGTTCAAATAGTTCGAGAAAAACAAGTTGTTCCAATCTTTGTAGTACTCAGAATAAGTGGAAACATACAAGCGATTAGTGATTGAAAACTGATTGAAATTGTAGAGAATCATACTTGCAGCGCGTGTGGTCAAACTTTTTCCACCTTGCGTTCCAAAAGTTGCTGAATTATATTTCGAGTAAACATTTTTTGGTTGTTCTGCCATTGGTTGATTTGGAATTCCTTGCTGCGCAATAAGTTTGGTAAGCATGAGAGAGGAGACCAAAATAAGTGTTATTTTTTTCATAGTTTTTTTTGCAAAGTTCTGTACACCATCTAATTCGTGAAAATCGTTCAGAACATTTTTTTGACGTTCAGAACATTTTTGAATTTAAACTTTCGAGTAAGATTTTGCATTGACAAAAACGACTTCTTTACAATTAATCTTTTTGTTCTGAAAATTCCATCAAAAACTTATTGTATTGAAAAACAGTCAGTTAATTTTTTGTCGTTTTACGTTCAGAACATTTTCAGAACATTTTCAGAACATTTTCGGAGATTTTCATCCTTTTTTGAATAAAGCCTATCACTTTTGCCGAAAAATTAATTATATGTCGCGATTACAGCATTTTTTGGGTAGCAAGCAAGTTTTAAATGTATTACTTGCTTTCCTCTTGATTTTACCTTTTACTTCCAAACTAAGAGCGCAACAAGCGTTAGGTGAAGCGTGGGAGTTAGTAGATTATGGCACCTATGATTTGGCATGGCGTTCTGTTGCTTATGGAAACGGTGTATTTGTTGCTGTTGCCAGTAATGGTACAGGAAAACGTGTAGTCACAAGCACGGATGGTCTTAATTGGACATTTCGTAACACACCTACAGATAACGATTGGCGTTCTGTCACTTTTGGAAACGGTTTGTTTGTTGCAGTTGCTATTTCAGGAACTGGAAATCGCGTCATGACAAGTCCAGACGGAATCAATTGGACAATGCGCACATCAGTTGCTGATAATTCTTGGTATTCAGTAACTTTTGGAAATGGTTTGTTTGTTGCAGTAAGCTCCACAGGCCTGGGTAATCGGGTGATGACGAGTCCAGATGGAATAACGTGGACAAGTCAAACTTCAGCAGCTGATAATAGTTGGCAATCGGTAACTTTTGGTAATGGACTTTTTGTGGCTGTATCTAATACTGGTGGAACAACAAGGGTCATGACTAGTCCCGATGGAATTTCTTGGACTTTAAGAACTTCATCTGCAAGTATTTCATATAGTTCTGTTACTTATGGAAATGGTCGTTTTATAGCTGTCGCATCAAATGGAACCGACAGATTTATGTCTAGTTTAAATGGTATTGATTGGACAAATATCCCTTCTTTACCTGCAAATGTTTGGAGTGCAATAACTTACACTAATGGGAAGTTTGTAGCATTGTCATCTTCAGGAGTTTTAACCAGTGTAGATGGAGTTAATTGGACAACTGGTTCTGCTACACCAAGTAATAATTGGAGTGGGGTGATTTATGGAAATGGTTATTATGTTGCTGTTGCCTCATCTGGAGAAGGAAATCGTTTTATGCGAAGTAGTGATGGTATTACTTGGGAGACGACTAATTATCCATCGGATTTAGCAATGTTGGGTATTACTTACGGGAATAACAAATATATAGCAGTTGGAAATAATAATTCCAAATTAATGCTGTCTAATTCAGATGGGGTAAACTGGAATAGAGTGAGTGTTTCAGAAGTTAATGTGAGAGCTATTACCTACGCAAACGGTCTATTTGTTGCTGTTGGTTGGGCAGCTGGCGATGGAGGTGTTATTTTAACGAGTCCAGATGGTAATACATGGACAACACAAACTAGCCCAGGTTTGGGAGAATGGGATGCTGTCGCCTATGGTAACGGACGTTTTGTTGCAGTAGGTTCAACGTCTTCAAGTCAAGGAAGAGTAATAACCAGTACGAACGGTATAAACTGGTCGGAAGGAACCCCTGTTGGAACGGCATGGTGGCGCTCGGTTGCATTCGGAAATGGAAGGTTTGTCGCTGTTGCAGGTTCAGGAGTTAATCAAGTTATGACGAGTACCGATGGAATTAATTGGGTTGGTCAATTTTCTGCCTCTTCTAATAATTGGCGTTCTGTTACTTATGGTAATGGTTTATTCGTTGCTGTTTCAGCAACGGGATTGGGCAATCGCGTGATGACAAGTCCAGATGGTATTAATTGGACAGAACGATCTTCCGCGGCTGATAATGATTGGGTTTCTGTTACATTTGGAGATGGTGTGTTTGTTGCCGTTTCAACATCGGGAACGGGTAATCGCGTGATGACAAGTACCGACGGAATTACTTGGATCTTAAGAAATACGCCAGTTGATAATAGTTGGAATGCTGTCACTTTTGGAAATGGAAAGTTTTATGCCGTTGGATCAGGTGGTGCTGCAAATCGTATCATGATGTCTCAAGCTATAAACTGCACCAACCCTGTTATCTCCACTCAACCTACTAACCAATCCGTAAATGCTGGACAAAACGCAACTTTCTCAACAGTGGCAACTGGAGCTAATTTAACCTATCAATGGCAAGAAAGTACGAACAACGGAGGCTCTTGGACAAATATTTCTGGTGCAACAAATGCCACCTACACGCTTAACAATTCCCAAAGTGGTGATAACAATAAACAAATTCGGGTGGTGGTGTCAAGTGGTTCATGCTTCGTTAATAGTGATGCGACAACTTTGACGGTCATTTCATGCACACCACCAACCCCTGTAATTACGATTACTGAAACTTCAGGAACTACGAATAATGACGGTACAATTTGTAACGGAGCAAGTGTGACTTTAACCGCAACAGGTGGAACAGCTTACGCTTGGTCAAACAGCGCTACGACTGCAAGCATTACCGTAAACCCAAATTCAAATACTACCTATACGGTTACAGCAACTACAAGCGGTTGTTCAGGAAATGCTTCACAAACAATTACAGTAAACGCTTCACCAACAGCAAGTATTTCAGTTACTGAAACTTCTGGAACGACCAATAACGACGGAACAATTTGTTCGGGTACAAACGCAACAATGACTGCATCAGGCGGAACATCTTACGCTTGGTC
The DNA here is from genome assembly GCA_018883325.1 of Flavobacteriales bacterium. Classification (GTDB taxonomy): domain Bacteria; phylum Bacteroidota; class Bacteroidia; order Flavobacteriales_D; family Crocinitomicaceae; genus UBA952. Next base: position 26,316 of record VEQH01000049.1, on the reverse strand, counting down.
AACAGGTGAAACAACTGCTGCGATTACAAAAAGTCCAAGTTCAAACACAACTTACACCGTAACGGTTAGCAATTCCAACAACTGTACTGCAAGCGCTCAACAAACTTTAACTGTTACTTCTTTACCAACTCCAACGATTGCTGTGACTGAAACTTCAGGTACAACAAACAATGACGGAACAATTTGTACGGGAGCAAGCGCAACGATGACTGCATCAGGAGGAACAACTTACTCTTGGTCAGTAACTGGAACAACAGCTGCAATCACACAAAGTCCAACGACTACAACAACTTACACCGTAACAGCAACCACAGGCGGCTGTCAAGGAACGGCACAAAGAACAATCACTGTAAACGGTTTACCTACAGCTGCAATCGCAGTTACTGAAAACTCTGGAACAGCCAATGATGGATCAATTTGTGCGAACTTCACCACAACCTTAACTGCAAGTGGCGGAACTTCTTACGCTTGGTCAACAGGTGAAACAACAGCAGCGATCTCTAAAAGTCCAGCGACCACAACAACGTACACCGTAACTGTAACCAATGCAAACGGATGTTCGGCAACAAGTTCGCAAACTTTGACTGTGGTTGCTTCGCCAACGGCTTCCATTTCAGTAGCTGAAACTTCTGGAACAACGAATAACGACGGAACAATTTGTAATGGAGCAAGTGCAACATTGACTGCATCTGGCGGTACTTCTTACGCATGGTCAACAGGAGCAACAACAGCTTCAATTACGCAAAGTCCGAGTTCAACAGCAACTTATACTGTAACGGCAACAAATGCTTCAGGATGTACTGGAACAGCTTCAAAAACAATTACAGTTAACGGAAATCCAGTTCCAAGTATTGCGGTTATTGAAACAAGCGGAACAAGCAACGATGATGGTATTATTTGTAATGGTGCAAGTGCAACATTGTCCTTGCCAAGCGGACAAACTTATGCCTGGTCAACAGGAGCAACAACAGCTTCCATTACACCGAGCCCAACATCAACTGCAACATATACGGTAACAGTAACAAATGCAAATGGCTGTTCTGGCTCAGCGAATAATACAATCACTGTAAACGCTTTACCAACACCATCGATTGCTGTAACAGAAAACTCAGGAACAGCAAACGACGGTTCGATTTGTGCAAATTTCACCACAACCTTAACAGCTAGTGGTGGAACTTCTTACGCTTGGTCAACAGGTGAAACAACGGCAGCGATATCTAAAAGTCCTGCGACCACAACAACGTACACCGTAACCGTTACCAACGCAAACGGATGTTCAGCAACAAGTTCGCAAACGTTGACTGTGGTTGCTTCGCCAACGGCTTCCATTTCAGTAGCTGAAACTTCTGGAACAACGAATAACGACGGAACAATTTGTAATGGAGCAAGTGCAACATTGACTGCATCTGGCGGAACTTCTTACGCTTGGTCAACAGGAGAAACAATGGCTGCAATTACAAAAAATCCAAGTTCTACAACTACTTATACTGTGACTGTTACCTCAAATGGATGTACAGCTTCGACACCACAAACTTTGACCGTTACTGCTCTACCTACTCCAACCATTGCCGTTACTGAAACCTCTGGAACAACGAACAACGATGGAACAATTTGTACCGGTGCAAGTGCTACAATGACCGCTTCGGGTGGAACATCTTACGCATGGTCAACGGGCGCAACAACAGCTGCTTTGACACAAAGTCCAACAACAACGACGACTTATACCGTAACCGCAACCACAAGTGGTTGTCAAGGAACAGCGCAACGAACCATCACAGTGAACGGTTTACCTACCGCTGCAATCGGAGTAACAGAAAACTCTGGAACAGCAAACGACGGTTCGATTTGTGCGAACTTCACCACGACCTTAACAGCAAGTGGCGGAACTTCTTATGCTTGGTCAACAGGAGAAACAACGGCAGGGATTTCCAAAAGTCCTGTGACAACAACCACTTACACCGTAACCGTAACCAACGCAAATGGCTGTTCAGCAACAAGTTCGCAAACTTTGACTGTAGTTGCTTCACCAACGGCTTCTATTTCAGTAGCTGAAACTTCTGGAACAACGAATAATGATGGAACAATTTGTAACGGCGCAAGTGCAACATTGACTGCATCAGGCGGAACATCTTACGCTTGGTCAACAGGAGCAACAACAGCTTCAATTACGCAAAGTCCGAGTTCAACGGCAACTTATACTGTGACCGTTACAGCTAACGGATGTTCAGCTTCAACACCACAAACTTTGACCGTAATAGCTTTACCTACTCCAACCATTGCCGTTACTGAAACCTCTGGAACAACGAACAACGATGGAACAATTTGTACAGGTGCAAGTGCAACAATGACCGCTTCGGGTGGAACAACTTACGCATGGTCAACGGGTGCTACAACAGCTGCTTTGACACAAAGTCCAACAACGACAACAACTTACACCGTTACAGCAACAACAAGTGGTTGTCAAGGAACTGCACAAAGAACCATCACAGTGAATGGATTACCAACAGCGTCAATCGCGGTAACAGAAAACTCAGGAACAGCAAACGACGGTTCGATTTGTGCGAACTTCACCACAACCTTAACAGCTAGTGGCGGAACTTCTTACGCTTGGTCAACAGGTGAAACGACAGCAGCGATTTCTAAAAGTCCTGCGACAACAACAACCTACACCGTAACCGTTACCAACGCAAATGGATGTTCAGCAACAAGTTCGCAAACGTTGACTGTGGTTGCTTCGCCAACGGCTTCTATATCAGTAGCTGAAACTTCTGGAACAACGAATAACGACGGAACAATTTGTAATGGTGCAAGTGCAACCTTGACTGCATCTGGCGGAACTTCTTACGCTTGGTCAACAGGTGAAACAACGGCTGCGATTACGAAAAACCCAAGTTCAAATACAACATACACCGTAACAGTAACAAACGCCAATGGATGTACTTCTTCAACTAGTCAGACATTGACAGTGAATGCCTTGCCAACCGCTACTATTGATTTTATTGAAGTAAGTGGCACAACTCCAAATGACGGAATCATCTGTTTAGGTGAAAGCATTACTCTTTCGGCTTTCAGTACGACAGCAAGCGTTTATTCTTGGTCAACAGGAGCGAATACAGCTGCCATCCAACTCAACCCAACGTTATCCAATACTTTTACGATTACTGTCTTCGATTCCAACAACTGCCAAGGAACTCAAGATGCAACTGTGACGGTAAATGGTTTACCTACCGCAAGTATCATCGTAACCGAAAATTCTGGGTTGGTGAGCAACGATGGAACAATTTGTAACGGAGAAACTGCTACTTTAACAGCGGCTGGAGCAACGAATTTCTTATGGTCAAACGCTGCTTCATCTGCAACAATTGATGTGAATCCGAGTTTATCTTCATCTTTCACAGTAACTGTAACTGATGACAACGGTTGTTCAGATTCTGAAACAACAAGTCTTGTCGTTACAGCTTTACCAACACCTTCTACCCAAAATATCACACTTTGTTATGGAGAAAGTTTAATCGTTGGAACAAATACATACACTTCGTCAGGAGCTTACACTAACATTTTTATTGGCGTAAACGGTTGTGATAGCGTTGTGGCAACCAACTTAGTGATCAAACCTTTTGTTTCTAGTAACCAAACCTTAGTGTTGTGTGCAGGAGAAAGTTATACCGTTGGAACTTCAACTTACACAACATCTGGAAACTACACTGATGTATTGACTGCAATCGATGGTTGTGATAGTACGGTTTACACAGATTTAACCATTTCAGATGCAATTGTTTCCTCACAAGCAATCACGGTTTGTTTTGGGGAAAGTTATACGATTGGTACAAACACTTACACTACCAGTGGAACCTACAGCGATGTTTTCACTGCGATTAACGGTTGTGATTCCACAGTGACCACAAACTTGACTGTTCTTGACCCAATCACGCACACTCAAAATGTGAACATTTGCTTCGGAACTAGTTATTCTATTGGAACATCGACCTACACACAAGCAGGAACTTATCTCGATACATTGATTTCAGCTTTAGGATGTGATAGTACAGTAACAACAATTTTAAGTATCAATGAAGCGGTAAATGTTGCAACAACCTTAAATGATTTAACTATCGCGGCAACGGCAAGCAACGCAACTTACCAATGGATTAATTGTGCAACAAACCAAGCAATTGCAGGAGCAACAAACCAAACATTCACCGCAACAGCGAATGGAAACTATGCAGTTATCGTGACGCAAAATGGATGTTCAGATACAAGTGCTTGTGTGACGATTGACAATGTTGGTTTGGAGAGTTTATCACTTGGTACAATTTCAGTTTATCCAAATCCAGCTACAACAGAAGTGAATATTTCAAGCTCGAATGGAACGATTGAAAACATTGCGATTTATAATGCAATGGGACAGTTAATCAGCAAAGAATCAGTAAATGCAAATTCTAAAGAATTCAATTTGACGAATTATTCAACTGGAGTTTATGTGTTTAAAATTCAGACCAATTCTGGCTGTGTAACCAAACGAGTAGTTGTAAAATAGTAAAAACGTATTTTTAAATTGAAACGCCCTTTATTGAAAAATGAAGGGCGTTTTTTGATTTCAGAACAAAAAAATGACGTTCAGAACATTATTTGAAATAAAAAAAAATAATGCTATACTTTCGTTAAATAATACAATTTAAGTCATCAATTTATTTCAAAATGATAAGTTGCTTGACTTAATTTAATAAATAAACCAAATGTTCAAAAAAGTTTTCTCAATCTTATGGGTTTCGATGATTAGTCTAAGCGCTAGTTCACAAGTAATAACACAAACGTTCAATTACACTGGAAGTCCACAAACACTTACAATTCCGGGATGTGCAACTGCAACTATTACTTGCTATGGTGGTAGTGGAGCAAATGGTGTTTCAAATCAGTCTCTAGGAGGAAACGGAGGTAAAGGTGCAATGGTAACAGGTGTTTTTACATTTTCTTCAAGTACAGTTTTAAATATTTATGTTGGTGGTGCAGCAAATGGTGGAATAGGAGGATATAACGGAGGTGGAAATGGAGGTACAGCAACTGAAGGTTCTACTCCTGTAGGAGGTGGCGGAGGTGGTGCCAGCGATATTCGCATTAATGGAACTTCTCCAAGTGATAGGATAATTGTTGCTGCTGGTGGCGGTGGCGGAGGAAATGGAGGTTGTGGACAAATTCCTGCAACTATGGTCAAAGGTGGAGATGGAGGAAACAGTAATGGATTTGGGGAAGATGGTATTTCTTATCAAACTAGCCCAAATATCTTGGGAGGAGGAGGAAATGGCGGAACATTTCTACAAGGAGGAGCAGCGGGAATTGGTTGTAATGTATCCTCTGCAATTGGCTCAGCTGGAGTGAATGGAACGAATACAGGTATCGGTGGTGCTGGAGGTACTGGTGCTGCAAATATTTGTACTGCGATTTCCGCTGGTGGCGGAGGAGGCGGAGGATACCAAGGTGGAAGCGGTGGTGGTGGCGGAAGCGCGGGCTCTGCAATGTGTATTGGAAATCAACAAGGTAGTGGCGGTGGTGGAGCTGGAGGAACAAATTACATCTCTTCATCAGCTACAAATACCTCAATTACAAACGGAACCAATAATGGTAATGGTTACATCGTAATTTCCTATATTGTTGGAAGTCCTTCCTATTCAAATAATCCACAAACAATTTGTAGTGGTTCAAGTTATAGCTTTAATGGTAATGTTTATTCTGTTACTGGAAATTACAACGATACTCTGCAATCAATATCTGGATGCGATAGTATCATCACAACTCAACTTACAGTTATAGCGAACCCTACAGCAAATATTTCAATAACTGAGAACTCTGGAACAACTAATAACGATGGAACGATTTGTAATGGTTCAAGTATTACCCTAAATGCTACAGGAGGAACAAACTATACTTGGTCAACAAGTGAAACAACTGCAAATATTACGGCTACACCATCATCAACGACTACTTATTCGGTTACTGTTGCAAATGGAACGTGTACGGCAACGGCAAGCAGAACAATTACAGTCGATGCTACGCCAACAGCAAGTATTTCAGTTACTGAAACCTCTGGAACAACCAATAATGATGGCACAATTTGTTCAGGCACAAGTGCAACTTTAACAGCAAGTGGAGGAACAACTTATGCTTGGTCAACTGGTGAAACAACAGCAGCGATTACACAAAATCCGAGTTCTTCAACAACTTATACAGTTACAGTTACTTCTAATGGATGTAATGGAACCGCACAGCAAACGTTGAATGTAACCGCATTGCCAACACCGAGTACTCAAGATGTAAGTGTTTGTTTTGGTGAATCTTATACAATTGGTGGAAGCACTTACTCCACATCTGGAACTTATCAAAATGTTTTCACTGGAGTTAATGGATGTGATAGTTTGGTTACAACTAACTTAACGATTTTACCTGCAAATGTGTTAGCACAAGACATCACACTTTGTTCAGGAGAAACTTATTCAATTGGCGACTCGGTTTACACACAATCAGGAACATATATAAATGTATTAACAGCACTAAATGGATGTGATAGCACGGTGACCACAAACTTGACCATTAATTTACCAATAAATGTTGCAACGAACTTAAATGATTTGAGTATCACGGCAACTGCAAATAGTGCAACTTACCAATGGATCAATTGTGCAACGAACCAAGTAATTACAGGAGCGACTAACCAAACATTCACTGCAACAGCTAATGGAGACTATTCAGTTATCGTTACTCAAAACAACTGTTCTGATACGAGTGCATGTGTGACAATTGACAACGTTGGTTTGGAAAGTTTATCACTTGGTACAATTTCAGTTTATCCAAATCCAGCTACAACAGAAGTGAACATTTCAAGCTCGAATGGAACGATTGAAAACATTGTTATCTACAATACAATGGGACAAATTATAGCAACTCATTCTGTGAATACTTCATCAACTTTGATTGAATTGAACCAATTGCCAAGCGGAGTTTATCTTTTCAATATTCAAACTGCGGAAGGAACGACAACGCGACGAGTTACGGTGAGATAATCGCATTTCAACTTTTAATAAACGCCATTCTGCAAAGGGTGGCGTTTTTTGTTGTATCATAATTTTAGTACTCAAATCAATAAATTAACAAACCTCTTTCGGCTCAGAATGATACATTTTGGTGTTTATAAATTGTTTTTTAGATTGTTTTAAAAATAAATGTTCTAAACGACTTGTTTATCTTTAATCGATTGATAATTAGTAGTTTAATTAAGTGTTTTTTGTCGTTCAGAACATTTATGGAATATTTACTTGCTGAAGAACAATATTTTAATTCCTTTGAATTAATATTCACCTTCGAGTGGAACAAATCACTCACAAAACATTCTGAAAAATGAAAAAATTATTACTCTCTTTCGCAATAGCTTCAATGGTTAATTGGCAATTCGCTCAAGAATTTGATTGGGTTCGAACTATTTCTGGAACTAATGCTGATTTAACTGTTGGAGTTAAAACAGATACAGATGGAAATGTAATCAGCGCAGGTCAATTTAAGAATGTAGTTGATTTCGATCCTGGAACAACTGTTGTGAATTTAGATGCCGGAGCTTCTTCTAATGTTGGTGTATATATTTCTAAATACAATTCTTCAGGTGATTTAATTTGGGCAAAAGACATCATTGGAGAAAACATTACGATTACAGGATTTGATATTGATAGTCAAAACAATACGTATGTCATTGGAGCGTTTCAAACTACAATTGATTTTGGTGCAGCGTCAAATAATCTTACTTTCACTTCTCAAGGGTCAACTGAATTATATATTGCCAAATTCAATTCCGCTGGAGTTTTTCAATGGGCAAAAACTGTTGGAAATGTTGGAGGAATTGGGGCAAGAAGTATAACAGTTGATAATGATGATAATCTAATTTTTTATGGCTCATTTACTAGCGTAACTGATTTTGACCCAGGAACATCAGTTAGTAATTTAGTTACAGGAGATTTTCAGACATCTTCATTTATGGCAAAGTGGAATTCATCAGGAAATTTTGTTTGGGTAAAACAGTACGCTGGTTCTGTAGATATTGTTAAAGTTGCTATTGATAATGAAAATAATTTTATTGCTACAGGATCTTTTAATAATAGTGCTGCTGACATGGGTGGAATAACCCTAACATCAAGTTCAACAGATATTTTTATTGCTAAATATGCTTCGGCTGGAAATTTAATATGGGCTTATAATGTTGGCGGGACTGGAATGGAAGGAGCGACGGATATCTCAATTGATCCAAACGATAATATTGTTATTGCAGGGCTTTTTAATGGAACGGCTGATTTTGACCCATCAAGTGCAACATTTCCTTTAACGGTAACAGGTCCAAGCAATGTTATGGACATTTTTGTAGCTAAATATTCGGCATCAGGAAGTTTAATTTGGGCTCAAAAATATGGTGTTCAACAAGGTGATGCTGCTTATGCTGTTGCAACTGATTTGATTGGGAATATTTATGTAACCGGTTATTTTGGTGCAACTGTTGATTTCGATCAAGATCCAATTAATACTTTTAATTTAACAAGTGAAGGTAGCAAAGATGAGTTTATTTTAAAACTCCGACCTTCGGGCAATTTCGCATGGGCAGGTCTAATTGAAGGTTCTTTTGAAACAATATCCAATAGTATTCATATTGATAATCAAAGCAATATTTATATTGGTGGTAAATTCAAATCTTCTGTAGATTTTGACCCTAACGCAAGTATAAACAACAGTACTTCAGCTGGTGATTATGATGGTTTTGCTTTGAAATTGAAACAATGTGCCATTATTACAGAAGATGTCAAAAATTCTTGTGGATCATATACTTGGATTGATGGAATTACTTATACTTCTAATAATAATTCAGCGATTGTATACTTTCAAACCGCACAAGGTTGTGATAGTGTCATTAGACTTAATTTAACAATTAATTCAGAAGTACTTGAAGCAACAACAATTTTGAGTAATTATACCATTTTCGCTAATGTTCCAAATGCTTCGTATCAATGGATAAATTGTGCCAACAATGAAGCGATTGAAGGGGAGACAGCACAAGTTTTTGTAGCAAGTGTAAATGGTGAATACGCTGTAATTGTATCAAGAAATGGCTGTTCGGATACAAGTACATGTGTAACAATTAACACACTTGGTTTGAATGAAAATCTAGAATTTGGAATTTCTGTATTCCCTAACCCTGCAACTTCAGATGTAAGTATCGAAAATAGCAATGGAAATATTGAAAGTGTTATCGTTTACAACACGACAGGACAAATGATGGCTGAATATCAGGTCCAAAACACTAAGTTTAACATGACTTTGAATTATTTATCCAAAGGCATTTATATTTTCCATGTTAAAACCGAAAATGGAACAATTATAAAACGATTTATTAAAAATTAATAGCTTTTATCTTTTTGTAAAACGCCATTCTGAAAAGGGTGGCGTTTTTTTTGAATCAAAAGTTTCTAACAATTAAAACAAATCTTCCATGGTCAATTGGAAAGGTATCATTCCTTTGTTCTCATTTTCTGCCAAACCATACGTCGTTATCATCGTCAGCTGAATGGCTTTTTTAGTTGGAATGTTGCTTTTAAATTCATTCACTTTATTCATCAAATTCAGTAAATAATTTGTTTGAAGTATGAATTGATTTTCTGAAAATTTTATCTCAAATACATTCACAATTTGGTCTTTTCGATCGAAAATTAAATCAATTTGTGCATTGGTATTTGACCACGAATACACGTCGCAGTGAATTCCTTCAATACCCATTGCTTTTTTAATGGTTTCTATATGCCACAAACAAACGATTTCAAAAGCGTAACCACCCCACGCATTCAGCTTTGGACTACCCAATAACTGTATCCATTGGTTTTTTTGTCTATTTTTTTGATTTAAAAAATTGAAATAAAACAAACTGTAAGTATCTACCAATTGATAAAGTGCGTCTCTTTGTTTTTTACCAACAGCGTAATATTTTCGTATAAAACCCGACAACTCTAAATCTTCTAAAATGGTACTCAAGGTTCCTCCCGTGTTGATGGAAACCAAAGGAACTATTTCGTTTCTGGTTAATCCTTTATTTTTAGTTGCAAGTGCGTTCACAATTTCGATATACGTTTCGTGATTGGAGAAAAGTGAAGCGTATAAATTTTGAAATTCGTTAAACAAAACACTTTCTTCATCAAAAAGTAAATCATTGATGTTTTGATCGATACTTTTTCCTTTTTGAAGTTGTTCCAAATAATAGGGAATTCCTCCGAAAACCATGTAAGCTTTTACCAATTGATAGCGGTTCCATTGAATTCCTTTTTTGGATAGAAACAGTTCTGTCTCTGAAAGTGTGAAAGGCTTTAGATGGATTTTGTGGGTTATCCGATTGTGTAAACCTGCTTTGTTATTGATGAGTTTATTGATAATCCATGTACTCGAAGAACCACAAACAATGAATATCAAATCGGTGCGTTCAGAAGCCCAATGGTTCCAAAAATATTCCAATGCAGCTAAGAAATTAGACCTTTGGGTTTGTAGCCAAGGCATTTCATCGATAAAAACCACCTTCTTTTTTCGCCTCGAATTTTGGATAATCACTTTCAATAAATCAAATGCTTCAAACCAATTTTTTGGTAGTGGAAATTCTTTTTTTCCGAATTGACAAAGCGATTGATGAAACAGTTTTAATTGTTGTTTGGTTTCCACATTTGCCACACCGCTGTGATAAAATTCAAAGGTTTTGAAATGGTTTTTAATAAGGAAGGTTTTTCCAATTCTTCTTCGTCCGTATATGGCAACAAAATTAGCTCTTTCATTTTCTGTAAGTTCTTGAAATAATGAGCGTTCTCTAATTCTTCCTACTAATTCCATAAGTGTTATACTCAGCCACAAATATATAAAAAATATCACTTATGGCTGAGTATAGTGTTTTATTTTTATTCATTTTTTATTTCTATACTCAGCCATAAGTGGTTAAAAAATCGACTTATGGCTGAGTATATAGAAATTTATGTAATGAAATAAAATTTTGTTAATAAAAATGTTCTAAAAAACCACTAAAATTCTATTTACTTAATTTTCAGTAAGTTAATTTTTTACGTTTTTACGTTCAGAACATTTTCAGAACATTTTCGTGTTTTCTGACCCTTTTTTTTGAATGAGAAGAGAACTTTGCCGAAAATTTCATTATTATGACTTATTTAAAAAGTGTTTTTGGCAGTAAGTACACCCGGAATTGGGTACTTTTCTTGCTCTTGTTTTTACAGTTTATGCCGAATTTGAGGGCGCAGCAACCTGCGGGTGTCAGTTGGCAAAGTATTACTACAATTGGACCTGCAAGTCAGGATTTGGATTGGAGAGCGATAACGTATGGTAACAATATGTTCGTTGCAGTAGCTTCGAGTGGTACGGGTAACCGTATTATGACGAGTCCCGATGGGTTAACATGGACAAGTAGAACTTCACCTGCGGATAATAGTTGGAGAGGAGTGGCTTACGGTAATGGTCGTTTTGTGGCTGTTTCATCGGACGGAACAAATAACCGAGTAATGACGAGTACAGATGGTATTACATGGACAACTTTAAATGATGGAGTAAATGGTAGCTGGTTCGCTGTAAGTTATGTCAACAATAGGTTTATTGCCGTCGGAAAAGCAGCTGGCACTTACGGAAAGGCGGTAATGTATAGTACTGATGGACTAAACTGGACTGCTTGTGCAACGGATTTTTCACCTAATGTGGAACTAAGGGATGTAACCGTTTCAATGTTTGGAACTTTTGTAGCTGTCGGAACACAAGCATTAGGAACTGGTGTAGTTTACACTAGTACAAATGCATCAAACTGGACTTCTCAATCGAACAACACAACTGATTGGAATAGTGTCGTTTCTAACGGATATAGTTTTCTTACTGTGGGTTCTGCAGTGGGTACGGGTTATATTAAAACTAGTTCAGATGGCTCAAATTGGATGACACGAAATACGCCAGTGTCTAATTCATGGACTGATGTTATTTTTGCAAATAATATGTATGTTGTAGTTGCGAGTAGCGGAACTAATAACCGTGTATTGACAAGTACTGATGCAAATACATGGACATCAAGAACATCCGCAGCTGACAATAATTGGACTTCTGTAGCCTACGGTAACGGTCGTTTTGTAGCGGTAGCTTCAAGTGGTACAGGAAATCGTGTGATGACCAGTACAGATGGTATTACTTGGTATTCAAATGCAGCAATTGAGACTAGTTGGAATGCTGTTTCTTACATAAATAATGAATTCGTGGTAGTAGGAAAACCATCTGCACCACCTTATAGAGCAATTATGAAAAGTTCGAATGGTGTCAATTGGATCAATAGCCCTTCAACTTTTACTCCATTAGAGGAACTTAAAGATGTTACCTATGGGAATAATCTTTACGTTGCTGTCGGTACTGGTTATAGTGGGGCGAGTGCACTTTATACAAGTTCTGATGCTATTAATTGGATAGATGCCGCTTCGGCTTCAGGAGGATGGAATGCTATTGCTTATGGAAATAATGCCTTTGTAGCAGTAGGATCTATGTTTATGCCATCAGGAGGGGCTGTCATGCGAAGTACTAATGGTTCGAGTTGGTCAAATACAACTGGTGTGTCTAGTACAGGCTGGACAGACGTAGTCTTTGGAAATAATCTTTTCGTTGCAGTTCGAGATAATGGAACGGGCAATCGTGTCATGACAAGTCCAGATGGGATTACTTGGACAGCAAGAACTTCGGCAGCTGATAACAATTGGAAATCAGTAACGTATGGTAATAATTTATTTGTAGCGGTTGCCAATTCAGGAACAGGAAATCGCGTGATGACGAGCCCTGACGGTATTACGTGGACAATACAAACTTCTGCCGCAGATCTCGATTGGACTTCGGTTTCTTTTGGTGGAGGACTTTTTGTGGCCGTTGCTAAGTCAGGAACGGGCACAAGAGTGATGACAAGCCCTGATGGAATTAACTGGACTTTGAGAAATTCACCGGTTGATAACAACTGGATGGGAGTGGCTTATGGGAATAATATGTTCCTTGCTGTTTCAAACACAGGAACAAACAACCGCGTGATGATTTCACAAGGAATAAATTGCAACAACCCAGTAATATCCACTCAACCAACAGACCAAACACAAAACATTGGTCAAACGGCATCGTTCTCAGTAGCTGCAACAGGTACAAACTTGACCTATCAGTGGCAACAAAGCACGAACAACGGTACATCGTGGACAGATATTTCGAGCGCAACTGCTACAACTTACACCACATCCGCTTTAACTGTTCCAGATCATGGGAAATTGTTCCGTGTAAAAGTGATAAGTGAGGGGTGTGAGGTGATTAGCAGTTCTGCAAAATTATTCTTGACAAGTACCACGGCTTTTGTGACTGAGTGGCAAGCGAGTACAAGTTTGACTTCTTCTTATGCAAGTGTGCTTACCAATGGAGATGTTTCGTATTGGTACACCACCGAAACAGGAAAAACTGGTTTCGGGACATTCAACCATGCAGGAACAAACAACACAATAACCTCTTCACGAAATTTCACTATCACTACCAATGCGAATGAGAAATTCACGCTTTACATTAGCGAAACGAATTTGAAGGCATTTGCAAACGAGCAATTGCCTTCAAATTATTGGCCATATTTAAGAAAAGTGGTTCAGTTTGGTTCAACGAACTGGACGAGGGCTAACAAAATGCTTTCAAATTTTGGAAATATGACCATTACAGCGACAGATGTTCCAAATTTGAGTTTAGTAACAAATGCTTCAGAAATGTTCAGTGGAAGCACAAGCTTTACAGGCTATCCTTTGTTAAGCACTTGGAACACATCAACGATTACGAATATGTCCCAAATGTTCTATGATGCAAGTGCTTTTACAGGTGATATTAGTTCATGGAACACGGCGGCAGTTACTGATTTTGGTGGAATGTTTGCGGCTGCCACTGCTTTCAATGGAAATATTGGTGGATGGAACACAGGTGCTGCTACAAATATGGCTTATATGTTTCAGCAAACTCAATTGTTCAATCAAAACATTGGTTCTTGGAACGTTTCAAATGTAACTGATTTCTCAGGGATGTTTGGATTCACAGGGGCATTTAACCAAGATATTGGAGGATGGAATACAAGCTCAGCAATAAGCATGGACGGAATGTTTTATTTCGCATCAGCGTTTAATAAAAATATTAGTGCATGGAATACAAGTAATGTGACTAACATGTCGAATATGTTTAGAATCGCTACTTCTTTTAATCAAAATATTGGGACATGGAATACAAGTAACGTAACAAACATGTCAAATATGTTTGATGGAGCAACGGTATTTAATGAAAATATTGGAACGTGGAATACAGGCAATGTCACCAATATGTCTTTTATGTTTAGAAATGCGCCAGCATTCAATAAAAACATTGGTGGATGGAACACAAGTTCCGTAACAAACATGCAAGGAATGTTCTATAATGCATCATCGTTTAATCAGAATATTGGCTCCTGGATCACCAGTAACGTAACAAACATGCAAGGTATGTTTTATAACGCAATTGCTTTCAACCAAAACATTTCAGGTTGGAACACGAGTAACGTAACAGACATGTCAGAAATGTTTAGAGGCGCAACAGCTTTCAATCAAAATATTTCAGGTTGGAACATAGGAAATGTAACGAATTTATCTTCCATGTTTAGATCTGCAGCAGCCTTCAATCAGGTAATTAGCCCTAGTTTGAATGCCAACGCTAACCTAACGGATATTTTCATGAACGCAGGTCTTTCGTGTGCAACTTATTCGCAAATTCTTATTGACTGGGCGAACAATCCTACTATTCCATCAAATAGAATAATTGGAGCAAATGGAATTCAATTTGGAACAAATGCGCAAACTGCTCATGATTTCTTAGCCAACACAAAAGGTTGGACATTTACTGATGATGGTTCTTCAGGTTCAGTTTGTCTATTATGTACTCCACCAACTCCATCCATTGCAGTAACAGAAAACTCAGGAACAGCCAACGATGCATCGATTTGCGCGAGCACTTCGGCAACATTAACCGCTTCAGGTGGCGTGTCTTATTTGTGGTCAACAGGTGAAACAACGGCTGCGATTACAAAAAGTCCAGCGACGACAACAACTTATACCGTTACAGTTACAAGTGCAGATAACTGTACTGCGACAGCTTCCCAAACCTTAACTACAGTTGCTGGGCCAACAGCAAGTATTTCAGTAACTGAAACCTCAGGAACAACCAATAACGACGGAACCATTTGTTCGGGAGCAAGTGTACAACTTTCTGCTGGAGGCTCAGCTGATCCAACCATCGTTGATAATGTTAGAAACTTAGTTTTAAATGCTTTAGCTACCTCTCTTGGACCAAATAATTATTCGACTGTAACAGCAGAAATAATTCCAATTGGAAATGGTTGTAACTTAACTGGCTATCCAGCAGGATTTTTCACTGGAAAAATAGTTTTAGCTCAACGCGGAACGTGTGGATTTGATACTAAAGCACTACAAGCTCAGGCACAAGGTGCAGCTGCAGTTGTTATTTATAATAATGTTGCAAATGCTGGTCCTGCAGTAATTACAATAACTAATGCGTCAGTTACTATTCCTGTTGTTTCCATATCAACTAACGACGGTAATGCCATCAGTGATTATGTAGAATTAAATGGTTTCTTTCCAGTAAGTATTGTTCCTGCTCCTCAGATCAACTACGCTTGGTCAACGGGTGAAACCACAGCTGCGATTACTAAAAGTCCAAGTTCAGAAACTACTTACACCGTAACTGCAACCAATGCTTCAGGCTGTTCGGGAACGGCTTCAAGAACGATTACTGTTAACGGAAATCCAGTTCCAAGTATTGCAGCCATTGAAACAAGTGGAGCAAGCAACGATGATGGATTAATCTGTTCGGGCGCAAGCGTTACCTTGTCTTTACCAAGTGGTCAAACCTATGCTTGGTCAACAGGAGCAACAACAGCTTCCATTACGCAAACTCCAACATCAACTGTAACTTACACAGTAACATTAACAAATGCAAATGGCTGTTCTGGCTCAGCGAATAAAACAATAACTGTCAATTCATTACCAACAGCTTCAATTGCTGTCGCTGAAACTTCAGGAACACCAAACGATGGTTCGATATGTGCGAACGTTTCAACGACCTTGACCGCTTCAGGCGGAACTGCTTACGCTTGGTCAACAGGTGAAACAACGGCTGCAATCACCAAAAACCCGGCGACGACAACAACTTATACCGTTACCGTTACCAACTCCAACGGATGTTCGGCAACAAGTTCACAAACTTTGACCGTCGTAACTTCACCCACAGCTTCCATTTCAATTATTGAAGGTTCAGGAACAGCCAATAACGATGGAACAATTTGTGATGGTTTTGATGTAGATTTGACAGCATCAGGTGGCGTGAGTTATTTATGGTCAACTGGTCAAACTTCCACTACTATTACTAGAAATCCTTCAACAACTACTACGTACACCGTAACCGCTACCAATGCTTCAGGATGTACTGGAACGGCTTCAAGAACAATCAACGTTAGTCCTAATCCTGTTCCAAGTATTTCAGTAGTTGAAACGTCTGGTACAACCAACAATGATGGAACAATCTGTACGGGTGCAAGTGCAACATTGACTGCATCAGGTGGAACAACTTACTCTTGGTCAGTAACTGGAACAACAGCTTCAATTACGCAAAGTCCAACAATTACAACCACTTACACCGTTACTGCACGAACAAATGGTTGTCAAGGTACGGCGCAACAAACCATCACGGTGAATGCTCTACCTTTCATTGGAATAGACGTAACAGAAAACTCAGGAACTCCAGACGATGCGTCGATTTGTGCGAATGTGAACATTACATTAAGCGCTTCGAATGGAATTGCTTATGTGTGGTCTACTGGTGAAACAACCGCTTCCATCACCAAAAATCCAGCAACAACTACCACTTACACCCTTACAATCACAGATGCAAACGGTTGTTCCTCATCGATGAGTAAAATGGTAACAACTGTTCCAGCGCCAATTGTAAACATTGCAAATACTGAAACTTCAGGTATAACAAATAATGATGGAGTAATTTGTATTGGCGATTCTGCTGTTCTATCCGCAGGTGGTGGTGCTGACCCAACGATTGTTGACAACGTAAGAAACTTGGTGTTAAATGCTTTGGCAACAACTCTTGGACCAGATAACTACTCATCATTTACAGGAGAACTTGTTCCTTTTAGCAATGGCTGTGATTTATCGGGTCTTCCAAGTGGATTCTTGAATAACAAAATCGCTGTAATAGCAAGTGGAACTTGTGATTACGATGTGAAAGCACTTCAAGCTATGAGTAAAGGAGCAATTGGTGTTATCATTTATAACAGTGTTGCAAATGGAAATCCAATTGTAATTACGACAGTCAACCCAGCGGTAACCGTACCAGTAATTTCTATCTCTAATGCTGATGGTGAAGCAATTGGACTTTACGCTGAACTTAATGGTTTCTTCCCTGTAACAATCGTACCTGGGACAGTAGCAACTTATGCGTGGTCAACAGGAGAAACAACCGCCTCAATCACTAAAAGTCCAACGACAACCACGACTTATTCTGTACTTGTAACCAACTCAGAAGGTTGTTCAACGTCGCAAGATGTAACCGTGACCGTAAACAATTTGCCTGTTCCGAGTATTTCAGTCGCTGAAACTTCAGGTACAACCAACAATGACGGAACCATTTGTTTCGATGCAAGCGCGACTTTAACCGCAACAGGCGGAACAGCTTATGCGTGGTCAACGGGTGCAACAACTGCGGATTTGACACAAAGCCCAACCGCGACAACAACTTATACAGTAACGGTTACGAACACAAACGGCTGTCAAGCAACAACGGATGAAACAGTTACAGTGAATGCTTTGCCAACGCCAAGTGTTTCAGTAGCGGAAACTTCTGGAACAACAAACGACGATGGAAACATTTGTGCGGATGCAACAACGGTTATCACAGCAACAGGAGGAACGGCTTACGCTTGGTCAAGTGGCGAAAACACAGCGGCTATTACTAAAAATCCAAGTGTAACCACCACTTACACAGTAACCGTAACCGATGCCAACGGCTGTTCTGCAACAACAAGCCAAACATTAAGCATCGACCCATTGGCGGTTCCAACCATTACCACACAGCCTTTTGCTTTGACACAATGTGCAAGTACAGACGCTTCGTTCTCGGTAGCTGCAACTAGCTCTGAGGCGATTGCTTACCAATGGAAAAAAGATGGAAATGCTATCAATGGAGCAAACAGCGCAACTTTGACAGTAAATGCTTTAGTTGCAACTGATGCAGCGAACTATTCAGTAGATGTGATTGGATTGTGTGGAACTGTTCCTTCTGAAAGCGTTGCCCTTGTGGTGAATCCGTTAACGGTAATTACAACTCAACCAATTTCAGCAACACAATGTTTCGGTACGGATGTCAACTTTAGTGTAGTTGCAACGGGAACAGCACCTTTGAGCTACCAATGGATGAAAAATGGCAACAATTTAGATTTGGAAACCAACAGTACTTTAGCTCTTTCTAACATTTCCAACGCAGATGCAGAGGATTACACCGTTGAAATCACAGGAGCTTGTGGAACAATAACTTCAAACGCGGTTGCTTTAACAGTAACGCCTTTGACAGAGATTACTGCGCAACCAACAGCTTTAGTACAATGTGCAGCAACGAACGCAACATTTAGCGTAAACGCGACAGGTGCAGGAGTTTTGACTTACCAATGGAGAAAAGATGGTAACGACATGGCTGGTGAAACGAATGCAACTTTGACATTGAACAATTTAGTTGCCAATGACGCTGCTGATTATTCAGTTGAAGTGACTGGAGTTTGTAATGTGGTGAATTCTGATACGGTTGCTTTACAAGTGAATCCGTTGACGCAAATCACAACACAACCAATTGCTTTGACTCAATGTACTGGAACAACAGCGAACTTCAACGTTGCAGCGACTGGAACAGGAACCTTGACGTACCAATGGAAAAAAGACGGAAACGACATCGTGGGTGAAACAAATACTACTTTGACACTAGCGAATCTTGTTGCAGCAAACGCAGGAAACTACACGGTTGTTGTAACAGGTGAATGTAATGCAGTGACTTCTACAGTAGCGAACTTGGTAGTGAATCCATTAACGGTAATCACGACACAACCTGTGGGCGCAACGAATTGTGCAGGAACAAGTGTTGCATTCAACGTTGTTGCTACGGGAACAGGAACTTTGACTTACCAATGGAAAAAAGATAACAGTAACATTTCAGGAGCAACAGCAGCTACATTCAGTTATCCAAGTGTTTTAACAACTGACGCTGGTTCATACACCGTTGAAGTTGTTGGAGGGTGTGGAACAGTAAGTTCTGATGCAGCAGTTTTAGTGGTGAATCCAATTCCTGCAACGCCAGTGATTGCTGAAACACCAACTTTACCAATCTGTTCTGGAACTGAGTTTTTGAATTTCGGAGCGGCAAATGCGCCAGCAGCTGGAGTTTCTTACGAATGGACTTCGAACAATGGAACGGTTTACGCACAAGGTGATTCTAAACAATACGCCTTGGTTAGCTTCCCGAATGCTGGAGCGGTTGAGGTAATTCTTACGGCAACACAAGACGGATGTAGTGCATCGGCCGTAGTTGAAGTTCCTGTTCAAACGCAAACTTCACACACCGCACAAGTGAATTATTTTGCAGATAACTTGGTATGTCAAGCGAACTTGGTGACAGGTTACCAATGGGGTTATGACGATTATCCTTCGTTAAAAGGCAATGTATTGACCAACGAAATCAACCAAAACTATTTCAATTCAGCTTTAGAATTGGACACGAAAAAATATTGGGTGATTTCAACGAAAGAAAATTGTTACCAAAAAACATATTACAACGCGGTATTGTCAAACGAAACAATCGCTTTAGAAAATGGAGACATCGTTGTTTATCCAAACCCATTCCGTTCTACTATCACGATTTCTTCGGAAGTGAACTTGGAAAATGCGACTTTACAATTGACCACTTTGTCAGGTGAAGTAGTAGGCAACTTCGAAGGAACAAACGCTGATTTGAACCTTGATCTATCGCACCTTTCATCAGGTCTTTACTTCTTGCAAGTGAACAGAACGAACGGACAAAAAGCAACACTAAAAATCATTAAAAACTAATCGTCGTGGTAAATACATTCTTTAAAAAATCAATGCTTGCCCTTTCCATCTGTACTGCCACGGCAAACAGTTGGGCACAAACGCAAGCGACAGCACCAAAGTCCGATTACTTGCCAGCTTGGTATGTTGGTTTGGGAGCTTTTGGTGGCAGCCAAAGCGGAAAAATAGATCAGAATAATTGGTCGCAATTCTACCTCAATGCGCTGAATGCTAATATTGCTAACCTCGAGCAAAGCAATGCTTCAAATGCAGGTTTTAATGCTTCATTCGGTTATTTCTTCGGGAAGAAACGTATGATTGGTTTGGGAACAGGTTTTCAATACCTCTACTCGAAGTACGATTTAAACTTGGAGCAAATGGGAATTGAGTACCAAAGCACCGATGCACAAGGCGGAACTTTCCGTCAAGTTTTGGGTTCAAATGGTGCAATCGTGGAGCAAATCAAGCAAAACACGATGGGCATTCCGTTGATGGTGATGTTCAAAAAAGACCTAACACAAAAATGGGGAATCAACCTCGATGCAGGTGTTGTTTTCAATGTCAGTAGCAAAGCGAAATATGCTGCCGACAACGTGAGTTTCGACTACGAAGCGATTTACAAATTGGACAACAACGGCGCAACGGTTTATGACAACAGCTCAACGCCAGATCCAAACAGTTGGTTGATTACACAAGAACATTACAACCGTATCAATCCGAACGGCGATGTGAATGCGTATTTCGACAATTTACACAACCAAGGATTTAACGTCGGTTTGGGAGTCGCGCCAACGTCAACGGCAGGTACGGTGAATAATTTGAGCGTAAGTACAGCGTGGTTTGTTCGTCCGAGTGTGAGTTATAAAATCAAACCGAATGTGGCTTTGCACTTGAATTTGATGTTGCAACAGTTGAAAACGAACTTCGATGCAACAGCTAATTACCGCATCACTGACCAAATGGGAACGTATAATTCTATGACAGGCGGAATGAAAAGCAATACGCAATTGTTGTTCAATGCAGGTTTGGGCGTGCGTTATTATTTTGGAAAGCCAAAAGCAGTGACACCTCCTCCTGCGCCAGTTGTGGTAGCTCCACCGGTTGAAAAGAAACCGGAACCAGTTGTGGTGAAAGAGCAACCAAAAGAGCCAGTGAAAGAACCTGTGAAGCCAATTGAAAAAGAAGATCCGTACAAGGCTTTGGTGAAAGTGACCGTTAAATTACAAGATGAAAAATACGGCTTACCAGTTGCAGGAAACATTGCCATTACACAAGGAACGAAAACAGTTTTCAACGGAAAAGCAGATAATTCAGGAATCAGTAATTTCTACTTAGAGCCAGGAAACTACGCGGTAGAAGTGAAAGCTTTGGGTTATTTGACTGCTGACGAAGATTTGCAATTGGCAACTTCTGAAAAAGGGAAATCCAAAACCATCGAGTTGAAACAACCTAAAATCGAGAAAGGATTGACTTTCAAATTGAAGAACATCAGTTTTGAAACAGGTTCGGACAAAATCACGCAAGAATCCTACAATTCAATGGATAAAATGGCGGAAATTTTGAAAGAAAATCCAACGATGGTAGTGGAAGTGGCTGGTCACACAGACAACACAGGTGATGCTAAAAAGAACTTGGAATTGTCTCAAAAACGCGCGAACCAAGTGATGACTTACTTGATTTCAAAAGGTGTTAATGCCAAACAAATGAAAGCAATCGGTTATGGAGAAACGAAACCAGTTGCCGACAACGAAACAATTGAAGGCAAAGCTTTGAATCGTAGGGTAATGTTTACAGTTTTGGATTTTTAATACAGCAGAAACAAGTAAAATTTAAAATTACAATAACCTACAACTCTAATTTAATTAACAGAAAACGTCGGGGCAACTCGGCGTTTTTTTTGTTACCAATATTAATGAAATCTATGGCAAAACTAGGGTTTAGACTTTTTTCTGATTAATTTAACTTCTAAATCGAACTTAAAATTTATCTTTGTATCCAATTTGAATTGAATGCGCTTTTTACAACTATTTCTGCTAGTTTCTTTAATCTTGAGTAAGGTTATTTACAGCGCATTTTGGCAGTTGAACTTTTATCTAAATCAAAAAGAAATTGCTGCAATTGAATGTGAAAACAAGGATCGACCTGAAATGAATTGTAATGGTAAATGTTATTTAGCCAAGCAATTGCAAAAAGCAGACAATGAACTAGCAGCCAAAAAAGAAAAACAGCAACATTCGCTTTCAGTCTTAAAATCGCTTGAATCTTCTCTTTTTGTTGAAAATTGGAAATTAAAATTTGAAGTTTCAACTTTCCAAACACAGAAAAAGTCAAGTTCATTTCATTATACTTCTTCGTATTTCTTTTTGTTGAAATGTGATGTTTTTCATCCACCAACACTAATTTTTAATGTTTAATTATTAATGTTTAATTTTTGATTTCAAGTTTCTTGAAGTCTGAAGTTTTCATTAATTAAATTTTCTGTTGATACAATTCAACATTCAACATTAAAAATTAATAATTCATTATGCGTTTCATTTTATTATCCTGGTCGCTGTTTTTCAGTGCCAGCATTTTCGCCTGTGATGTTTGCGGAGGTGTCAGCAGCAATGCTTCAATTGGCTTGTTTGCGTCCACGAAATTTCACACAATCGGATACAAAAGCTCGATGCGGGGTTTTACATCCTACCTTTACGGAATTCGTCATTCACGAGAGTATTTATTTACGCAAGAATTGCAATTTCGAACACAGCTTCATCCTCGCATTCAGTTAATTGGTTCACTTCCTTTTCAAAACGCTCTTCAGTTGCGCGACCTTGGAAGTGATGTCGTTTTCGGAATTGGCGACCCAAATCTTATCGGGAATTTTGTGCTTTTTCAAAATCGAGATTCGCTTGGAATGAGTAAAAATTTTCTGTCAGTTGGTCTTGGTGTAAAATTCCCTTTAGGTAAAAATGTTCCAAGTTCAAATGTTTTGAAAAACCTTTATCCAGGAACAGGTTCATGGGATTATTTGCTTCTTGCTAATTATACAAAACAGTTCTCAAGCAAGTGGGGTTGGCAAAGCGAAGCAAGTTATTCTTTGAAAGGAACCGATAAATATAATTTTCGCTATGGAAATGCTACACAAATTTCTTCTCAAGGATTTACAAATAGAGCAGTGGGTTCCTATCGTTTGATTATTGCAACTGGGCTAACTTTCGAGCAACACCAAGCAAGTAGAAACAACGGTGCAATAGATTCAAGCATCACAAATTCAGGTTATATTTTGTCCGCAAAGGCAAGCGTGAATCTTTTAACTTATAGGTGGTTGTGGTCATTTAATCTACAACAACCAATTAAACAAAATGTCAATAGCTCAACAATTTTTCAAAATTTGAGCGCAGGACTAAGTCTAAATTATTTAATTAAAAAATCTAAAAATGAAAAAGTTACTTTATAGTATTATCCTAATTTCCTTATTTGCTTTCAGTTGTAAAAAACACGGTGCAGCAAGCGAAGCAACTATCACGATTGTTGAACCAATGGTTGGAGATACCATACAATTTGGTGAAGAATTGCATGTCGAAGGAACAATTACGGGAGATGGAGAATTGCACGGTTATTCATTAAAAATAGAAAATACAAACACTTCTGAAATCGTTAAATCAGCAGCTTCAAGTGACCATGCGAAGTCGTATGTTTTCCATGAACATTGGGTGAATAATGTTACTGAACCCGCATTGATGAAAGTTACTGTAGAAGTTGAGATAAATCACGATGGAAAGAAAACCTCCAAAGAGTTGAATGTGGTTTGTTTACCCAATTAATAACCAATTCTAATCAAATAACCATGAAATTTCTAATAGGTTTAAATTTAGTATTGTTTTTTATTCTAAATAGGGTCTGCTGAAAAAGTCAGACCTCGAAGAAGAGGCGAAGCCAAATAAGCCAGTCCCGATAGTTATCGGGACTAGACTCAGTCAATGAAGATGTATATTAATACTTCGATTTACCTTCGGTGCTACTGCGTGGTAACTGCAACGAAGAAGATGGTTTATTTGCTTTCAGCTCTAATTCGTGGTCTGTCTAACAAAATAATATCATCATTGATGCAAGTAAATTTCTAAAAACAACTTAAAAACCTTGCATCCAAGAAAATATTTATCACCTAAACACAAGATATAATAAAGGTTTTGTGTTTTTCAGCAGACCCTAGTTAATCCTTTTCATAAATGGGTAAGCGCATGAAAGTCTGTTCAAAATAGGGACTGTTGGAGTAGATAAAGTACAATTGTTCCCATTCTGAGTTTCTAAAATTGGAGTCACTTGCTTTTTTCGCTTCAAAAGTGGCTTTCAATTCAGGATTTGCCATTAAAATTTCTGCGACTTGATCGATAAAAACATAATTTGAAAAGTATTCTTTTTGTTGCAAATACGAATCATAGAAATTCCAAGAAAGGTAGGAATCTTCAGCGCTCGCTTGCAAAACAGAATGTAAAAAGAATGCTCCTTGTTGTTTGCTTGGAATTAAAATATCACCTTTTTTCAAATGCATTTCAACTACTTTTTGTTTGATTTTAATTTCTCGGTGTTTGAAATGTCCTTCGTAAGGCTTGGAATTACTTTTGTAGTCAGCAACGATTGAAATGGTAAGCTCCATCAAACTATCTTTTGTCAAGGTTTGAAATTGAATTTTGTTTGCTTCCAAACGTCGAATTGTTTCTTTTTCTTGAGCCCCGACGACATAAAATTTGGGTACAGCAATTGAATCTTTTGCGATCGAATGACAATAGTAAGGCACGAATCGTTCGTAAGGTTTCTTTCTGTCGTAATAAAGTCGCTTTAAGTTTGTTGTTTCATTCACAGGAAAACTATGTTCAAAACCTTTGAAGAGAATTGAGTCTTTTTGTTCTGAAACATTGAAATTGAATTTGAAGAAACGCATTTCTTGTTCCCATTCTCTTGCTGATTTACGACTCAATTCTATTGCTTTTTTATTTTCAAATGTCCATTTCGTGAGTTCTTCCATAAATTGTTTTGTTACCTGAACACGCGCTGGAAAAGGTTTAAGCATGTGAGTTTCCACAGTAAAACTCAAGCAATGAAACAAAGATGCATATCCCATGGAATAGCGCGCCAAGTCATTAAAAACAACAATTCCATCTGATGGAGTTTCTCCTTTTAAATCAACATAAGGAAACAAATCGGTTCCTCTTTTTTTAAGTTGTGATTTTAATTCTGGAATCAATTTATCATAAGTTAAGGTTTGAATAGTTGGAGCTAATCGTTCTTTGAGTGATGAAATAAAAGTCAATGTATATTGATAATCTGCACCATTTGAAACATGATTATCCACAAATACATCGGGATCTAAACCATGAAAAATCCGAGCAAAAGTGAAGGTGTTTTCTGCATCCATTTTTATGAAATCACGATTCAAGTCGAAGTTGCGTGCATTTCCGCGAAAGCCATATTCTGCTGGTCCATTTTGATTGGCACGACTTGTTGATGAGCGATTCATCATTCCACCGATGTTGTAGGCAGGAATGAAGGCAATTACAGGTAGATTTTTAGTTTTTTTACCCGATTTTATCCAATCTTCAAGCCATAATAGCATCGCATTTACTCCGTCAGGTTCGCCCGGATGAATTGCATTATTGATCAAAATTGTGGTTTCATTTCTTGCCTTCGCAAAAGTTTTAGTTGAATCGCCAGCACCGTTTATGATACAAACATAAATGGGTAAACCATAATCTGAATTCCCCATTGAATAAAGTTCAATTTCTTTGTGTTTGGAAGCTAACTGTTTTAAAATCAAATGTAATTCATCGTAAGTTGGACTTTCGTTTCCTTCCCATTTTGATTGAGCAGTTATGGATAAAACAATAAGAAATAGTGATATAATTGTTGTAAATATTTTTCGCATACATTTAAAAAGAATTGTAAATCTACTTTATTTCAAGAACATTTAGATCATTGAATTTGAGGGTTAATTTTATTTTGAGGTGCTGGGATTAAATCACCATGCTCAATCTAAAGTGAAAAAAGTCCAAATCTCTAGAACCATTATTTTTTCTTATGGCCTCTTTTATCTTCGCATTTACACTTTCAG
>VEQH01000006.1 GCA_018883325.1 Flavobacteriales bacterium | reverse complement strand
ACCACGGAGTAGCACCGAAGGTAAATCGAAGTATTAATATACATCTTCATTGACTGCGTCTAGAATCTGGCTCATTTGGCTTCGCCTCTTCTTCGAGGTCTGACTTTTTCAGCAGACCCTAATTATTTGCAATGAATGCCGCTAAAAACGCAATTAAGCCAACAACCAAATACCCCGTAAATTCATTCAACCCCATTGCAAAACCTCGATTTTTTTCGCCGACCAAATCAATTTTCATCACCACCGTACTACTCCATGTCAACCCTTGATTGATCCCAAGTAAAACATTTGCAAAAAGAATCCAGTTCCAATTGGGTGCATAGATAAAAAGGATAGGTACAGGAATTGCAAAAAGCCAACCGATTACCAATAAATTTTTACGTCCGATGGAATTAGCAAACTTTCCAGCAAAGTAATTCGTGATGGCTTTCGTAACTCCAAAAGCAATGATAAAAGAAAGAATCGCTGTTTTAGACGAAATTCCAAATGTTTCTTCCGCAAAACGAGGAAAAATACTTCGTTCAAGACCAATCATTCCGCCAACAAACGCATTCACCAGTAGCAATAAAGAAAACTGTTGCCAATTCTCTCTTATCCCAAACTTTAGATTTTCCTGTTGCATAGCTACAAAGGTAAACTTTCGACCATGAATTAGTAAAAAGTATGTGAAACCTAGGTTACATTGAACGGAAAGGAAGCCCTTACATTTGTTGAAATTCTAATTTTAAAAAAAATGAAAACACTTTCTTCTTTATTTTTCGGTTTATTATTGAGTTTACAATTTCAATCATTTGCTCAATCTACCAATACCAAACATAAAATTGTTTTTCAATTGACTACAGCCGACACGATGGCACACAAAGCCTTGATGAAACAATTAGCAAACATTAAAAGTGTTTCACCAGAAACAGAAATTGAAGTTGTTTGTCACGGTCCCGGATTGGAAATGATTCAAAAACAAAAAACCGTTGTTTTAAAAGGTATTCAAACTGCAAAAGCAAACGGAGTCGTTTTTCAAGCTTGTGAATTTTCATTGAAAGAGCGCAAAGTAGAAAAAGAAGCAATTCTTTCCGAAGCTAGTTTTGTAAAAGCTGGAATCATCCATATCGTTGAAAAACAAGAAGCTGGTTGGTCGTATATAAAAGCTGGTTTTTGATTCGTATAAACAAGCAAATTTCAAGATGTTTATTTGTTAATGTTTTTATTTTTAAGCAGTTTTAAGCTATTTCATCAGATAAAGATTTTTAAATTACTAATTCTAATTTTGACATGCTTTACGTCGGTAGCTCAAAAATCTGATTTACAAGACTTATTTAAAAATCACAAAGACGGTTATAACGTTTTTCGCATTCCTACAGTGATAGTAGAAAAAATTAACAAAGTTGAACTAAAGTCAATTTAAAACCACCTTCTTAAGCTATAATTTTAAAGAAACCCTAACAATAAAAAAAAATGAAACAAGATTGGAAAGATTTTTGGAATGAAAGATATAGTAAAGAAGAATTTGCTTATGGTGAACAACCCAACAGTTTTCTCAAAGAACGATTAGATAAATTGAAAATTGGGACAATTCTATTCCCTGCGGAAGGTGAAGGGCGTAATGCTGTTTACGCTGCAAAACTCGGTTGGATCGTTTCTGCATTTGACCTAAGCATCGAAGGACAAAAGAAAGCAATGCTTCTTGCAGAAAAAAACAATGTAAACATTGATTACAAGGTTGGAGAATTAAATACAATGGACTTTCAACCCAATCAATTTGATGCAATTGGACTGATTTATGCTCATTTCCCAGCAAAAATCAAATCGTTATACCACAAAACTCTCGATAGCTACTTAAAAAAAGGAGGTGTAATTATTTTTGAATCATTCAGTAAAAAACATGTTGACTATGTTACAAAAAACGAGAAAGTTGGCGGGCCAAGAGATGTAGCAACATTATTTTCAATTGAAGAAATTAAGGCTGACTTTTCAAATTACGAGTTTGAAAGATTAGAAGAAATTGAAATTGAACTTAAAGAAGGTCTTTATCACAATGGAATAGGTTCAGTAATTAGATTTGTTGGAAGAAAAAAATAATTTTGAAGTAAAACGACAGAATCTTAGTTTCAATGCATTTGATTTATCAAGGAAAACAGAATTCAAAATAGCTAAAAGCAAGTGTTTTCAAATAAAATGAGATAAAAAAATTAATCTTTCCTCTTTAAAAAAATCAAACCTTTAAAAATCAAATAAATCACCAAAAAGCCCTTTTTTCTTTTTGTATTTATAGTCCGAATCTTTGTAGTGGTCTTTGTGTTCAGAATAACGTTTTTGATCGGAATAACTATCGGAATCGGAAGGCTTTGCTGTTGGAGCTGGGGCTGAACGTTCAATAATTTTATCTAATTCACCACGATCTAACCAAACACCACGACAATCTGGACAATAGTCAATTTCAATTCCGCTTCTTTCAGACATTAAAAGATTTACATCAGTACAGCTTGGACATTTCATAATTTCAATTTTTGGATGAATAAGTGAAGGCTTGTAGTAAACCTTTCACACTCAAAAATAAAATATTCAATCAGTAACTTTATTTCTTTAACGTTTATTTGAAATTGAGCAATAGCTTTTCATTCGGAGTAGTTTCAACCCAAAACTCGAATCGTTATTTTTTCAGAACACCATTGTATTCTGAATCATTCATCAATACGCTTTTTGCCTTATTCAATGCGCGGTCATAGCGGAAAGAATCAAGCGTTCTTCCTTTTTGGAAATAATAGCGCGAAACGATTTCATTCTCCAACATTTCAGAAATTTCAGTTTTGAATTTATCTAAATCTCTTTCCTTTGAAGGCGTCAGTTTTGTCAGCATTTGATCGTATTCCGACTTAACATCTTCGAAATATCCTTCTTTTTCAGCTGTCTCTTTCACTTTCTTCAGCATTTCTTCCGAAGCTGTGTTGTACTTGAAATCTTGAGCTAGTACATAAGCTTTAAATTCATTGTATTCAGCATCCGTAAGTTTGAATGTTCCAGCTTCTGCAATCGTTTTATTTTTAATAGCGTATTCGGTTGCATAATTGAAAATATGATTTCCTGTCAACAACATTCCTGCAAGGCGGCTTAAATCTTCCAATTCCGTTGCAATATCCGGTTCAATTCCTCTTCCGTCAATCACTTTTCTTCCGCCTTTCGTTTGGTAGGTTTTCAATAATGAATCAGGAATTTCTTTAGGTTTACTTCCTTTTTCTTTGTCGTAATATTCCAATCGCTGCACACATCTTCCTGAAGGTGTATAATATTTCGCAATCGTGATTTTCACTTTCGAACCGTATTTCAAATCATAGGTTCTTTGCACCAAACCTTTTCCAAAACTTGTTTGACCGATTACCACTGCGCGGTCTAAATCTTGTAAACTTCCTGCAACAATCTCACTAGCAGAAGCAGAACCTTCATCAATTAGCACCACTAATTTTAAATTTTCAGCAATTGGCTCTTCTAAGGTTTTATATACACGATTTTCTTCTTTTACGCGTCCTTTTGTGGTTACAACAACTGTGTTTTGAGGCACGAAGAAATTCACGATTTTAACAGCTTCAATCAACAATCCACCGCCATTTCCACGAAGGTCAAGAATCAATTTTTCCATTCCTTCACTTTTCATTTTTTCAATTGCTGCTTTCACATCCGATGCTGCCGTTTGCGTGAAGCTATTTAATTTTACGTAGCCAATTTTATTCTCTAAAATTCCCGAATATGGAACGTCAGGGATTTTAATTTCATCTCGCGTAATATCAATCACTTTGATGCCTTCACCTTTGCGCTCAACTTCCACTTTTATTGTTGTTCCTTTCGGTCCTTTCAACGCACTTGAAACCTCATCCGTTGATTTCTTATTCATTTTCTTCCCATCGATAGAAACGATTTTATCACCTGCTTTGATTCCAGCTTTTTGTGCAGGATTTCCTTCGTAAGGTTCTGCAAAATAAGTGTCATCTCCCATTCTACGCACCAAAGCTCCTACTCCACCGTACTGACCTGTTGTCATCAAACGGTAATCTTCAATATTCGATTCGTGGTAATAAACGGTGTAAGGATCTAGTTCCTTGAGCATCGCATCGATTCCCGTTTTAGAAAGTTTCCCATTTTGCGGCTCATCCACGAAATACAAATCCAAATGCTCGTAGATTTGGTCCATTATTTCGAGGTTCTTTAATACCTCAAAGCCATTGGATTGACCAAAAACGGAAATTGCTCCAAGGTTGAAAGCAAAAAGCAGTGCTAAAATGAAAGATTTAATTTGTATCATTTTGATTTATTTGTAATGTTAATTTGGCAATAGCCTTAACCAATTTTTGTTCCAAGACTGAAAACGACAGTTGTTCTTTGGAAGTATAAACTACTGCAAAAATAAGTTTCTTGTTGTTAGTTTGAAGTTGTGCTTCAAGTTCATGTTTATTTTTTCTTAAAATCTCGCGAATACAACGTTTGATGTAATTGCGATCGTGTGCTTTTTTAAAAAGGCGCTTAGGAACAGAAATCAGAATTTGAAACTGCGTTTTTAACTCCAATTCGGCAGCTGAATAAATAAATGTAATCGGATATTCTTTGATTTTTTTGCCTTCTTTAAAAAGATAATCAATCTGTTTGTGACTGCACAATTTGTATTCTTTTCCGAAGGAAAAATTCATTGGATTTGGTTTTTGTAGTAATAAAAAAACCATTTGTACTTCATTAATTCCTCTTTTTTTGATGGATTCCCAAATAAATTTGAAATAATTTTATTCGACTTAGAATCAAGGTGGTCGTTTAAAGAATAAAGATAAATTTTCATTTCTAATTCTTCTTCATTTATATCATTTGGATTTTCAAATTCTTCAGAAAGTTCTTTCCATAATACTCTATAAATTCTCAAATCTTCATTAGTAGTAATTCCAACGGTACTCAAATCTTCATTATATTCCTCACTATAAGCTATGCCTAAATAATCGTACATTACTTTAGATTGAATTAATGGGTCGAAAAAAAATGCAGTAATATATTTATCCTCCCTAAAGTGATTACAATGCGTATTACTATCACATGATGCGATCAAATTATGGTATGCAATATCGTGAGGGTATTTTTCGGGTGAAATAATCTTTGTTTTTCGTGAAAATTCTTTTTTATCAATAACATTTTGTCCTAGTTCTTCAGTTTCTAAATATGCTTGAAACTGATCTAAATTTTTGTTGTTATTTGGTATAATATGTTCTAAAGTTGTTCTGAAATCATTTTTGATTTCTTTCATACAATAACAACAATAAAAATTCTGTTCTTTTAATAATAACTCAATAAATGGCATTTTGAACTTTTGTTGCTTTAAAGTCTCAAAATTAGCATCAAGATATTTATTTCCATCCCAGCATTCATTAAGTAAATCATCAATTATTGCTTTACCCTCATTTTCATTAGTAAACTTATTAATATATTGCATACTTACTTTATAAGTGCTTTTTGAGAATCGATTTCTTTTTGGAGTTGAGAAGATATTGAACCTCCCATGTATTCTTTCAATTTTTCAAACATTTTATTTGCTTCTTCCTCTTTCTTTTTCCCTAATAAAAATAAATATGCATTTATGTATTTATCAATAGTTGACGCACGTGGAGCAACCTCCATAACTTCGGAAAGATTGGTAGAATAATCAATTCCATAAACGCTTTCTACTAATTCTTTAGAATATTGATTGTTATTATTTTCTAGTTTAATTAACTTATTCTGGTCATTATCAACTTTAAAATTACTTATAACCAAAGGCGAGTGAGTTGAAACAATGAATTGGATATTTGGAAAAGTTCTATTAAATCGTTCTAGTACATCTTGTTGTAAAGTTGGATGTAAATGAAGTTCAATTTCATCAATAATAACAATTCCTGTTGGCTCATTTTTCCCTTCATTTAATACAAATGATCGATAAGCAATATCAAAAATAATTGAAAGTAAGCGTTTATAACCCATTGGAAGAGTTTCCATATTCATTGTTTTTCCATCTTTAAATTGAAAAACAATCTGTGGTTTTTTATCAAAAATATATTTACTCGAATAAACATTTAATATTTCAAATTCTGAATTAATAGAATCGTAGTTATTCCTTATTGGTTGAGTAAACTTTATTAATTTTTCTTCAATGTAAGCTCGTTCTTTTTGTAAAATCTGATTCAATTCTTCATTCTTTTGAAATATAGAACTTTTTCTTAGTTCCAATTCCTTTAGTTTTTTATCGAATTCCGTTGAACTTAAATTAGGGAAAGTTGATTCTAAATTATAAATTGATTGCTGTAAGTTAGAAAGTTGTTCATTGAATTGTTTTATAACATTCTCTGCATGAAGAAATCTTGCAAACCAAATCGTATTACAATTTACATGTTCATCCCAGCCATAGTAACCAAAATCCTTTGGTAATTTTTTTAATTTAATAAGTTCTTTTGCATTTTTTCCAACGTTCATCTCTTTGTGTGGATAAGAGTCGGCAAAAAAAGCGAGGATTGGGTAGTCTACTTTTTCTCTTGTTAAATCAGCTAAAATACTTGTTTTTGCTTCCTTATACATTGATTGGTCTAATCTGCTGGAAAAACCTTTTTTGAAAAACTCCCAATCGAGTTGTTTTCCGTTAAAAATTGTTTTATATGCAATCATTGTAGGCCAACAATAACCTCCTTCAGAATATTCATCGATTCTAGTATCATAAGGTTCAAATCGTCTTACAATACTATTATTGTTTGCTTTTAATGAATTTATGTCATTTTTGTTTTTTGAATCTTCTGCAAAAATAAAACTCATTCCTCTTCTTACTGCACTTAAAATGTTTGATTTTCCAGTGCCGTTTTTTCCAATAAATACAGTTGTTTTAGATCCAAAATCTAATTCAATTTCTTCAAAACATCTAAAATTTTTAATTGCAATGTTTTTAAGTTTCATTTTAATTTAATTTAGTTTCCGCAACAATGACTGATTAATATAAATGGTAAATTTAAGTATAACATTCAAAATTTACGCGTTGAACAACTCCACAATTCTATACCTAAAATCGGTCAGTTTTTTAAGTTCAGTTGCATTTTCATACGATCCTTTGAAATCCATTAGATGCTCAATGTAGCATTGTTTGATTGCTTGAAAATTCGTATGACTACTTAATTTCTTATAAACGGAGCCCGATAAAAACCCAGGCTTTTCGCCCAACGACAATTTTGTAATGCCTAGAACTAGTTCCTCAGACAATTCAATTAATTCTTTTTCATCCATTCGTTTTGGTTTTAGTTAATTTCTTCAAAATCGTCGAATTTGTCTTCGTCTTTTTTTGAATTTGAATTAATGTTTGTTTTAATATCAACTACCGGCTTACCAGAAATGATGTAATTGATAGCATTTATCATTTTCATTATCATCCCAAGTAGGAAGAAAAAACCAATAATTTTAAAAATAAATCCAATTATTACTGTGGATTCAATATCTAAAATACTTGATTTAAACCAATTTGCGATATTGTTGCTTGCGTATTGTGGAAAGAACAAAAAGCCTATGAATAACCCAATTGATGCAACAATTAAAATGATTTCGGTTTTTAAATTAAAATCATTCGTTTGGGGAATTTGAGCATTAAGTTGTCCGAACAGTTGCAAGCGTTGTTGCTGTTGTTGCAATTTTCCAATAAAGTAAGTTGCCAAAACGATAGCACTTGGCATCGCATTGTAAAAAGACACGTTGTTTTGGTTCAAATCCAAACAAAAAAGGAAAGTAACATTGACCAAGAATAAGTATTTTACTGACTTAATTAAGTAATTTTCACCCATTGTTTTTTGTCTTCCAGCTCGTAAAAAAGTCAAGCCTAGTTCGATAAAAAACCAAAGAAATCCGTAGATAGCAAACAGTACGCCTAAGCGAAAAATGAGATTCAATAAATCCATTTATTTTTGTTTAAAGATAAGGTATTCTTTGGGTGCTTCAGGTGCCGTTTCTGGATTAAAATCTAAACCTATAACTTTTCCTTCAGTTCTTCTGTTTACTTGGTGTAAGCGCTCAAACTTATCTTTGTCTGTTGCTTTAAACTGATTGATATAAACTTCTGTTAAAACTGTTTCAACGCCATATTCATCCATCCATTTTGCAGGATCCATTTCTCCTTTTCCAATTGGCACTAATCTTCGCGGGTCGATTCCTTTTGTTTCAACCAAATATTTGTAAACCGCTTTGGCTCTATTTTCTGAAAGTAGTTTGTTTTTCTTGTCGTCGCCTCGCGCATCTGTGTGAGAAATCAACTCCAATTTCATCCCTGGATATTCGACCAATAATTGAGCAACTTTATCTAATGAGTCTGTCGATTTGATGTTTTCATCGTTCACAAATTCCCAAGAACCTAATGCGTAACGTACTTCTGGCAGGCGAATTACTTTTTGAACCACTGGTGCTGGCTCTGTTAAGTCAATCACCAATGATTTTTGTTGACCAATTGCATCTGTTACTGTAATCGTATAATTTCCACGTTTCAATTGTGCTAAATCTTCACTGTTTTTTCCATTCGACCAAGTGTATTTATACGGTGCAACTCCGCTTTTTACAGCCACATCTATTGTTCCATCACTTCCGCCAAAAGCAGTAATATTTGTGTGTGTTTCTGAAATTTCTAAAGCTGGCGGTGTTAATTGTTCCGTGAAGTAAATATCAGCTTCTTTTGCGTTTCTGTTACTTGACCAATAATAGGTTTTGCCATATTTCACTAGGTAAGCATCGAAATTTGGGGAGTTGATTTTGTTACCCATATTTACAGGTGTTGACCAATCATCCCAAGCTGATTTTTTAACCGAATAGAAAATGTCGCAATCTCCTTCTCCTCCGAGTCCATTACTTGCAAAATAAAGCGTGTCGCTATTTGGACTTAAAAATGGAGAAATTTCATAACCATTCGTATTGATATTGTTCCCTAAACTTTTTGGACTTGACCAAACGCCCGCTGTGTTCACGGAATAATATAAATCTTCTTGCCCTTTAGTTGTTGGTCCTTCGTAAGAAATGATGATTACTTTTTCATCTTTTGAAACTGTAAAACCGAAATTTGTCCCTTTAATTAGCAACTCAGGAATTTCAATTTTCACTGGTTTTGACCACAATCCTGAAGCTGTTCTTGTTGATTTTCCAAGCCCTTTATTTTCGTTTTTGATACCATTTGAAAACAAAACGTACAAACTATTTCCATCTTGACCCAAAGCTACAACTGCGTTATGATCTCGATTGTTTAATTCTTGCACATTGTAAGCTTCTTCCCAATTTCCTTTTTCATTTTTTAAACAAACCCAAATATCTTGGTCGTTTACTCCTCCGAAATTGTATTCTTCAAAAGTTCTAAAAATGTATAATTCCTTTCCGTCAGCTGACAACAAAGGCAAACTTTCTTCGGCAGAAGTATTGATAAATGCTCCCAATCGTTTTGGTGTTGCCAATTCATTAAATCCTTGTTGTGCAAAAGAATCTAAGCCCAAAATGGAAAGTAAAAAAAGTATGTAGTAATTTCTCATTGGATTAAAATCTATAGTTAAGAACTAATTCGTGCCCACCAAAACTTGACTGAATAATTTTATTGGTTGAAGCATCAAACGAATAACCGATTCTGAATGCAGGACTTACTTGAAATCCAACAATCGCACCTGCTGATGCTTTGTGGTGATAATTTATTCCTGCAAAGATGACATCGCCAAAATTTCCAATTGCTGAAACTTCTAAAGAAGTTGGTGCTGGCGACATTTTTTTAATTACCACGGTTGTCAACACTTTAAATTCCTCTGTAATTTGAAAGTTGTAACCTGTCATTAAAAAGAGGTGAGAAGTTAGATTGAAATTTACATTTGTACGACCAAATTGAATTGCATCTTTCGTCAATTGATTTGCAGCAGCGCCAACAAAGAAATTTCCATATTGAACATTCACTCCTAATCCTAAGTTGATAATGTTCGAATTCAATTTTTCAGCTGTAAATTCATCGTATTCAGTATCGCCACCTTGGTATCCAATTGCAGGGTTACTTACGTTTAACACTTGTGCTTTTTCAGCGTCAAAACCATTGTTACTAATTCCAAGTTTCAATCCTCCTGAAACTTTCAGCAAACTTGTGAATTGATAGTGCGCGGCGTAAAGTCCAGCAAGTTGAAAAGATTTGAACGCGCCATATTTATCTGAGCTCAATTGACCACCGTATGCTTGCGAAAATTTACTTTTAAGTGTTCTATTATCGTCAGGAATTGGCATACTCACACGCATTCCAGGATTGTAAATTGGCTTCGCTTTGATTTTTATGTTTCGTTCAAAATTCAAAAACGCAGATTGAGGTTCGTTTCCAAATCCTATCATTTGCCATCTTCCACCTAAAGTTATCATTGTTTTTGGTTCGTAGCCAACATAAGCTGGATTGTACAAACTTCTATTCATTGCTACCTGCGAGAATTGAGGCATTTGTTGTGCTTGCAAACTTCCGACTGCAAGTAACGTTAGTATAAAAAGTGCTATTCTCATTTTTTAAGAATTATAGAAACGGTTCCACTTAAAGGCTCAATTGAACCATCGCTCGAACGTTGAATCACGAAATAATAACTGGAAACAGGAAGAACGCCTTCTTTGTATTTTCCATCCCAAGGTTTGTTGGAGTAATTTCCTTTTGTTGATTCATAAATTGGTTCGCCCCAACGGTTGAAAACGGTTACCACGCTTTCTGGGAATTGCTCGTCTAAACCAATTATTTCCCAAACATCGTTCGTTCCGTCGCCATTTGGTGTGAAAGCTGTTGGGATAATCAACGGACAATCTTCGATATAAACTGTAACTGCTGACGCTTGACCTTCACATCCATTGAAATTTTCAGTTACGTAATACGTCATTGTTTCTTGATTGGATGGCAAAAACGAAATACTCGAACCTAAAGAAACGGTAAGTGCAGAATCGGCATACCAATTAATTGTTCCTTGCGCATTGGTAACATATATTTCTTGCACATTTGAATTTTTACAATAAGTGCTGTCTCCTGCTACGATTGGAAGCTGCGGCCCACCAGTCATTGAAATTGTTTGAGCACCAACCATAACATTCGTACAATACAAATCTGTTATTGAATCTAAATCGTAAACTCCAAAAGCATTTCCGATTGAAATTGGAACGGATGATTGATTGCTCACAACTTGTGGCACTCCGTCTAAATTGTAGTAAATCGTGAAGTTTGGTGTTCCTTCAACATACAAAGTCAATGGGTTGAATTGAAAACCTTCACAGTAAAAATCTCCTCCCGTTAATTCCAATAATCCTGGCAATGGGCGAATGATGATTGGTGTTGTGTCGGTTACGCTTACTCCACAAACTTGCGCTGTATATGTGATGTTGTAAGTTCCTGGTGTAGATCCAGTTGGATTAACTGCTCCAGTCAAATTGTTGATATTCAAGCCTTGACCAACAATGTTATAGATTCCACCACTCACAAAATTTGGATTCAACGTTGGTAAAACAATTCCTTCGTTTAAGCAAATATTCTCTGGATACGTTTGTCCTAAATCTGGATTTACTGTTTTCATAGTCACATCAACAGATTGCGTACACGCTTGGTCTGCAATAAGTTTGATGTCGTCAATTGAAAAATCATTACCACCAGCTGTAAATTGTTGGTCGATTAAACAAAATTCTGCAATTGTATTGATTCCAGAATTCCAGTTGTGGGTAACTTCACTCCAAGTACAAACTTGTGGAAAAGCAGTGTAAGCACCGATTGAAACATCATTTACTTTAGTTAAAATCACAGCTTCATTTCCAGCAGAAATTGTTTGAAGTCGGTAAGAAAATGTGTAGTCCTTATTTGGTTCAACTGCAATTTTTTGACACCAAAATTTATCGTTTCCTTGATTGTAAGTCGAACCATCTAGCGCCATAAATTTCCCTGTTCCATCGCCTATTGTATGGTCGATACAGTTTCCAAAAGTCGGAAACCAATTACTTGAATTTGTTACGATTCCATAAGCTCTTTGTGCTCCTGTTGGATTTGTTGGATTGTAGTAAAAATAGTCTGATTGAAAACCAATATTTCCCAACTCAAAATCACCGTTAAATACCAAATTGACATCTGTAATATTGGAGGAAACAGTGTAAGTGATTGCTGAATTAGGTGAAACAGAAATACTTGCTTGATTCGTTACTGTGAGTTCGGGATCGTTTGGCGTAGAGCTCCACGAATAACCTGAGCTACTGCCGCTTGCTGTAAAGGTTAAATTTGAATTTGGACAAATTGAAGTATCACCAGGCGTAATTGTTAAAACAGAATTTGTTCCAAGCACGACATTAAAAATAGAATCTCTATCTCCTGTTGCGTCTTCTAAACCTATGAGATATGTTCCAGCTCCAAGATCAGTAAAAATTCCAGTTGAATTGGTTACTGTGTCTGTTCCTTCTACTCTAAAAGTGTAAGGTGCAATTCCACCTGTTGGGTAAAGTGCAATAAATCCAGAATTTGGGTCGCTGCAATTTGGGTTTGTTACCGAATAAGTGAAGGACAAAGGTGAAGGTGGTGGCGTTAAAGCAATGTCATCTAAGGCAAAGTCATTTCCTGTAAATTCCGTGTTGTTGTTATAAATTTCGATGTTAACACAGGCATTTGTAGGTGTAAAGGTGTAGCGAACTTGTTGCCATCCAAAATTTGGTAGCGGAGCAAGCGCTTGTCCAAAAACAAGTGAAATATTGCTAGCGTTGTTAAATGAAACACCGATGTTTGAAAGTTGATTTTGGTTCGTAATTGAGGCTGAAATTGTACGAATCCAATAACTAAACTCATAGGTTTGACCAACGTTTAGATTACAAATTCCACCGCCATTATCTCCGGCTTTCCACAAGCGTTGTTGTCCTCCGGTTGAGTTTCCATCGACCGCCAACATTTTTCCTGTTCCTGTGGTGTGGTCACCAGAATTGACAAAAAACTGTGTGTTAATCGTTTGAGGATTAGTTACAAAAGCATAATTTCCTGCTGATGTTGTACCTGTGTAAGGTGGTGTTAGTAAATTGTAGCCTTGTCCATCCACAACGAAACCAACACCAGAACCACCGTACTCAAACGTGCCGTTGTTGATGAGGTTTTGTGCAAAATTTTTTGCAGGAATTAAAAGGACAAGAACCCAAAAGGATAGTAGTATTCTCATAGTTTTATAATCGTTCAAATTTAAGATTAATGAATTTACAGCTTTTTAGGAAGCAAATATGTTTTCAGCAAAGATTCGTTTAAAACTCAATCCAAGCATTTGCAAGGAGGATCCATTACGATTTTTACGGTCTTCAATTTCGTCTCCAAGTTCTTTTGAAAAATGGTACCGTACATTGTTCCGCTTATATCTAAATGAGTTAAAGCTTTCAGTTCATAAATTCCGTTTCCGAAGTTGGTAATTTCATTGTTGTAAAAATCCAGCTTCTCAATATTCTTCGCGTTGCTGATATTATCTGGCAAAAAAGTCAAGCGATTATTGGATGCAATTAAAATTTTAAGATTTGTCAAACGTGTAATTGGCAACGGAATTAATTCAAACTGATTGTGGTCGAGGCTCAGCACTTCCAAATTTTCAAAAACATCAAAACTATCTGGCAACGCACTGAGTTTGTTTTTATCTAAGTACAATTTTTTGAGGTTTTTAAAGCGCCACAATTCGGTTGGAAGACTCGACAATTTAAGCTTAGATAACGATAAATTATAAATTGTGTCCGGATTGGCAGTTTGCACTTCGCTCCATTTATAGATGGTTTCCGTGTTTTTTTGACAGAAACTAGTGTTTAGAAAACTGATTGAAATAAGTGCGAATAGCAGTTTCATCCTTAATTAACTGGGTTTTGAGAGAAGCTAAGTTACTAAAATTTTGTTCTGCACGAATGCGTTGATGCATTACAACTTTCATGCTAGTTGTGTACAAATCTCCCTCAAAATCAAAAACATGCACTTCGATGGTTTGTTTTTGTTCTACTGAAACCGTTGGACGCACTCCAATATTCATCATTCCGTAGTGGGCAATTGCATCATTTTGAAGATAAATCGTCACGGCATATACACCATTTGCGGGAATTAATTTAGTAGTGTCTTGAAGAGCTAGGTTCGCCGTCGGAAAGCCAATTGTGCGACCAATTTGAGCTCCTTTAACAATCGTTCCATTCAATTCAAAGGGTTTTCCTAAATATTTATTGGCAATAGCAACATCTCCAGCTAACAAAGCGCTGCGAATTTTGGTAGAACTCACGTTGACTTCATTAATTTCCTCAGCAGGAATTTCGATTACTTCGAACTGATATTCGGCAGCAAGTCCTCTTAAAAAGTCAATATTTCCTTTGCGGTCGTTTCCAAACTGATGATCGTAGCCAATGATAATTTTTTTTGCACCGATGGCATTTATCAACACTTCGCGCACAAAATCGAGTGCTGTCATTTGAGAAAACTCTTTTGAAAAGGGCAAAATAATCACATTTTGAAGTCCATTTTCGGAGAGCGTTTCCAATTTTTCAGTTTGAGTTTGAAGTAATTGCAATCCGTGACTTTCTGGAAACAAAACCATTCGAGGATGCGGATAAAAGGTCAATAAAACACTTTCGCCTTCGATTTTTTTAGCTTCAAGAACCACTCGTTGAATAATCTTTTGATGACCCAAATGCACACCGTCAAATGTTCCAATGGTAATCACTGGATTTTTTATTTGAGCAACGTGCGCTAAACCTTCAAAAATTCTCATTGGCAATTTTAAGAGCGCAAAGATAACGAATAGACTTGTTTAGAAAATTATTTGTCTTTCTTTATTGTTGAGCGCAGTTTGGTGGGGATGAGTTCTATAATTTTTGGGTATATTTGAGGAGAGATATAGGCGCGATAAACTTTCGCCTATCTGTCCGTCAGCATCCATTTTAAAACGCAGACATTGAATAAGAGTAAAATGAAAGTAATAACAGGTAACATATTTAGGACAGAAATGCAGACCATAGTTAATACTGTGAACTGCTTTGGTATTATGGGAGCAGGACTTGCATTAGAATGTAAATACCGTTATCCTGATATGTTCGTTCGTTACAAAGAAATGTGCGACAAAAAACAATTGGACATCGGGAAACTATATTTATATAAGACGCACCAAAAATGGATTTTAAACTTCCCAACAAAGTTTCATTGGAAATACGAAACAAAACCAGAGTATTTAGAAAAAGGGCTAAAAAAGTTCCTTGAAACTTATAAAGCAAAAGGAATAACCTCAATCGCATTTCCTTTACTTGGTGCACATAATGGTGGTTTATCTAAAGAACAATCTCTTGGACTAATTGAAAAATACCTCAAAGACATTGACATCCCCTTTGAAGTTTACCAATTTGACCCACAAGCACCTGACGACATTTACGAAAATTTCAAAACTGCTTTTCTTTCAATAGACATAACCACAATTAAAAAATTAACAGGACTTAAAGAAAATAAAATTGTTCAGTTAATAGAAATTTTAAATTCAACAGAAATTAGAAATATGGGACAAATTGCAAGTTGTAAAGGCATTGGGGAAACAACGCTTGAAAAATGCTTTAATTATGCAATGCGTTCAGACACTTTAAACATTCAATTAAATCTTTTCTGACCTATGAACAAAAGCCAAGCAAAACAACATTTAATACAATCAATTTCAAATCTTCAACAAAGAAGAGGGAATATAACTTTTGCAGATTTAGAAGCAGAAGTGATTAACAATACGTGTCTTTTCATTCTAAAGAACCAGAAAGAAGAAATACGTCAAGGAAAAACTATCGAGGAAATGTTTTTAGGAGCATTAAACTCAACTCAAAACTTTATTCCAATTACATCAGCTTTCACGGAAGCTGCAATGGAGCTTTTTCCGGGACAATATACGGAGCAAGACGCTATGATTGCGACAATCGGTGTTCAACAGAATGTAGCTTGGGAAGGTATGTGGGATTTTTTGAGAGATTATTTTCAGAAAAATCATGGAGTTCAAATAGACGACACAGAAACTGAAGCTGCTATTTTTTATTCAACGAAACATAAACGTTATGAAAATGGAGTATTGGTATCAGAAAGTGAAGTAGAAAGAACTATCAATTTGAACTTTATAGACGACAATCAAGAGCTAGTTCTAAGTATAGAACCATCGCTTTCGCCAAAAAAATCACATTTAATTTCTAGCAACGAAAACATACTCAAATACAAAGGTTACGACCCTGACTATCTTTTTACAATAAAACTTGACGAATTTGATGAAGTTGAACAATTTACTCTTGAAATGCCAAATCGTAGTTTAAAAATTATCTATTTTGAGTAATTCAATCCAATTTCTTGAAAGTTACAATCAGAATGTTTATCTCAACATTTTAGATTATTTATATTTAAATCTTTCAAAGGTTGAAGGCTTTCTATTGGATATAAGCACAAATAACAATTTTAAAAAAATTGACGACTTGACTTTAGTCTACAACAAAATATTTTCACAAGAAAAAATATTGCCACACGTAAACTTCAAAATTGACAAAATATACAAGTCACTTTATCTAAGAAATCCAGGTACAATGGACAAAGGGAATTCTTATTTTCATTTGACCTTAATTTTAAAATCAGATGTTATACTGTGGCTTGATAATCTTTACAAAAATTTAGTATCGAGGGTAATAAAATTCTATAAGCATTTGTTTTCTAAAATTGACAACTTCTTTATTACATTAAATTCGGAGCAAATTTTAAAATATCAA
This sequence comes from Flavobacteriales bacterium, assembly GCA_018883325.1. GTDB lineage: Bacteria > Bacteroidota > Bacteroidia > Flavobacteriales_D > Crocinitomicaceae > UBA952. Next base: position 78,369 of record VEQH01000006.1, on the reverse strand, counting down.
ACGATTTTAAATAACATAAAAAATGAAGTTGAAAAATTTTTAACTTCAAATGAAAATCGTGAAATAATCGCGAAAAGAAAACAATTAAACGAACAGTATTTAAGTAAAATTCCTTTTGGTGGACTTTTCTATACTGCACACCTTAACAACATTAAAAGTATTTTAGAATTAGGCATCTTATCGCATAACATCGCACATTCAAAGGGGGTTGTAAACGTGGATATTTCAATACAACAAGTAAATGAACGAAGAAACAGAATTGAACCTACTTTAGGCGGGAATATACACGAATTTGCACCACTTTACATTAATCCTAAAAACCCAATGTTGTATTATTTGTGTGCAAACGGACAAAGAGAAAACTTGATTTTACTAAAAATTACACCACAAATTCTATTAACAGAGAACGTTGCTTTTTCAGATGGAAATGCAGCAGTTCGGACAACAAATTTTTATAAAAACATCGAGGACTTTAATAAACTCAATTGGACTGTTATCAAAGACAATTATTGGACAAACCATCCAGACGGAAAAAGAATTAAATGTTCAGAGGTTTTGGTTCAAGAGAAAATTCCAATTTATTACGTAACGAACATTTTTACTTATAATGAAGCGACACTTGAAAAAATATTACCAATGTTTCCGAATCATCTTGGAATACAAATGAACATCAACAAACAACTATATTTTTGACACGAAAGAACAATAAAAACGGCTGCTTGCAACACCTACCCAAAAGTGGCGGTTCAGTGGTTAAATCAAGCTTTGTGCATCTATCAAAGTTTGTGCTTGGTTGACAGTGAAGTGCTTCGAAATCGCGAACTTCTAATAGCTACATAATGTAATTGCCACAATTGTATTAACGCAAAATGAATCAATAAAAACTCAATGATCTAGAGTCGCAAATAAACTAACTTTTGAAATCAACTCTTTTTTTAAGCGTTACACACAATATTAAAACAATCAAAAGTAAAACAACAATGATTCTAGACAATTAAGGAGAAGCACTTAATTCTTGATCTTTACAAACTGATTATAAATATTTTACGATTTTAATCCCGTTTTTGAAGAATTTCATAAATTTGTTATCAAAGATAATACGCTTTAAAGGCAGTCCATTATATTTTAATATTTATGAGGGTAACAATAAATAAGATTTTCCCTAGAATTGCTTTTCTTGCAGTTTTAGCATGTTCACTTTTACTTGAATCGTGCAAGAAGAATCAAAATGAAAACAATACTGAATCCATTGATGAAGTAATTAAAGGTTATGAAGCAGCTGGCTATGGTTTCCTAGGTAGATTTGACACCTATCTCCCTGATGTACCAAATGGTTATTTTATTACGCCACTTGATATCCGAAAAGTTAATAATACGATTTATGCTTCTTGGCAAATTGAACAAACATTTTATGGAAGCATTCATATTTACAAAGGAACGCTTGAGAATAAAAAGTTCATAAAGTCTAATTATGAAGCATGTGGCGACCCGAAAACTAGCTCAGATTATAGAAGAGTTTTAAATCATGAATTTGACGGACAAGGTAATCTTTTTACCTCTTACCGTTACAGACAATCTTCCTCTGCATATCCAACTTGGTATCATAGCTTCTGTAGTTCATCCGGATTAAATTCAATAAATGAATACGTTGATTATCCAATTAAAATGGCTGAATGTAATCAAATCGTTACGGGTGTTGGTGCGCAATCATTGTACTCAGGATATGAATTACCCAATGTGAAATATTACACCTTTGGAGTAGGAGGTTGGCAGAATGAACCTATCGTTGAATTAAAACCCAAAGTTCAGGCTTTTGACTACTATGTTTCAGAAAACAATAACAAATATATAGCCTATACCGATGCTCAACAAGGCGACCAAGTAGATGGAAATATTAATTTTCTTGGAAATAACGGCTCCGGTTGGGTTGAATTAGGTAGCGTTCCTTTAACACAAGTACGGAAATTAGTTGTTAATTTTTTTGAGCCTTACCCAATAAGGATAATTCGTAACGGTGACCAGCCTTTTGTTGTTGTTTATAGAGACAATAATACCATCGCAGTGTTTCAGTTCAATGGAGCTTCGTTGCAATTAATTGCTTCAGATGTACCCTATCCAAATAATACTTCAACACCGTTTACCACTACAACAAAAGTTGATTTCTGTGTGTACAAAAACAAACTTATCACTATCGGTTACGACAATTCTACAGGATTGATAGATGACCCACGTTCGATTTATCAGTTAAACGGAAATGCATTTTCGCTACTAAAAAAAGTTGACTTTGCTAACATAACCTTGCGTGGAATATACTCAGACAACACTTCGCTTTGGGCAGCATGTGAAGTTTTTCATGCGAATAATGGTGTTTTCACTAGCCCTGTTGACATTATCGAAATTAAATAACCAATTAAACTATGCCTAAAATGATGAAAAATAAAATACTATTGTTCGTAAGCCTTTCCTTTATCGTTTTATCATTATCGTCTTGTAAGAAACATAATAATACAGGAGAATCCGATTTTACTGTCTCGTTCCTTGAAAAGTACACAGACACAGAAATACCTGTTGATACTGTTTATGTTGCGTCTGATTTAAGTATTCATTATCGTGCATTAGTAAAGCCAATAAAAAACGTTGAGGTTATCCATTTTCGAATATTTCACGATAACACAAAAGCACTTGAATATAATTACACGCCTTCCCAAACTATTGGTGGTACAGCATATTTAATTGATTCAATTGATTACCAAATTGACTACGAAAATATGGCAGGAGTTATTCATTTTGTAACTTTAGAATTAGAAGCAGTTGGTTTTGACGGGTCGAAAAAAACTACACACATCACCTACGAAATTCAACCCGTAAACTATCCTTTCCAATTTCGTTTTTATGACTACAATGCTAGCGATACTTTACAACCAGGACAAACCGTTACCATTCGTCCTTACTTTTCTCCGATGACAGTTAATCAAACCATTTCTTCTATGAAAGTTTTTGAGAAAGTTGGTTTTGGAGCAGAAACAGAAATTGCAAACTATGGACCTTCCGATTTCTTCTACTACCAAGTTGGATGGCTTCGTGAAATAGACTATCAAGTGCCCAACCTTCCGAATGGATCATCGATTATTCATCGTTATGAATTAACTGACTCATACGGTTCTAAGCACGCGATTCAGCATTCAATTCGGGTTGAGTAGTCCAAGTTATTTGCAATCAAATTAACTTTAAGTTTTTGTATTCTAAATGTAAGTCATTCGGTCTTTAAATCATTACATATTAGTTTATTAACCATTCAAGTAACGAAAATAATAGCGGCTAACAATACCAAATGATTTTGTTGTTTATTAATTTTATTATCCGCGGAATGTGAGTTTTTTAGTGGGATTCCGCGTGTAATTAATAATCGTAAAAACTATATAACACGTCTTAAATCGATTGAAATCCAAACAGTCAATACCCTCCAATCAGTATTCATGAACTGAAAGAGAACTATGACCACTTTCTTATCACCGTCCAAAAAGAATTGTACCACATTGGTGCATCATTAAAAGATTTAGGTAAGAAGCTTGTGCTGGCTTGTCGTACCATGGTTCGCATTTTCAAAATTAGACGAAACAATGTTGGCGTTTATTTTAGAGCGATTGGATTAAAACTGAATCGAAAAAAACAATGAAGAAAGCATTTTTCAACCAATATTTCTTGAAAATCATTATTCACGAAAAGATAATTTTTTCTAACTTCAAGTAAACTATGAAGAATGAAATCATTTTATACCGCCCAAATGAAGCGGCTGAACACATTGAAGTTCGCGTTGAAAACGAGACAGTATGGCTTTCGTTAAATCAAATAGCTTTACTTTTCGATAGAGATAAGTCAGTTATTTCAAGACATTTACGCAATATTTATCGAGAGGGTGAGCTGATAGAAAAAGCAACTGTTGCAAAAAATGCAACTGTTCAAAAGGAATCTGGTAGGGCAGTAAAACGTACAATTGAATACTATAACCTTGATGCAATAATTTCAGTAGGATACAGAGTTAATTCCAAACAAGGCACACAATTTCGAATTTGGGCAACATCTGTTTTACGAGATTATTTACTTAAAGGGTATGCAATAAATCAACGAGTCAATCGCATTGAAAACAATCTAGAAAATCTTACAAAAGAAGTAAGTAAAATTTCATTGCAACTTAAAAGCAACGAGCTTCCAACACAAGGAGTTTTCTTTGATGGACAGATTTATGACGCTTACGAATTGATGTCAAAAATTATTCGTTCAGCTAAAAAAGAAATCATTCTCATCGACAATTACATCGACGAAACAGTGTTGACGCACCTCAGTAAACGTGCCGAAAACGTAGAAGCAATCATTTATACCAAATCAATTTCACGGGTTTTACAGATGGACTTGGAAAGGCACAACAGCCAATATCCACCCGTTCAAATCAAAGAACTTCGTGATAGCCACGACCGCTTTCTTATCATTGACCGAAAAGAATTGTATCATATTGGTGCATCGTTGAAAGATTTGGGAAAGAAATGGTTCGCGTTTTCGAAATTAGACGAAACCATGTTGGCGTTTATTTTGGAGCGATTGGATTACAACTGAATCAAAAAAACACCGAAATAGGCACTTTTCTACCAATATTTCTTGAAAATCATTCGACTCGAAAAGATAATTTTTCCTAACTTCAAGTAAACTATGAAGAATGAAATCATTTTATACCGCCCAAATGAAGCGGCTGAACACATTGAAGTTCGCGTTGATGAAGATAATGAAACCTTTTGGCTAACACAAGAACAGATTTCTCTTTTATTTAATAGAGACAGAACTGTAATTTCGAAACATTTGAAAAATATTTTTCAGAATCAAGAACTAGATGAAAATGTGGTATGTGCATTTTTTGCACATACCACTCAACATGGAGCTATTTTTGGGAAAACTCAAAGCAAAAAGATTAAATACTACAACCTCGATGTGATATTATCTATTGGATATCGAGTCAATTCAAAAAGAGGCACACAATTCCGGATTTGGGCAAATAGCGTTTTGAAAGATTACTTGCTTAAAGGTTATTCCATCAACAACAGAATGAATCGTTTGGAAGATAATCTGGAAAATATTAAAAGCAAAGTTGACTAAATAGATTTACAGATTAATTCTAAACTTATTCCAACCCAAGGCGTATTCTTCGACGGTCAAATCTTTGACGCTTACGAATTGATGTCAAAAATTATTCGTTCAGCTAAAAAAGAAATCATTCTCATCGACAATTACATTGATGAATCGGTGTTAACGCATCTCAGTAAACGTGCCGAAAACGTAGAAGCAATCATTTATACCAAATCTATTTCAAGGGTTTTACAATTAGATTTGGAAAGACACAACAATCAATACCCACCCATTCAAATCAAAGAACTTCGAGATAGCCACGACCGTTTTCTTATCATTGACCGAAAAGAATTGTATCATATCGGTGCATCGTTGAAAGATTTGGGTAAAAGGTGGTTAGCATTTTCGAAATTAGACGAAACCATGTTGGCGTTTATTTTGGAGCGATTGGATTACAACTGAATCAAAAAAACACCGAAATGGGCACTTTTCTACCAATATTTCTTGAAAATCATTCGACTCGAAAGGATAATTTTTCCTAACTTCAAGTAAACTATGAAGAATGAAATCATTTTATACCGCCCAAATGAAGCGGCTGAACACATTGAGGTTCGTGTTGAAAACGATACTGTTTGGTTGAGTCAAGCACAAATGGCTGTACTTTTCAAGCAGTCAAAACAAAATATCAGTTTACACATTAACAACTGTTTTAATGAAGGAGAATTATCTTCTGATTCAGTAGTCAAGGAATCCTTGACTACTGCGCTTGACGGTAAACTTTACAAAACAAAGTTTTATAACCTAGACGTCATAATTTCAGTAGGTTATCGAGTAAAATCGAAACAAGGTACTCAATTTCGAATTTGGGCAACATCTGTTTTACGAGAATTTTTATTCAAAGGATATGCAATAAATCAACGAGTCAATCGAATTGAAAACAATTTAGAAAATCTAACAAAAGAAGTAAGTAAAATTTCAATACAACTCAAAAGCAACGAACTTCCAACCCAAGGCGTATTCTTCGACGGTCAAATCTTTGACGCTTACGAATTGATGTCAAAAATTATCCGTTCAGCTAATAAAGAAATCACTCTCATCGATAATTACATCGATGAATCAGTGTTGACGCACCTCAGTAAACGTGCCGAAAACGTAGAAGCAATCATTTATACCAAATCAATTTCACGGGTTTTACAGTTGGATTTGGAAAGGCACAACAGCCAATATCCACCCATTCAAATCAGAGAACTTCGAGATAGCCACGACCGCTTTCTTATCATTGACCGAAAAGAGTTGTATCACATTGGGGCATCATTGAAAGATTTAGGTAAAAGGTGGTTTGCATTTTCAAAATTAGACGAAACCATGTTGGCGTTTATTTTGGAGCGATTGGAATAAACCTGAATTTTGAAAAAACAGAAGATCTTTTGTCAAAGCGGTTTTTAACGAAAATCAGTTACATTTTTAACTTCCTTTCAATTGCTTTTTCAACCAGCGTACTTTCTTTTTTATTGATTGCCAATTCACTTGAGAGTTGATTCCACTTTGAAAAACTTTCTTTTACCTCATCAATAATTTTAAGTGCATGTTTAATATCAAAAACGCTGGCTAATTTCAACAATTCTTTGGTTCCTACATCTTGATATTTACTACCCACTGATAAACTTTGAAAATTTCCACGAGCAGGGGAAAAAGTCAAATCGTAAGCAGGTGCAAAATTCCATTTCCCAGTATCATCCATCAAGAAGCCAATGTTTTTACTATGATCGTCCATGTTGCAACCAAAGACATTAAAAGCTGCTAGTTTAAATACTTTTTCACATGCAAGCATATTATTTTCGAGTTTATTAGCGGCATCCATTATGTGCCCGTAGTCCAAGGTACTGTAACGGAAATTATCGTGTAACAAACCACAAGCGGAATGAAAATGTAAACGTTTGTTTTGCATTCTATCGAAGCGTTTTGTGCCAAAAAAGCAGCGACCTTTTTCACTGAAGAACAGTTTAGATGTATTCATTTCTATGCCACAATCTTTTGCGATTAAATAAAATGCAAATTCAATTTTAGCACTATGTTCTAAATCATTCAAGGCTGAAAATTTCACTATCCAAGGTTCAAAATCAGCAGTTGGTAGCAATCCAAATAAATCCTTTTTTTCAGAATAATTTACCAAAATTTTCGGACGAGCTCCCACAGAATTTCCACCCAAATGATATAAATTTTCAAGATAATCAGAATTCCCGTTTTTTAAAATTTCTTTTGTTTTGTTGGCTATTTCGTCTAAATCGAAAAGTGAATTCATTCCCTCAATTTCATCCGTATATGGCTCATAAACCAAAGCTCCTTGTCCGTTTTTCCCAACTAAAGAAAGCCGATCTAACAAACTAATTTCACTTGGACTTATTCCTTTTTCAATGAGTTTTCGGTCAATCAAAAGTCTTCCCCAACCATCAGGAATAGAGTCATTAAAAACTCCAGGTAATCCATCGAAAGGATCTTTTGGACATTTAATAATTTCCTCGGTCATCTTGAATTTGAAAGGGGAAATCTCTAGTTTTTGCTTTAAGAATTCACGGTCGTACTGAAAAAAAATAGTTTGATTTTGTTCCACAAGAGAACCTACTTCGATGGAAGATGTTCCAAAATTCAAAGACACTTTGATTCGTTGTACTGACTTGAAATTCTCACTTCCCATTTTTAAATAATTTTTCGATTTCTATTCGATTATCTGGAATAAATAATTTGTCAAACTCATCTAACCTCTCAAGTACAAATGCAATGCGCAACAATGCCTCTAAAGAAATTTGTCCACTTTTTTCAAAACGCTTGTAACTTCCAAGTGAAACATTCGATCGCTGCGCTAATTCCATTTGGGAAAATTTCTTTTGCTTTCGCAAAACTTTAATTTTTTGAGCCAATTCATGTCGAATGTGATAAGGAGTTTTTTCAATCGAAAAAGAAAGCATAATAGATAATATATTAGCCAAAAATACAATTATTTATTCAAAATAGCTAATATATTAACCATTAATCAAAAGTAAAATATTAATAATTCAAAACTCAATCAACCAACATTAAAAAACTCTAACATTCATTTCAGTTGTTCCTACAAAAGCTAGCCTTTTCAATAAAAAAACTATCTTCGTCATAAATTCATAAAATATGAGAAATCGTTTTTTGGCGTCCTTTTTTGCGCTTTACTTTTTTAGCTCTTTTTTCGTTCGCGCGGAGGAAGGGATGCTTATTCCATCATTAATTGCGGCTTTTCAATCGGATATGCAAGCAAAAGGGATGAAACTTTCGGCTGCTGATATTTACAGTGTTAATTCAACGAGTTTAAAAGATGCTATTCTGCAATTTGGTGGTGGCTGTACGGCTGAATTGGTTTCCAAACAAGGTTTACTTTTAACTAATCACCATTGTGGTTACTCACAAATTCAGTCGCATTCTTCATTGGAAAAAGATTATTTAAAAAATGGTTTTTGGGCAAAAACAAAAGAGGAAGAATTGCCAAATGCTGGGTTGACTGCTGTGCGCATCGTTAGAATTGAAGATGTAACACAAACCGTTTTAGCTGGTGCAAGTTCCAAAAATGATCAAGCTACAATTCAAGCAAATATTAAAAAATTGTGTGCTGCTGCTGTTGTCGGAACGCATTATGAAGCGGAAATAAAGCCGTTCAATTATGGAAACGATTACTATATGATGGTAAAAGAAACGTTTTTAGACGTGCGTTTTGTGGGAACTCCTCCCAATTCTATTGGAAAATTCGGTGGAGACACAGACAATTGGGTTTGGCCAAGACACACAGGAGATTTCTCGGTTTTTAGAGTGTACGCTGGAAAAGACAACAAACCGGCAGCTTATTCCAAAGACAATGTTCCCTACGAGCCTTTGCATTATTTGCCGATTTCATTCAAAAACAGAAAAGTGGGCGATTTCACAATGGTTTATGGTTTCCCTGGACAAACGGAGCAACACGTCGTTTCTTCTTATTTGAAATTCATAGTTGAAAAAGAACGACCTGCTCGCATCAAAATGCGCGATTTGTCACTCAGCGCTATCAACGAAGGAATGAAAAGTTCGGATTTAATTCGCATTCAATATTCAGCAAAGCAAGCAAGTATTGCCAATGCTTGGAAAAAATGGATCGGTCAAATTGACGGCTTGAAACAATTGGATGCCGTTTCTATCAAAATCGAGCAAGAAAAAAAATATGTGCAAGCTGCCAATTCCAAAGAAGAATGGAAGAAATACGTTGAAGTTGTGAATAAAATGAATGAATTAGTTGCAGCTAAATCTGATTTAGAATTCAAATATGCGATGGGAGTAGAATACCTTTCTGTCGGACCTGAATATTTTAAATTGGCTCGTTCGCTAAATGACTTGGTTCAGAATTATTCAAAATACAAAGAAAAAGGCGAGTTAAAATCAGTCATTGACAAATTAAAAACAAGTGCTGAAGGATTTTTTAAAAATTACGATGCTAAAGTGGATGAGAAAATATTTTCGCTTCAAACAGCTGAATATTATGAACAGTTGAACATCGCTACCAAAGAGCCAGCTGAGCAATTTGCTAAGTTTTTGGCAATGAAAATTTATTCAAAATCGATTTTTACAAACAAAGAACGATACCTTGCTTTTCTGTCGAAATTCAACGAAAAAAGCTTGAAAATTCTAACAGCTGACCTTGGTTTTGCTCATTACACAAAGCATATTAATGACTTTAGAAACAATATCATTCCGGGTTATCAAATCTATCAAAACGAAATGACAGCGCTTTTGCAAGTGTATGTGGAAGGAAAATTTGTAATGTTCCCCGATGCGAAACACTGGCCAGATGCCAATTCAACGTTAAGAATTACTTACGGTCAATTGGAAGGTTCTTCTCCAACAGATGGAATGATGTACACCGAACATACAACTTTAAATGGAATTGTTGCAAAATACAATACTGGAAACCCGGATTTTGAATTGTTGCCACGAATGTTGGAATTACACGCTGCAAAAAATTATGGAAACTATGCGCAAGATGGTGAGTTATGGGTTTGTTTTACAGGTTCAAATCATACGACAGGAGGGAATTCTGGTTCGCCAGTAATTGATGCGAATGGTTATTTGATGGGATTAAATTTTGACCGAACTTGGGAGTCAACAATGAGTGATTATATGTTTGATCCTGCAAGATGCAGAAACGTTGTTGTGGATATTCGCTACGTTATGTGGGTAATGGATATTTATTCAGGAGCAAAACACTTAGTCGATGAAATGACGTTAATGAAAGATTAAATCTATATTTGCTTTTTGTTTCTTAAAATTAGAATTGAATTTCCCTGTATGAAGAACGTATTTTTAGCTTTATTTATATTTGTTTTTGGAGTATCAAATGCACAAGTTTCCAAAATTGTGGAAGGTTATTTGGATGATTATAAAACCAAACGAGACGCCGAAAAGGTAGATGTTACCTTGAAATCTTTAAAAACAGGTAAAGTTTTCAAAGCAAGAACTGACGAAAACGGAAGATTTGTTTTCAAAAATATTCCAATCGGTAAATGTGAATTGAACATCGTTGATAGAGATTATCGACCAGAAACTTTTCCGTTTGAAACTAACCAAGATCACCTAGAACATTTCACTTTTGGGCAACCATTTTTTGTGAATTTGAAAGTTTCTTGGATGTTCAATTGGGGAGACCGAACTGTTACTTTAAAATCTGGAAAAAAATACGTCCAAGAACATTTTTGGTCGCACGTAACTGCGAAAATCATTCTTGGTTTATACGGAATTTGTTTGCTTTTAATTTTCTACTACAGTTGTGTGCAAATGACTTTAGCTGTGGCTTACGTTCGCAGTCGCAAAAAGAAAAAATTAGAACCAAAACCTGTTTACGACCCAAAAACAACACCTTCCGTTACTGTTCAATTGCCGATGTTCAACGAAATGTACGTTGCTGAACGTATCATCGAAACAATTGCTGAGTTTGATTATCCGAGAGATCGTTTTCAAATTCAAGTATTAGACGACTCAACGGATGAAACGAAAGACATCATTGCTGCAAAAGTTGCCGAAGTTGCCGCAAGAGGAATCAACATTCAACACATTCACCGAACAGACCGAACTGGCTATAAAGCCGGCGCATTAGACAAAGCTATGGATCGTGTGGAAGGTGAATTTATTGCCATTTTCGACGCCGATTTCGTTCCAGATAAAGATTTCTTAAAGAGAACAATGCCTTATTTCAAAGAAGGTATTGGTGTGGTTCAAACGCGTTGGGGACATTTGAATAAAAGCTATTCCTTACTAACTGAATTACAAGCTTTTGGTTTGAATGGTCACTTTGCAATCGAACAAGGTGGAAGAACAGCAAATGGACATTACATCAACTTCAATGGCACTGCTGGAATTTGGCGCAAAACCTGTATCGAAGACGCAGGAGGTTGGGAACACGATACGATTACTGAAGATTTAGATTTGAGCTACCGTGCTCAGATGAAAGGTTGGAAATTCACTTATTTAGAAGATGTGGAAGCACCAGCTGAATTACCGATTACAATGTCTGCTTTGAAAAGCCAACAACACCGTTGGATGAAGGGTGGAGCAGAAGTTTTCATTAAAATGTGGAAACGAATTTTAACAACAAAAGGAATCAAATTCAGTGACCGCGTTCACGGTTTGGCACATTTGTTCAATTCATCAGTTTTTGTGTTCATTTTAATTCTTTCAATATTAAGTTTGTTTGTACTTCATATCAAAGATTCATTCTCCGACTTGAATTTAGTAATTCAGTTTGGTGCATTTTTTATCTCAAGTACCGTATTTTTAGCTTTCTATTATTGGAATTCTTACCGCGACAAAAACGGAAGTGGCTTCGTTAATTTCATTCGTTTTGTTGGACGTTTTTTCCAATTCCTAACCGTTTCAATGGCTTTATCTTTGAGCAATGCGGTGGCAGTAATCGAAGGATATTTAGGAATTAAAAGTTCATTTGTTCGCACACCAAAATTCAACGTTTCTAAGAAAGATGAATTCAAAGGAAATAAATACGACAAAAAAAGCCTTTCAATTATCAATATCGCTGAAGGGATTTTAATGCTTGTATTTGGTTTCACTGCTGTCAACAGAGCAATTTATGGTGATTTTGGAATGGTTCCGTTCCATTTAATGCTGACAATCGGATATGGAATTATCTTTTTCTCAACGTTAAAAGAGAATCGTTCCCCGCAAGGTTAGATAATTTTGAATGCTGAATTTCTCGCACTGAGGATTTACACTAAATTTATCTAAGTGTGAATGCTGAATTCCACATTGAATATTTTGGAGTTATTATAACTCAAAATTTTGTGGTAGTTTTTAAAGTTAGATGAAGTTTTGTTTTCAAGTTTCTTTTTAAAAACGATTATCCCGAAATTACATTCTTCTGCTTTGAATACAAAACACTTATAAAAACAAGCATTTCTGTCAATGAATTATAGACTTCTTAGCAAGCTATAAACAGCAATTTTTAAGCACTTGATTCAATAACGAAAGTGTTTTTTGAAAAACAATTGCTTGGTTTTAATGTTAAAGATTTCGGATTGATAATAAAATTTCAAGTCAATGTTTTAGAATCAATTATTAAACATTTATTTACTTAAATTTGCACCACTAAAAACGAAAGAGAATGAAAATTTTGGTTTGTATCAGTAAGTCTCCAGACACAACTTCTAAAGTTGCTTTCACAGACGGAAACACGAAGTTTGATGAAAATGGAGTGCAATACATTGTTAACCCTTATGACGAGTGGTATGCACTTGTTCGCGCTTTGGAAATCAAAGAAGCAGGTGGTGGACAAGTAACAATTGTAACCGTTGGAGCAGCAGCTGATGAGGCTGTAATTAGAAAAGCACTTGCAATCGGTGCGGATGAAGCAGTGAGAATAGATGCAGATCCTAAGGATGCTTATTTTACAGCAATTCAAATTGCTGAATATGCAAAATCAAACGGTTTTGACTTAATTTTAACAGGTAAAGAAACAATTAACTACAACGGTTCGCAAGTTGGTGGGATGATTGCTGAAGCTTTAGATTTACCATTCATTTCATTAGCAGAGAAATTAGATGTTAACGGTTCAAGTTTAACATTGGAAAGAGAAATTGCTGGTGGTGTTCAAGTAGTTGAAGTTGCTACTCCTGCAGTTGTATCTTGTGCTAAAGGAATGGCTGAGCAACGTATTCCAAACATGCGTGGAATCATGGCTGCACGAACAAAACCACTTACGGTTGTTGCACCAGTTGCTGTTGAAGATTTGACAAGCTATGTTTCGTACACAATGCCAAATGCTAAATCAGCAGTGAAAATGATTAATCCTGAAAACATGGATGAATTGGTAGAATTGTTACACAACGAAGCAAAAGTAATTTAATCGTTTAAAAAGATTTTCATGATACTAGTATATATTAACTCAACAAACGGTCTTTCCAAATCAGCTTTGGAAACTGTTACTTATGGTAAAAAATTAGGCGCAGACGTTACTGTTGTTACAAACGGTGGCGCAAATGCAGATTTACTTTCTACACTTGGAGAATACGGTGCTTCGAAAGTAATCGTTGATAGAAGTGTTGACGGTGAAGATGCACAACAATTAACGCGTTTGATTGCTTCAGTTGCTCAAACAGTTGGTGCAACTACTGTTGTATTTTCACATGATTTAATCGGAAAAGCAGTAGCACCAAGATTGTCTGTAAGATTAAAAGCAGGTTTAGTTGCAGGAGCAATTTCTACACCTGAAGCTGATGGAACAATCAAAGTGAACGTTTTCTCAGGAAAAGCAATGGGAGCGGTAAAAGTAAACTCTGCTTCAAGAATCATTTCTTTGTTGCCAAATAGCATTCAACCTGAAAAAACAGGTGCTACATGTTCAGTTGAAGAAACTTCAGGACAAGGTGGCGCGGCAGCAATTAAAGTTATTTCAACTAAAAAACCAGAAGGAGAAATTCCATTACCAGAAGCAGAATTAGTTGTTTCAGCAGGAAGAGGATTGAAAGGTCCTGAAAACTGGGGAATGATTGAAGATATGGCAAAATTATTAGGAGCAGCAACAGCTTGTTCTCGTCCAGTTGCTGATATTGGTTGGAGACCTCACCACGAACACGTTGGTCAAACAGGTGTTGCAATTCGTCCAAACTTATATATCGCAGTTGGAATCTCAGGAGCAATTCAGCATTTAGCTGGAGTTAACGGTTCAAAAGTAATCGTTGTTATCAACACAGATCCTGAGGCGCCGTTCTTTAAAGCAGCAGATTATGGTATCGTTGGTGATGCTTTTGAAGTAGTACCAAGGTTAAATGAAGCAATTAAAAAATTCAAAGCAGCTCAACACTAAGAGTTCAAGAGAATTTTAAGGAATTACATGCAAAAAGTTAAATTAGACATTACAGGTATAGCATACAGCCAGACTCAGTCTGGCTCGTATGTTTTAACATTAGTTGAATCTGCTGGAAAGAGAAAATTGCCAATTGTTATCGGTGGTTTTGAAGCACAAGCTATAGCTGTAGAATTAGAAAAAATGGTTCCCAATCGACCATTGACACATGATTTAATCAAAACATTTTGTAAATCGTATGGCGTAAATGTGCGTGAAATACTCATTTACAAATTTCATGAAGGCGTTTTTTACTCTAAAATCATTTGTGAAAAAGAAAATGCGATTACTGAAATAGATTCACGTACTTCTGATGCAATAGCGGTTGGAGTTCGATTCAATGCGCCTATTTTCACTCTTTCTACGATATTGGAAGAAGTTGGAGGAACAGAAGATTTGGATTTAGATTTTGAAGAGGAAGATGACGACGAATTAAATGAAGTTATCAATGAAATGGAAGCAATTTCATTGGAAGAACTGAATGCACAGTTGGCAGAGGCGATTGAAAATGAAGATTATGAACTTGCCTCAAAACTCCGTGATGAAATCAATAAACGAAGCTAGCACAGCAATAAAATTTCGATTAACCATAATGAGCTTCCTTCAGTTTTTTGTATGGGGAGCTTGGTTAATTACTGTTGCTAATTATTGGTTTGAAACCAAACAATGGGACGCGGCCCAATTTGGAGCAATTTTTAGCACACTCGGATTATCGTCTTTATTCATGCCTACGTTAATGGGTATTCTCGCTGATAGGTGGATAAATGCAGAAAAACTTTATGGAATTTTACACCTATTAGGTGGATTAGTACTTTTTTATCTTCCTGAAGTTAAATCTCCAGATACTTTCTTTTGGTGGATTTTTCTTGCCATGATTTTTTATATGCCAACTATTGCCTTATCAAATGCAGTTGGTTATAATGTTCTGAAAAACAATGGATTTAATGTAATTAAAGACTTTCCTCCGATACGAGTTTGGGGAACGATTGGTTTTATTGTTGCGATGTGGGTCACAAACCTTACTGGAAACAAAGCCTTATCGGGTCAATTTTACATTGCAGGTTCAGCAGCGATTGTGTTGGCTGTATTTGCATTTTTCTTCATTCCTAAATGTTTACCAAATAAAGAAATTAGAGAACGAAAAAGCTTTTCTGACACAATGGGATTAAATGCTTTTAAGCTATTTACAAATTCCAAAATGGCGATGTTTTTTCTTTTCTCGATGTTTTTGGGTGCTGCGCTACAATTAACAAATATGTATGGCGATTTATACATTTCTGAGTTTAAAAATGTGCCTGAATATGCTAATTTGTGGGTTGTTGAACATTCAACAATAATAATGTCAATCTCTCAAATTTCAGAAACTATATTTATCCTTGCTATTCCATTCTTTTTAAGAAAATTTGGAATTAAAAAGGTTATGCTCATCAGTATGTTCGCTTGGGTTTTACGTTTTGGTTTACTTGCATACGGTAACCCTGCTGATGGATTATGGATGATTATTCTCTCTTGTATCGTTTACGGAATGGCCTTTGATTTCTTCAATGTTTCAGGTTCTATTTTTGTTGAAACAACAACTGATCCTACTATACGCTCAAGTGCTCAAGGACTATTTATGATGATGACAAATGGATTCGGAGCAATTTTAGGAAGTTACACAAGTGGTTTACTTATCAAAAACTATTTCACCCTCGAAAATGGAACAAACGATTGGTTTAGTATTTGGATAACTTTTTCGATTTATTCTTTGGTTATTGCCATCTTATTTGCTTTGTTTTTCAAACACAAGCACCAAGAATTGGATGTAAATTCAATAAATCACTAGCGTTTATTTGACTTTACTGCTTAAATCATTTCGCAAGCCACTCCATTCTACCAAGTGCATTTTCACAACGCCAACGGGGATTTTAGCTTTCACTAATACTGGAATTCTATTGGCATCGCTTGTTACCCAAAAATTGACATCTTCCTCGCTTTTAAAATAGCGACCTGTTTGAACCACAGGAACGAATTTCATACACTTGAATTTACCTTTGCGGATATGAATAAATTCCTCACCAACGTATTTGATTTTTAAATTGTATAATTCATCATCCATAAAACAAGGGAATTCAAAGGTCTGTCCCTTCTTAATATTTTTAAAATTTAAAGTACGCGCATAGTAAAAAGAAGAAATCATATCTTGCACTGCAATAGGAATTTTAAACGTTTTTCCTGCGCCATTATCAACTTTTCCTACGGTATGTTTAAAAGCATAGTCTTGATTGATTTTATACCCTCCTTCGTCAACTCTGCGAACAAAAAACCAAGGAAAAATACCTTTTTTATCTAAATACGTTTCGTAGCGATCATCGACTTTGTAAAAAGAATTAAATCCACCCAAAGTTCTTCCAATTCCAACAGCATGAATTAACTCACGACCATTTCCTTTTTTAGAAGTGCTTTTCAATTCAAGTGTTGCTTCTCCGGCATCAACAAATCCATAAGTGATTCGATACCTCAACTTTTCTCCTACTTGAAATGCTTTATTTTCTACATTCGGTAAATCTGTTGATTTAGAGCTAGATAAAACTAAAAGACTTATTGAAACTAGCGCAATTGAACTAAATAAACGTTTCATGATTTAAATTTTAGAGTTCGTTTCAAACGACGTGCCAGGATAATTTATAATGTAGAATTGAAAATGAAAAATGCCAAGAGAAGAATTGAAAAACATTAAAATTTGACAAATAGGGCACAAAAAAACACTGTGCTATTCAACTAAGAATAATTACACAGTGTTAAGAAAGCTTTTAAGCAGAAATTATTTCGCTGCAGTATCGTTGTTTACCGTTTGTTGTGTACTAGAAAAAGCATCACAACTAACTTTTTTACTTCCACCACAAGAAGCAATTGCAAGAACGAAAAGCGCTAAACCAACGAATACTGTAAATTTTGATTTCATATTTTGATGTATTAATTATCCTCAGAATGAGATTGCTAAATTAAAACTTTAAATAGCAATATTCTAATTTTACATGAAAATCTTATTGATTTTTTTTAAAAAATCTTTCAAAAAAACAAAAAACCCCGAATAAATCGAGGTTTTGAGTTACTCTGAAATGAGTGGATTATTTTAAAACATTGTCACAAGACATTTCTTCAGGTGCATCTGCTCCCCAAGTTGGAACTGTTGCATACGTTCCGCCACCTTTGTATGTGTAACTTGCATAAACAGCACAACGGTAACATTTACCATCCTTTCCTTTGAATGCAACCCATAATTCGTGGTATTCATACAATGGTAATCCGTATTCATTCTTTTTAACATAAGGTGTTGCTGTTGCTGTAATTGCTCTAAAAGTTGAAGCGACAGGACTGTCTTTTCTTCCAGTCAAATACTCAGTGTATTCCGCTCCTTTAACATAAGCAATTGCACCAGCTTCCAATGTTGCATTTTTAGACCCAGCTTTAGGTAAGAAAACTTTTGCGATTTTCTCTGCATACATTTTGTCTTGGTATTTTTTGAAAGCTCCACTACTAATATAAGTTTCAGCATCCGTTTTTGTTTTTGAAACTGTTGCTTTTGCTTGTGTCAAAGCTGTAATAGTTGCAGCTTCTAACTTCAAACTATTGTCTGTCTCAATTCGATTTAAGGCAGCTAGGTATTCGTCGCAACGCTTGATTACTTTATTAGGTTCAGCAGCTTTATTTGCTGTATTGAAATCAACAACATCTTTAGTTAGATTTTCTTTCGCTGCAAAAAGTGCATAGTTATTTCCGTTTGCAATACAAGTTGTCATATTCGCAAAAAGTTTCTGCGTTTCTGCATTTTTGTAACCTTGTAATTGTGCCGAAAGTTCTTCGTATTGTTTCTTAGCGGCATCAAATTCTGCTAACGTTTTTGTTTCCGAACGATAATTTCGGCAGTAACACTGTGGATGTGAGCTATAACCTTCACCTCTGAACGATAAAACCTCAGGTTTTTTAAATTCAACTGGAGCATTGAAATCTTTTTGGAATGATTTTTCCAACTTAACGATTTCAACATAAGCAGCAGTTTGTTTGTCTGCTTTTTCTTTTAATGGAAGATATTTAGCGTCGTAATTCGCACGGTCAATTTTCGGCTCTAATTTCATTACATGTCCAAGTGTGCGCTCATTTTCAAACATTAACTTTGTCAACACTTCGTAATCAACACTTGTTTTTGCGTATTCCGCTTCTATTGCTGTTAAGTTTGCTACTGCATTTTTACGGTGAACATTTGCACTTTCATCGTTTGTGATGTTTTTAAACAAACCACTAGGGTCTTTTCCACCTAATCCAATATCTGAAGCTTTTACATCGCTATTTCCTGGAACAGAAACATTGATTTTCGGTTTAGTAATTTTAGGTAATTGACCATACGCATTGAAACAAAGCGTGAAAGCACCAATAACCAAGGCGATTGATTGATTTTTTTTCATAATTTTTCGTGTTTTTGAGGCGACAAATGTAGTAAATTGATTTTCAATTCATTGTTTTTGTTGAAATCAATTCGTTAAATGTAAGGTAAGAAAATCTTCCTTCTCAATACGCTCTTTCATTTTTCTTTTCCACCCAGTTAATAAAGGCTTTATTGACTACTTTATTTCCGCCAGGTGTTGGATAATTTCCTGTAAAATACCAATCTCCCAAGTGATTTGGACAAGCAATGTGCAAATTTTCAACTGATTGGAAAACAATTTCAACTTTTGCTTTAATCGTTGGCGGAGTCAATAATTCTGCGATTTTAGCTGAAATCTGTTCATCTGTAAATGGTGCATAAATTTCCTTCACATAATTGCGAACTTGTTCTTTTGGTAAGTGAACTTGCTCCAAGCATTTTTTATAAACCTCGTCAATAAGTGCCGTTTGATTGGTGTCGCGCAATAACTGAATTGTCGCTTCAAACGCTATGAAATCTCCCATTTTTGCCATGTCAATTCCGTAACAATCTGGGAAACGAATTTGAGGCGCAGAAGAAACTACAACAATTTTCTTTGGATTTAAACGATCTAAAATGCGCAAAATACTTTGCTTCAATGTCGTACCACGAACAATACTATCATCAATTACAATCAGATTATCAGTGTGCGGACGAATTCCTCCGTAAGTAATATCGTACACATTTGCCACTAAATCATCCCGTGTGTCATCTTGCGTAATGAATGTGCGCAATTTTGCATCTTTAATTGCTATTTTTTCAATTCGTGCTCTTCGGTGAATGATTTCTTCAATCGCTTCCAAACTTGGATTAGCGCCCAAAGCTTGAATTTGTTTGATTTTTTCTTCGTTTAAATGTTCCTCCAAACCTTTGATTAAACCATAAAATGAAACCTCAGCTGTGTTTGGAATAAACGAAAAAACAGAATTATCAAAATCGTAATCAACTGCTTTTAATACTTGGGGAACAATCAGTCTTCCCAAAGCTTTTCGTTCTTTATAAATATCTGAATCAGAACCTCTTGAAAAGTAAATTCGTTCAAAAGAACACTTTAATGGTGTCAGAGGTTCGTTGATTAATTCTTCTGAAACATTTCCGTTCTTTTTGATAATCAATGCGTGTCCAGGTTTCAATTCCTGAATATCTTCAACTTTCAAATTGAAGGCTGTTTGAATTACAGGACGCTCCGAAGCAACTACACAAATTTCATCATCTTCGTACCAAAACGCAGGACGAATCCCGTTTGGATCACGCAAAACAAAAGCATCACCATGGCCTAAAAGTCCTGCCATTGCATAACCTCCATCCCAATCTTCTGAAGCTTTTTTTAGAATTTTTACAAGGTTAATTTGTTCAGCAATTTTTGCATATATATCTGTATTGCTGTAACCTAGAATTTTATACTGTTTGAATAATTCATCATTTTCTACATCTAAAAAATGTCCAATTTTTTCCAAAACAGTTACTGTGTCTGACTTTTCTTTCGGGTGCTGACCAACGCGCACTAAAACGTCGAACAAATCATCAACGTTTGTCAAGTTGAAGTTTCCTGCAACGACTAAATTTCGTGTAATCCAATTATTTTGACGTAAAAAAGGATGGCAACTTTCAATTGAATTTCTTCCAAAAGTTCCGTAGCGTAAGTGACCTAAAAATAATTCACCTGTAAAACCAGCATTTTTTTTGAGGTAATCAACATCTTTTAGGTTCTCAGGATTTTCTTCCGCAATTTGCTCAAAGCGTTCATTTATTTGATCAAAAATATCTTGAATTGGGCTCTTTGCAATGGAACGCGTTCTTGAAATGTAACGTTCTCCAGGTTGCATGTCAAATTTGATATTCGCTAAACCTGCGCCGTCTTGTCCGCGGTTGTGTTGTTTTTCCATCAAAAGATGAAGCTTATTTACTCCGTAAAGTGCTGATCCATACTTTTGAAGGTAGAAATCCAAGGGTTTTTTGAGCCTCAAAAGGGCAATCCCACACTCGTGTTTAATAGCATCACTCATGGTCGCTGGAAAAAAAATTTGTGCGAAGTTAGCTATTTGATAGCAATAAGTGGCTTTTATTCTGATGAAAAAAGGAAACTAATTGATGGGGAATTGGTATTGGTTAAAAAGAAAAAAAACGTTTCCTAAAAATAAAGTTAAGGAGACGATTTCAAAGGTTGAATTTAGAAAAGGCTGGCGATTGTTACCGTTTTTTTACGTTTACGGCAAAAAAAAAATGGAGCTAAGAATTTGTAACCTGTTGGATTTCATTTTTTCTCTGTAAAACGGAACGATATAATGTCCAATGAATGTGTATTTGCATCACTTTTCACATTAATAACATAGGTACCCGAAAGTTGACCACTATAGAACGTATCAATTACATACTGTTCAATAATTTTAAACTTATCGTCTATTAAACTAATGTCCAATGCTTTATCATTGTAAAAATATTCAATATTATAATTTTCAATTTCTTTCATTTGGTTTATTACTTAATTTTAAGTTATTAATTTTTTCAGTTAACTACAACTTTTCGAAAGTCCTAAAACAATTACAAATAATAATCCTGCCAAGATTTGATAAATAAACTGATTGCCTGCACCTTTAACAGCTTCCTTGACACCAACTTCAGTTATTCCTTTAAATTCTTTAATAGTTTCTCTAGCCAAGTCTACTGCTTGTTTTTTTGCATTATTCATCCATTTTTTTAGAATTTCATCGTCTGGTTGAAATTCATTTTGTGAGGATGTATTTTCATTTTTATTTGATTCTTTACTTCTTTTATTGATTTTTTCGAACTCCTTGTAACGACGATATTCTTTATCATATCTTGACCTTGCTTCATTATCTTTTAAAATAAGGTAAGCTTCATTAATGTTTTGCATCTGAATCGTTGAGTCAACTCCAGAATTTCTATCTGGATGCCATTTTAGAGCTTGTTTTTTGAATGCAAGTTTTAAATCATTTTGAGATACATTTTCATCAACTTCGAGAATGGAGTAATAATCCTTAAACATATTTTTTAGGTTTTATCCAAGTTGCAATTGTCATTTTTATTTTTTTCATCCTTATTTGGATTATACTTCCATATCGCTGTAATTCCCGCCACAATTCCCGCAAGAAGAGTTAATTTTAAAATTGGGTTTGTTTTGGCAATTTCGAACATTGGTGTAGCTATTATCAGCACAAGAAACGTTAGAACGATTTTTGCAATTTTTCTCATATGATTGTTAAGTTAATGTTTTTAAAAAAAGGAATTAATAACTAACCCTATTCTTTGTTCTCATTATCAGGTTTGTCCTCCTCTTTCTTTGTAATCATGTTCCAAATAAATGTTCCTGCTACGACAACTATAAGCCATCCAAAAATCCCTAATCCTGCTTGTTGTATTTCAATTATTTTCATATCGCTTGTTTTTTATTTTCTATTCTATGTGTTTAAATGAGTTAAGAAATTTATAAATATCACTATTAAAATCATTGCTAGTTGAAGTAGTTACTTGTAAATAGAAGAGACGCTTGTTTATAAGGTAAAATATAGCATTATTTACAAGTTCTCCATTTTTCCAAAGCACTCTAATTTTTCTACCAGGATAGTTTTTGTATTTTATAATTTCTTCATTTAATAGTTTACCATGAACATTATCTACAGAGCCCATAATCCGAGAATAAAAAAAGTCATCTAGGTTGTCTGATTCCTTTAATGGATAATCAGCATATCCAAATAAATACTGATTTTTGCTAGATTCAGAAAACATAATTAGAGCTTTTGATTCAATCATTCCATACTCACTGCTAACTTTATAAGTTTTAATAGTTGGTGTCATAGGAATAAGGATTTCAAACCTCCCCTCAACATCTTTGTAAGTTGTCCAAGTTGTAGAAAGAAATAAAATAAAATATAGAAGTGATAATGTCTTCATAAAAAAGTAGCAATTTATTAAAAAATAGAATAGAGTTAGCTTTGTGTCTCTATTTTTATACTGTCATTAATTCTTGTTGTGTCGTCTTTTAGGCTTGCACCTACAAAACAATCGAAACCTGCTGTTTTAAACCATTACAGTTTAACTCTAAAGTATAATCTCCTTTTCTGAGTGAACTGAGGTTAACAATTGAGTATTGCGAGGTTAATACAATTTCTTGTACCGTTTTTCCTGAGCTATCAATTACGCTAATTCTTGTGTTTTTCAATTTTGCACCATTGACTTGAATTTGATATTGACGCTCACCAACAGGAATTAATCCAACGAATCCAATTTCCTTTTTGAAAAGCTTATTGTCGTAAACCAAGCCAATTTTCTTTTTGATTTTGGTTTCTGGAATTGATGAACTTGCCATCACTTTGTTTTCGTCTCTAACAAGTATTTTGGGTGCTCTTGATATACTCGGATCGTCATTTGATTTCCAAATACGAATGTAGTCAACCAAAAATTCATTTGGAAATTGCGTGTTTTCGTCTGGGCCTGGTTTAAAAGGGCCATTGTCAACTGCATTTGCAAGATTAGCAATAACGTTCATTGAGGTTGCAAAATCACCTTTGAAATGCGAAACGGGAACGCCATTAACGTAATAAATCAAAGACCCTGGTTTCCAAATTCCAGAAAAAACAACCCACTCGTCCGTTAATTTTTGTTCTGTTTTCACCCAGCCGCCCCAATCTTGCTTGATTCCAAGAAATCCAGGTATTTTATCCGATTTATCTGGAACATGAACATCAATATGCGTTTCATATTCTTTCTCACCTTTCATTTCCATGAAATCAATTTCGTCCTTGTTATTCTGACCAAAGAGCCAAAACGCAGGCCACAATCCTTTACCAGATGGAGCTTTGCAGCGACATTCAAAATAACCGTATTTAAAATCTTGTTTACTCCAAATACATGAGTTCAAATACTTAAGTTGCAAAGAATTATTTTTGATTTCAACACCTTCACTTTTTGCACCTTCTTTATCAATCATCCATTCTTGAAAAGTTCGCCACTCGCTTGTCGTATCTGCTTTTAAACTTAAAAATCCTTCGTGTGGAACAACCATTTTAGGATCTGAATAAATACGGTACTTTGTAAGTAAACCACCCCAAGAATAAGTGTCGAACCATTTTTCTTTGTCTAAAGTTGTGCTTGAAAACTCGTCGCCAAAATGATAATTCCAGCGTTCAATCGTGTCGGTTTTTACATGCCATAAAATGGGTTGTAACTGTCCAAATAGGCTGAAACTTGACAATACAAAAAGAGAAAGTAAACGCATATTACTTAGTATTTAATGAAGATATTTTTTGCTTCTGTGAAAAATCGCAATGCTTCCCAACCTCCTTCACGACCAACTCCAGAAGCTTTTACGCCTCCAAAAGGAGTTCTTAAATCGCGTACCAGCCACGCATTAACCCAAACAATTCCTGACTGTAAATTATCTGCAACGCGGTGCGCTCGTTTCAAATCCGATGTCCAAATTGTTCCTGCCAAACCATAATCCGTTGAATTTGCCATCATTAAAGCTTCTTCTTCTGTGTCGAAAGGTGTGATTGTTACCACAGGTCCAAAAATTTCTTCTTGGTTTGTTCGACAATCATAGTTTAAACCTTCAATCACTGTGGGTTCGATGTAATACCCTTTGTCGTAAGGTGCATCTAAAAAAACACGTTTTCCACCTGTTAAAACAGTTCCTCCTTCTTGTTTGGCTAATTCGATATAGGATAATATTTTTTCCATGTGCGATTCGGAAACAACAGCTGCGAGTTTTGCTTCAGGATCTTCTGGAAACGAAACTTTTGATTTAGAAACTTTAGCGACAAATGCTTCCTTGAATTTTGGATAAAGCGAGCGTTCCACAAAAATGCGTGAACCACACAAACAAATTTGACCTTGATTGGCAAACGAGGAACGAATCGTTGTACTCAACATATCCTCAAAATCGCAATCTGCAAAAATGATGTTTGGATTTTTACCACCCAACTCCAAAGAAAGTTTTTTAAACATTGGTCCAGCAGTTCTGGAAATATATTCGCCTGTTTTTGTTCCACCGGTGAAAGAAATCGCTTTGATTTTTGGGTGTTTAACAATTGCATCACCAACTTTCGGCCCTGTTCCGTGAAGAATATTTAAAACGCCAGCTGGCATTCCTGCTTCTTGCGCAATTTTCCCCAACAAATAGGCAGTGTAAGGAGTAACCTCTGAAGGTTTCGCAATGACGCAATTTCCGGCAGCTAAAGCAGGAGCTATTTTCCAAGAAAATAAATACAAAGGCAAATTCCATGGAGAAATACAACCCACAATTCCAATTGGTTTTCGCGTTGTATAATTTACACCAACACCTTCCATGTAATGCGATTCAGAGGCGAAATGAAGAATGGCGGTTGCGAAAAAATGAAAATTTGAAACCGCTCGTGGAATGTCAACGTGTGCTGCGAGCGAAATTGGCTTTCCATTATCTTTACTTTCAGCTTTCACAAACTCATCCATGTGATTTTGAATTCCTTCAGAAAGTTTTACAAGAATTTCACTTCGTTTTTCAATTGACATTTTTGACCAAATAGGAAATGCTTTTTCAGCAGCATTTACCGCAAGTTCCACATCATCAGCGTCTGAATCTGGAATCCACGAATAAATTTGTCCAGTTGCTGGTTCATAATTGTCGATGTATAATCCATTTTTGGGCGCAACATAAGCTCCATCGATGAAATTTTGTAGTTTTTCCATGTTGTATATTCTTCTACAAAATTGACGAAAAGAAATGAATTATTGGGTTTAGAACTGGAGTATAATTCTTCAGTTTTTTTCCTAACGCATTCTATCGATATTAATCAAAACTCAGGTTTTTAACATCGCTTGAGCGAATCTAAGGAAGATTATCAGCCATAAGTGGTGTTTTTTATGGAGTTATGGCTGCGGATTAACGTCGCTCAATCCCAAAAAACCAATAGGGAAACAACAGCCAAGAAGGGAAAAACAATCAACCATTCGGGAAGAAAAACAAAGGTCAAAACACCTAAAATCAATGCGAAAAATGAAATTCGTATAAAGGCATTTTTCAATGATTTAGCTAAAAGCATTTTTTGCTTTTGACCAACGATATTAAATTTCAACTCATTTTTTATGCGCATCCATTCACCTAAGAAAACCAAAGGAAACAAAATATATCCTTGCTCAATTCCCATGTCTTTGTAGTGGAAAAACTGACCAAATTCCGCTAAAAAATCAATTGAGGGACGCTGAAAATAAATTACCGCATGAATAACAATTACTTCTGTAAGTAGTAAAAAAGTTGCTTTCAACAATTGAATTCTTTTTTCTGAAGAATCAAAATCTGTCAACTTCATTCGCCAAGGTAATAAAACCACTCTTGCCAGTTGATCCAAAAGAAAAAACAGTAAAATAAAATACAAATTCCAGTTCCAAAGGAAATAACCCATCAAAGGCAGAGCAACATCACCAATTAATGCGCTAATTTTCTCAACTCGGTTCACCTTTTCTTTTTAAGGATTTCAACACGCTCTTTTGTTAATTCAAATTCAGGATTAATTTTCAACACTTTAGCGTAAGAAAACAAGGCGTTTGTGATGTCTTTTTTATCTTCATAAATCAATCCCATATTGTGGTAGGACTCAATGTGTTTAGGTTGTACCTCCGTTGCTTTTTCATAGAAAAACAATGCTGAATCCAACTCCATTGTCGTGAATTGTTTCATATAACCCAATTGAAAATAAGCTTCGTGATAAGTACTATCTAAACGAATCATTTTTCGATACAAAGCGCTTGCAGCATTTTCTTTTCCAAACAATTGTTTTGCGTAAGCAAGCGAATAAATTACGTCTAGATTTTTAGGCTGAATTTTATAAGCTGTGGTATAATATTCAATGCAAATTGGGTCTTCTTTAAATTGATAAAGTGCGCCAAGCATCAAATATCCGCCATAAAATTTTGGATCTTGTTGAACAGCCGTTTCATAAGAAGATACAGCCAATTTAAAATTACCTTGATTGCGATAGTTTGTTCCTTTCAACACATAAGCATCTCTATATCTTGGATTGATTCTCAATGCTTGATTGATGTATTTGAATGAGTTTTCGTAATCTTCAAACATCGAAAATGTATTTGCTAAACCCACTAATGCTTCCACATTTTTAGGTTCTTTTTTTACAATTTTCTTGTAAATTTTGTGTGCTGTAAACAAATCGTCAACACTTCTTTTTGGACTGTTAATTAAAGCTTCAGCATACAACACGCGGCATTCTGTTCGATTGCTATCCAAACGATAAGCACGCGCCGCATCAGCCATTGCTTCTTCGTACAATAATTCATCAAACAATAAGTTTCCTCGTTTCACCAATAGCGAAATACTGTCGGGAAAGATTTTTATTAAACTATCAAGATTGGCTCTGTTGAGTTCAATTTTTTTTGGTTTTTTATCCTCACAAGATTGAAAAACAAGGGCAACAAAAAGCAATAAACTTATAAAATAACGCATAGCACAAAAGTAATCATTGAAAACAATAAATCGATTCTTTGAAATGAGTGAATATTTTCAATTTTTAATTGAACAATCATACATTCTTAATCGTAACTTTGTAAACGTAATTTTTCGCTATGAAGCATAAACTCATTCTCCTTTTTGTTCTTGTATTTTTTCAAGCTTCAACTATTTTTGCCCAAGGATGTTCGCAATGTAAACTTTTAGCAAAACAAGGTAGTGAGGTTGATGAAGCAAGTTTTGGAACAAACATCAATTCTGGAATTTTATATTTAATGATTATTCCTTATTTGTTGCTTCTATTTTTATTCAGAAAACAAATCTTTGGTTTTCTAAAGGGTTTTTTCAGCCCAGCAAAACAAGGTTAATTCTTGACTTTTCAGTTGCATATCAACCTTTGGTTTTAAACATTAATTTTGTTTTAAAACAATGATAAAAGCAATTCTGATAGACGACATTGAGCAAGCACGCAACACTTTGAAAAGGGATTTGCAGGAATACGCTCCTGAAATTGAAGTAATTGGTGAAGCGAGTGGAGTTGTAGAAGGTGCGAAATTGTTGCGTAAAGTTCAACCGAATATTGTTTTCTTAGACATTCAAATGCAAGACGGTAGCGGTTTTGATTTGTTGGATATGCTTCCAGAAATTCCGTTTAAGATTATTTTTATCACAGCTTCAGATGCCCACGCAATCAAGGCTTTTCGTTATGCGGCAATTGATTATTTACTGAAACCTGTTGACCCAGATGAATTGATGCAGGCTTTGGCTCGTTTCAAAGAACAGCAAACCGATGAGCAAGCAAAATATAAGTTACTGAACGATTCTTTGAAAAATCACAACAAACCGAGTGAGCGTTTGGCTTTGCATTCTCAAGATAAAATTCACATTGTGTCGATTGTCGACATTGTTCGCTGTGAAAGTAGCGTAAATTACACGATTTTTTATTTTGCCGACAACAAAGAAATGGTGGTGACAAAGACTTTGAAAGAGTTTGAAGATTTGCTTTCAGAGCAGAAATTTTTCCGTGTGCACCATTCACATTTGGTCAACGCGCGTTACATTCGTGAGTTCGTGAAATCCGAAGGCGGTCACTTAATTCTACAAAATGGCACAATGGTTCCTGTTTCTACCCGCAAGCGTGCTGAGGTGATTAAAATGCTGGATGAGTTGTGACTTCGAGAGCCTCAGTCAACAACTCAAGCACTAGACAATACAACGAGAGCCTCAGTCAACAACTCAAAGCACTATATAATAAAACGAGAAGCTCAGTCAACAAAAAATAGAAACTCGGTTAATAATGAATTATAAGAAAAATAGCAAACAATTTACTGAAGAAAAAAGGTTGAAATTGCTTTTATGAATCCATATTTTAAGACCGTTTCAAAAGTCGATAATTTAGGCTTTCTAAAAATTTAAACCCAGAATTTACACTTGTAAATGAGGATTTTAAATTTATAGAGTAACGACAAGTAGCGGGTCTTGCAACTGTCTTATTATTTACATTAAAAAATTTACATATCCTATAGATTCAAATGTGTTTTTTCACTAACTTAAAGTGAAAATATAAGAAATGGAATTAATTACTAAAGAAGAATTACAAGCTAAAATCTTTACTATTCGAGGCGTTCAAGTGATGATGGATAAAGATTTGGCGATGTTTTATGAAATAAAACCAATTCGTTTATGAGAGCAGTTGAAAAGAAATCCAGAACGTTTTCCTTTAGATTTCACTTTTCAATTAAGTGATTCTGAAGTTGAGATGTTGGTATCGCAAAATGCGATAGCTTCCAAAAGTCAACTCGGAGGATCTAATCCTTTTGTTTTTACTGAACAAGGAGTTGCGGCGCTTTCTGGTGTTTTGAAAAGTGAAAAAGCCAATCAAATTAGTATAGCAATCTTTAGAGCTTTCGTTAAAATGAGGCACAGTCTTAACCAAACAAATGATTTTCTAGAACGATTAATGAATGTTGAAAAGGCACAAATTCAATTTGACAACAGATTAGATGAATTACTCAATGCATTAGATCCAGAATTATTAAAACCTAGTAAAGGAATTTTTTTCGAAGGTCAATTATTTGATGCATACGTATTTGCTACTGAATTAATCAAAAACGCAAAAAGTTCTATAATTCTAATTGACAACTACATAGATGAAACAACACTTTTAATGCTCAGTAAGAGAAATCCAAATTGCAATGCTGTTATTTATTGCAATCGAATGAATGCTCAATTGCAACTTGATTTACGTAAACACAATGAGCAATATCCAACTATTGAAATTAAATCATTAAGATCTTCACATGACAGATTTATTATTATTGATAATCAGGATTTGTTTCATATAGGAGCATCGCTAAAAGATTTAGGGAAAAAGTGGTTTGCATTTTCAAAAATTAATGAATTCCTCCCTGAAATTATTTCAAGACTATAAACTTTATGACCTGAGAGGTTTGATTCTAGAATTAAAATTACCTGCAGTGCTGCTTCTAAACAGATTAACGTATGGATACGATGATATTGACTGAACACAAATTTGGAATGTTATAATTAATCATCTACCAATTATTGAGAAAGAACTCAAAATCTTATTAAAAGAGTAAGTAAAAGATGTTTATAATCAGATCGTTAAAAAAAATTAGATTTAAAAACAAGAACTTTGGCGATTACTTAGACCAACCATAATTTAATCGCAAGCCGAAATTGTACATTCCCACATCGTTGAATAAATAAGGTCGTGCGTATAATTTGTAAAAGGGTTCTACACTCATAAACGAATTGTTTTTTAATGGGAATTCATACATAATACTCAATTGTGGAGCCCCATTTAAAAGTAAAATATTATCGACTTCTAAAGTTTCCTTTTCACCGTTTCCACTGTAAATTGTTCGCGATGAATTATCAGCGAAAGCTTTTGAAATTTCTAATCCCAGATTGATGTGAAAGCCTTTAAATACTTTAAATTGAAAACAAATCGGCAAATTAATCTCATGGAATTGGATTTTTGATTCTAATCGAGATTCGGAAATATAACCCTGTTGTGGGTCAATATCGGAACCTAAAATTAAGCCTGTTTGATTGCTTACACAATTGATAAAACCATAAGCAATTCCAGTTCTTAAGACTACTTTCTCGGAAAGTTTTAGGTTATAATTGAACCCGCCAGAAACGCCTAATTTATTCGACACTGAATCTTCACCAATAGGCATGTTTTTGTGTTTGAAAACTCGACCTACATGAGGCTGAATGTAAAAACCATAAGAACTTTTAGACCCTGTTTGACAAAAAACAAGTGATTGAAAAAGCAGGAAAATGAAAGCTAAAATTCTCATAAAAAAATGTTTGTATTTTCCACAAACGCACTTTATTTGAATTTGTTGTTAAAATAAGTTGGTGACTTTCACTGCTCCAGCCACCAACCTAAAACTTTTCTCTCTTAACAACTCTTCACTTTAAAGTTATTTTCTCACCTCACACCATTTCCCTGGTAAATACGCCATGATTTGTTCGTTGTACATCGCAGAAGCAAATGTAGTTGGTAAGAAATAACGTCCGTTGTAAGCTGCAATACAATGAATGGTAATCGTTTTTGTTTGCCCGGGACTTAAGTCTAAATAACTGTAAACTCGGTCGTCGCGGTAGTCTTGATAGCGCACCGAAGATTCGTCACTTTGTCCGTCCATGCGTGCGTTACTAATTTCCCAACCGGCAGGAAACACTTGCGAAAGCGACAATTCTTTGTAGCTCTGTGTTTTGCTTAAGTTTTTCAAAGTTGTTTCCACTTTAAATTCTGTTCCTTGTGTGATTTTGTCCAAGGAAAGTGTGTTGCCATCAGTATCAACGTAGCGCACCTTCATTGAAAGTCCGTTGTTTTTGGCTTTCTTTTTACCTTCCAATGGAATTCCTTCTGAAGTTAATGTCACATAAAGTCGTTTAGTGCTTTTGTTGCTTAATTGAACTTGTTTGTTTTTGCTCAAAGGTGTTCCAATGAATTCTAATTTGGAAAGCGTTTTACTGAATGTTGACGTTTGCCATTCGTCATTTTCCAATCGGAACGAATAGGAGGTTTTTGACAAAGCATCTTTACCAGTTACTGTGCAAATCGCAAGCAATCCGTAAGCCGTTTCTTGCGTACTCAACCACGCATCAGAGCGCATTGTTTCTGCCAATGAATATAAAATTTGGTCGGCTTTTTTGTGTTGCTCGAGTAGTTCCAAGGTTTCCAAAATCATCGCTTTATCGCGGAAATCAGAACCAAAAGTTCCAGAAAGTTCGCGGTAGTTGCTCACGTCAGTACTTAAATTTTGAATCAATTTTAATGCAGTCGTTTTCTGTCCAGCAAGTGCGTAAGCAGCTGCCAATCGCCATTTTGCGCTTTTGGTCAAATTAGTGGTTTCACGCAAACGGTTCATCGACCCTAATTCTGATTTCCCTGCAAGTGCAAGCGTGTACAAACGATAAGCTTGATTGTGTTCGTCGCTTTCCAAACGTCCATAAAACGCACCAGCTGACCAATTTTTTGCTTTTTCTTGTTGGTAAGTAACCCAACGTTCTTTCATCGAAGCGGGCAATTTGAACCCTGCCTTTTCAGCCTCAATTAAGAAATGACCTGCATAGGAAGTCGCCCATTCATTTTCGTAATTTTCGCCTGGCCAATAAGCAAAACCACCACTTGCAGTTTGGAATTGTTGCAAACGTTCGATGCCACGTTGGATGTTGTAATTCAACTCTTTCTTTTGCGTTTCAGACAAATCGGTCAAAGCGTTCAAATACAATTGTGGGAAAACCGATGAGGTAGTTTGTTCCAAGCATCCGTGCGGATAAGTGATCAAATAATTGAGTCTTTTTTCCAAGGCGATTGAAGGCATTGTTGAAACTTCAACAGTAATTTTATTGGTGCCAGCCATTCCTAATAACTCAAATGGAAGGTTCAATTTTCCACCGCTTTCGAGGGTGTGAAGCGTGCTTTCTACGATTTTTGGATTGGAAGGACGAATGTCGATTTCGAGGTCTTCATAAGCTGTTTCTTTCCCTGACGTGGCTTTGATATTTAATTTTCCAAGTCCAACTTTTTTTAGGATTCTCACACGGAAATACACAATTTTGTCGCCATTTTCTGTGAATTGTATGTTCTCCGATTTTTTACCGATTACTTCAAAATAAACATTAGCTTCCAAAGTCACCGCCACTTTTCGCACGTGATTTTCCATCGCAAAAACGGTTACAGGTAAATCAATTTCTTCGCCAGGACCAAGAACACGTGGCAAAGTTGTCAGCAACATCAAAGGTTTCCGAACGAACACAGTTTTTTCATCGTTTCCATACGCACCTTGATTGTCATGCGCAACGACCATAATTCTAACAGAGCCAATGTAATTTGGAACGTCTATTTTATGCGTTTTTTCCTGTCCAGCTTCCAATGTAAAAGGTCCGAGAAAACGCACCATCGGTTTGAAACGATTGGCTTTTGGTCCAGCGCCATTTCCCCAAGAACCATCGCCACCGATAGAAAGTAAATTATCTAATTTTCCTGCATAAGCTCCAATTACGTCGTCGTACATATCCCACGTTTTCACACCTAAGGCTTCTTTTGGATAGAAAGTTGGCCAAGGTTGCGGAGTAGCAAATCGTGTTAAATCCAACAATCCATCGTCAACAATTGCCAAGGTGTAGGTCATTTTTCTTCCTGATTTCTCACTGACTTTAATGCTTGCAGTTTTCTCAGGCTTGATGACTTCAGGTGCATGAATCACAGGATCTATATGCGTTGCAGGATCGTCAACTCGAATTGGAACAACTCCGTACATACGAATTGGCAAGTCGTTTTTCGTTTGCGCATGTGGCTGAATCATGGTTACGTGAACATAGCAACTTGGTGCCATTTGTTCGGTTGCTGTAAATTCACAAGTTGTTTCTCCAGCTTGTGTTTTTACCCAGAATTTTTTCAGGACTTTACGACTGTTTTCAATGGAAACCAAGGCTCTGCCTGATTGAGGAGAAGGGAAACGCAATTGAATTTGTTCGCCTTTCACATACATGGATTTATCCGTTGAGAAGTTCATCATTTTCGCTTCTTCATTTTCAGAACGATTTCCTCTCTCCCAATAAGGCCAATCAATATTTAAGACTTTCCCCGTTTGATGTTCCCCTTTTTCGTCGGTTACCGTCACCAAATAACGCCCGTATTCAGGATAATTAATTCTGAAATTGAAACTTCCTTTTCCATTTTTTGTACCTAGAACGGTGTCTTTCACAGAGATGGTTCCTGAACGAGAAATATACGTGTATAAATCTTCATCAGATTGCTCGTACCACCAACGCCACTTTAGTTTATAGATTCTCACGCGCACTTTTTCTGCATTAACTGGATTCCCAGAAGCATCTACAGTCACAACTTCAAAGCGGTGATTTTTATTCGTCACCAACGATTCGTCGTAATCTTTTACTGATGGAATTTTCAATCCGACATAGGTTTTGTAGGGCGAGTAAATTTCTTGAAAACGATCGATACTGAAATCACCACTTTCTTCAAAAACTTTCACGATGTAATTTGCTTGAAGTTTTCCAGGTGCACCGCGGTCTAATTGAATGCTTGTTTTTGGTCGAGCTTCGCCTTTTTCGTTCAGTTTTCCTTCAAAAATGGTTTCCACATCGGAACGAAACGCACGCAATGGAGAATCGAAAACATAATCTTTATACGCTTTGAAAATTGTGGTAGTCGGGAACATTCCAACTGTAATGGTTGCTTTTAAGTTTTTGGCAATTGCTCCGTGTAACCATCTTGCTTTTAGGTAATTTGATGAATCCGAAGAACCGTTGCTCGCTGTCTTGAATTCAATTTTCAAACGATTTGGTTTGATGGTTTCAATTTTCAAGGTTTTTGTAAACGTTTGATTTCCAACAGTGGCAACAGCGGTATAATTTCCTGTAATTGCTTGTGGGTCGGTTGCCGTTCTGAAGTCATAAATTCCGTTTACGTTTTTACTTTTTGTACTGGTGTAAATTACCTGTCCAAACGGATCTTGAATGTCAAATTGTACGGGATGATTTTTAGGTAATTTATTCAAGCGGTCGCCCAACATAAAGCAGAGATAAAGAGAATCTCCAGGTCGCCAAACGCCTCTCTCTCCATAAATATAGCCATGAACGCCGCTTTCATTGACTTCACCATCCACATCAAAACGATTGAGAGCGTTCACTTTTCCATCGCGTAATTTCAAATAGCCACGCTGTGAACCGTATTTTGCAACCATCAAAAATGGTTTTTCTTGCAACTTGATTTCCAACATCCCCTCAGCGTCGGTTTGCCCTGAAGTGATTAAGTCTTTCGCATAGGAATAGAATTCAACTTGCGCTCCTTTCACAGGTTCAGTTGAAAGCATATTATTTACGAAAACGTGACCTTTTTTGTCGTTGTCGAGTTTAAAAATCAAGCCTAAATCAGAGGCTAAAATATTTCTGCTTTTTGCTTTTCCGTTATAATATTCATCGCTACAAGCACTTGATTCATTGTCGTAGTAATAGTACCACGAATCGAAACCATCATTAAAATCCCCCCAAGTACTCCAAAAATTTTCATTCCACTCCTCTTTTTTCTCTGTTTTAATTTCTTCCTCAATTTGGTCACATCCGCAATCTGAATCTTTCTTAGTGAATTTTATACTTATTCTGTAAATAGCACCAGTTTGAGGTTTTATTAAATCATTCAAATTTAACACGTTATGCATCCATATTTGATTGTTATAGCCAGGTGATTTATTGAGGAAAATGGTTTTTGTTTTTATTATTTTTCCAAAACGTGTTAACTCATCCGAACCATCAAGGTCGTTAACTTGCAAAAAATGATGGACATTGTGTTCAAAAATGCGGATAACTCGTACTTCAACTGATTTTAAGCCAATTGATTCAAACGGAAAAATTAAACCTTGTGAATTTGGTAAAATATTACCTGTTCCTTTGATGCGTATATTAGGTTTCGGCGCTTCAAAAAATAGATTTTCTTCAGAGGAATTAAGTAGGCGATGCCCGCTAATGTTGCTAATACCTGAATGAACTTTCACTTTTCTTGGACCCGTAATTCTATTTTTAAGAAATAATTTTACTGTATTTTCTTCTATTGAAAAAGTTGGATTTTCACCTTGTAATTCGATTAATCCAGTTAGATCTTGTTCACTTGCAATCGGTTCTGAAAAATTCAATTCCACCCATTGATCTTCCGCTTCATACACTTTAGCACTCAAAAGGTAGTAATCACCTTTTTTTGGAACATCCACTTTCAATTTCCCACTTGAAAAAGAATTTATTGGTTTCCCATTCCATTTTATAATTACCTCTGAACTTACATCCTTTCTTCGGATACTATCAACTGTGTAATTCCAGGTATTTTCTTCGTAATCTTCACTAAAACTTAGAGGTAATTCTTTTCCGTCTTGCGTTGCAACAATAACTTTTTTGAGTTGCGCTGTATCTTCAAAATCAGTTGTCGAAATTTTTCCTTGTAAATATTTGTAATCTAAACCTTCGTAGTAATAATCGTTTAGACCATTTTCTTCCACAAATATTTTTTGCGAATAAGTTGCAAACTGAAAATGGAAGGTTTGGTATTCGCTCTTAACAGTTGAAACCAAATCTAAATCAAAATAAACATCGTAAAATTGATTTGCATCCAAAGGTTGTGAAGGCTGAAATTCAACTGTTCGTTCACCCACCCAAACAACTTTTCCTTTTATTGCAGGTTCAATTTTAAAAAGTTCTCTGTATTTGTCAGCGTCTAAAACATCCACATTTTTCATGTGTTCTTCAGTCAATTCTACTTGAATTGTCTTTTGACGACTGATCATTCCTGAGGTGTAGCCAGAAACGTAATTAGAGAAATACGGATCGACTTTAATAATTTCATGTTGTCCTGTTTTACAGGAATTGAATAAAGCCAAACTTGTAACAAGAAGTAGAGCAAAGGAAAACAACGATTTTTTCATTTTGAAACATTTTAACGCATCAAAATTCGTTGTTGAATATTATTTAAATCACGAGTTTAAGTGTGTGTAGGATTTGATTGATTAAGTGTTGTGAAATGGAGGGTAAATGAAGAATAGCTATTTAGTTTTCAATTTTCCCTAGCACTTCAGGAAGAAACGAATTCATCTTTAAAAACGCAAACCATTTCTTTCCCAAATCTTTCAATGATGCACCTATATGATACAATTCTTTTTGGTCGATAATAAGAAAACGGTCGTGGCTATCACGATGTTCTTTGATTTGAATGGATGGGTATTGGCTGTTGTGTCTTTCCAAATCTAACTGTAAAACCCGTGAAACTGATTTGGTATAAATGATTGCTTCCACGTTTTCTGCCCGTTTGCTGAGATGCGTCAATACTGTTTCGTCGATGTAATTGTCGATGAGAATGATTTCTTTTTTAGCTGAACGAATAATTTTTGAAATCAATTCGTAAGCGTCATAAATCTGACCGTCGAAGAATACGCCTTGGGTGGGAATGGTATTTTGTTCGAGCGCCTTGAAAACTCTCTCAAATTTATTATCTGTTTCTAATTGTTTTCGTTCTAAGCCATCCATTCGTTGAATCAATCCTTGTTGGGAAGCCATAAATTTGCGCATTGAAACAAATGCTTTTACAATTTGAATGCTAATTTGAATAGAGGTTTCATTATTTAGCACGGATGAAAGCATAGTAACTCCTTGCTCTGTAAAGACCCAAGGCAAATATTTTCGATGACTTCCTCTAGTTGATTTTCCATTTAAGGTGCCAATTTGGAACCTTAAAGCTTCCCATTCCTTTTCATTTAATTGAAATGCAAACTCTGGTGGAAACCTTTTGGGATTTCTGTTAACAGCTCTGTTAATATATTTGGTTTCAGTCTGATAAAAACGAGCCAAATCATTATCAAATATTACTTGGACACCTCTAACCGTGTAGATGTTTTTCTCAATTTGTGAAATCATTATTTCCATATTTTGTCAGTATTTGTAGTCTCATTTAGAAACATAAATTCATTTAAACAAATTCCAAATTGAGTACCTTGTTTCGATTTTACTCGGCAACCAATAGACAAAATTACATCAAGGTTATAGTGTTCAACATTGTATTTTTTTCCATCTGAAGCAGTTGTTGCAAAAAATGCAACAACTGAATTCCTATCCAATTCTTTATCTTTAAAAATGCTTTTTAAATGCCTTGAAATAACCGATTTATCTCTTTCAAAAAGTGATGATAATTGGTTTAATGAAAGCCAAAAGGTTTCATTGTCCTCATCAACGCGAACTTCAATGTGTTCAGCCGCTTCATTTGGGCGATATAAAATGATTTCATTCTTCATAATTTACCTTAAGTTAGGAAAAATTATCCTTTCAAGACGAATGATTTTCAAGAAATATTGGTAGAAAAATGCCTTCTTCAATGTTTTTTTCGATTCAGTTTAATCCAAT
This sequence comes from Flavobacteriales bacterium, assembly GCA_018883325.1. GTDB lineage: Bacteria > Bacteroidota > Bacteroidia > Flavobacteriales_D > Crocinitomicaceae > UBA952. The sequence continues at coordinate 40,512 of VEQH01000006.1, read as the reverse complement.
CGTTCCAAAATAAACGCTAACAAAGTTTCGTCTAATTTTGAAAACGCGAACCATGGTACGACAAGCTCACCACATGCTTCTTTCCCAAGTTTATTAACGATGCTCCAATGTGAATCGATGAGAAAATAGTTTTTTAAATGGCTTAAACTATTTTTAATTGGGTATTAAAACAAAAAGGGTCGAGTTAATGCCCGACCCTTCTGAATATTACATTCAATTTATTCTTAATCCAATGAACCAATCATTTTAGAAGGATCTACGTATAAATCGTATTCTTCTGAAGTAACGTGACCTAAACCAACCGCAGCTTCTTTCAATGTTGTTCCATTTTTATGCGCATATTTTGCAATCTCAGCTGCTTTGTAGTAACCGATTTTTGTGTTCAATGCAGTTACCAACATCAATGAATTGTCTAAATGTTTTTTCACAACAGGTAAATTTGCTTGAATCCCAGCCGCACAGTTATCCGTAAACGAAACACATGCATCGCCAATTAAGCGAGCTGATTGCAATACGTTATAAGCTATTACAGGTTTGAAAACGTTCAACTCAAAGTGTCCATTTGAACCTGCAACAGAAACCGCCATGTCGTTACCCATCACTTGCGCACAAACCATTGTCAATGCTTCAGGTTGCGTAGGATTTACTTTCCCTGGCATGATAGAAGAACCTGGTTCGTTATCTGGAATGATGATTTCCCCAATTCCGCAACGTGGACCAGAAGATAACATACGAATGTCGTTTGCAATTTTCATTAAAGCAACTGCTGAACGTTTCAAAGCACCAGATAATTCAACCATAGCGTCGTGAGCTGCCAAAGCCTCAAATTTATTGTTTGCTGTAACAAAAGGTAATCCTGTGAAATCAGCAATTTTTTTCGCCACTAACACATCGTAACCTTTTGGTGTGTTTAATCCTGTTCCAACAGCCGTACCACCCAAAGCCAATTCAGTAACTGCTTCTAACGCGTTTTTAATGCAACGAATCGAATTATCAATTTGTGCTACATAACCACTGAATTCTTGACCTAATGTCAAAGGCGTTGCGTCCATAAAATGTGTACGACCTGTTTTCACTACATCTTTAAATTCTTCCACTTTCGCTTGTAAAGCTTCGCGCAAATGTAACAATCCAGGAATTGTTGTTTCCACTGTCATTTTATAGGCAGCAATGTGCATTGCAGTTGGGTACGTATCGTTTGATGACTGTGATTTGTTTACGTCGTCGTTTGGATTCAAGATTTTTTGCTCGTCCATCAAACTTCCACCAGTAATCACGTGACCACGGTTTGCAATCACTTCGTTGCAGTTCATATTGGATTGAGTACCTGAGCCTGTTTGCCAAATCACCAATGGAAATTCAGAGTCATGTTGACCCGTTAAAATTTCATCACACACTTTAGAAATTAAATCTCTTTTTTCAGCTGTTAAAACACCTAAATCGTGATTTGCATGTGCAGCCGCTTTTTTCAAATAAGCGAAAGCATGAATGATTTCAACGGGCATCGAACCTTCTGGACCGATTTTAAAGTTGTTTCTAGAACGCTCTGTTTGTGCTCCCCAATAACGATTTGCAGGTACTTTCACCTCGCCCATCGTGTCTTTTTCAATTCTAAATTCCATTTTTTGTGTTTTGTTTATATTTATTTTTAATTTTACACATTATTCGTTCACAAAAATAATAGAAGATGAGCACTTTTGGTATTGTAATGTTTCTTTTAATTGGTGGAATGGCATTTTGGTTGCTAGTTTTCCTAATGGCTTTTATTTTACCTTATTGGATTACATTAGGTTTATTCGAGCAATTACGTCCTAAACGTATTTTCGAAGAAGAAGATAAGGCTTAATTAATTTTAAGTTTTTTATATTTAAGACTGTTGATTAATTTCAATGGTCTTTTTTTTGTCTTGAATTTGACAAACCAAATACATCAGAAAGTAAATTTGCTTAATGAATGATTCTTCGAAATTGTACCATTAGTAACTCAAGAGGAAAAACAAATTATGTAAAAGCGAACACTAATTTCTCTCGCGAATAAATCGTAAACTAGAATCTTTGTAAAATAAAAAAGCCTGATAGAAATCTATCAGGCTTAATCTGTAATACTATTTTTTAAATATTTCCTTTATCTCTAACTGCGTAAGCAATAGTTAAAGCTTCAACATCTTGTAATTGTTTACGAATATCAAAAATTAAACCTGTTGGTGCATTTCTGTCAGCTTTGAAACAAGTGATAACAGCTTCCAGTGGTGCTGTCATTCTAGCTGGCTTTTGTGCAAACTTATCTAATTTCCATCTTCCAACCGCACTAGTTGAATATAATCCATCAGGTGTAGCTTGAACTACGTTATCTAAAGATAATGCATAACCCATTTTAAAAGCTTTTGCTCTATTTGGATTTCTTGGTGTACCTAAATACAAGAAATCGATTTCAGAACGTTGTTTGTATGGAGTTAATTCTGTCGTTCTAGAACCTTCCGGGGATTCAACTTGAACCGTTGGGTCTGTTTCTTTCGAAGTTGTAGCAACCATGAAAAAGAATAACAACATGAATACAATATCTGGAAGTGAAGCAGTATTCAACGCTGGTCCAGATCCTCTGCCTTCTTTTTTAAACTTTGACATAATTCTTAGTTTTTAGGAGTTATCTCAATAATACGACCAGGATATAAAATCTCTAACAAGTCAATTTTTGCTTTGTCTTGCGGATCGCTATCTTGTGCAAATCTTCTTTTGAGCAAACCGTAGCTTTCATTAAATAAGCGCATACATTCTTTATCTCTCAATTCAAAAAGCGCTTCTTCTATTTCATTGTGGATTTGTGTAAAAATAGAATAAGCTGTTGCTTCCTGAACTTCAATACGAATGTGAGCTTGAACACTCAACTCTCTAATTTGAGATTTACCATACAATTTAATAGCATTTTTCTTTTTATTCCACTCATCGTAAGAAGCTAAGAAGAATTCTGTCATTTTTTCATTTCCGACCGCTTCTGCTTCTTCAATCTGTCTATCAAGATTCGCCATGTTTTGGTCACACAAAGCTAATGTTGTTGTCGAATACATTGGAAAGTTATTCGTTACATCATTATCTTTTTCGTTTGTTTGATAGAACTTCAAAACGAAGTCAGAAATTTTTGAAGGATCAGAAAAAACTTGACCTCTTACCATCAATTGGTTTTGGTTGTTTGCTCTAATAGCCAAGATATCTCTTTCTTGAACTTTTGTTTGATCTAAAGGAACATCGATTTTTTTCGGAATATTTCTGATGTATGCTTGATCTTTGTCCATTGTTGTTGTTACCAAGAAGAATAACAATAACAAGAACGCGATGTCGGCCATCGATCCAGCATTAATTTCAGGTATTTCTCTTTTAGCCATGGTAATTATTTTCTGTATCTACCCATTAAAGGGCCAGCAATTACTACAAGTACACCAACAATTAAGATTACACCAACTGTATATAAGCCTGCTGTTGTTGTAAGAATTACACCATCAGAAACTTTATTTCTCAATGCAAGTGTTTCGTTTGAATCTGTTGTTCCACCGAAATAAAAGATTACATAGACAATTATTGAAATAACGATTCCAATAATAGCCATAATCGTTTTCTTAGGGTTAACAACCAATTGTAGAAGGAAGAAACCAAGAACAAAAACAACTGCAGCAATTAAGATAAAAAACGTAAAGTAAATAGCCGCATTCATTTTTGAACTTTCTCTGAAAGCTTCGATTAAGTCTTTTCCGTCTGTTACAGCAGGACCAGAAAAGAGCATCAAACTTAATCCAACACCAACTACTACTAGAAGGATACGGAAAACGTTTAATATTAAATTTATTTTATTAGCATTCATCTGCTATAAGTTTTTAAAAGTTGAATTACTTAATTACTTCGTAATTTTATTTTTGATCAACATATCTATTAAGCTAATAGATGCATCTTCCATTTCATTAACTAAACCATCAATTTTAGATGTAATGTAGTTATAGAAAATTTGAAGGAAAATCGCAGAAATCAAACCGAATACAGTTGTTAACAAGGCAACTTTAATACCATCGGCAACTGTTGTTGGAGAAACTTGACCATCTTTTACGATTTTATCGAACGCTTGAATCATACCGATTACCGTTCCTAAGAATCCTAACATCGGAGAAAGAGCGATAAATAATTGTAACCAAGAAAGACCTTTTTCCAAGTTACCCATTTGTACACCACCATATGCTACTACTGATTTCTCAACCATATCTAAACCTTCTTCTGAACGGTCTAAACCTTGGAAGAAAATAGAACCGATTGGTCCACGAGTGTTTCTACACAATTCTTTAGCTGCGTCAACACCTTTTGTTTTTAATGTTGATTCAACTTCATTTAAGAATTTTGTTGTGTTGATAGTTGCAATATTTAAGTAAACAACGCGCTCAATTGAAAGAGCCATACCAATAATTAAACAGATAAGTACTGGAGTCATCCACAATACATCACCCTCAATATACTTTTGTTTTAAAGTTTGAACGAACGTTAACGTTGGCTCTTCATCAGCTTCTGCAGCTGGTTTTGCATTTCCTTCTTGTGCTGCATCTACAACCTCAGTATTGTTGGCTGAAGTATCTTCTTGTGCATAAGAAGTTGTGTTAAATCCAAAGCTTAAAGAAAGTGCGATGGCTAGGGAACTAATTATTTTTTTCATAGGGGAAAAAATTAAAAAAAACGTTTCTATTTTAAATTATTTGAGCCTCAAAAATAGTATTTTTTTGAATTGTAGCAATCTTTCAAAAAAAAATGTCAAAATTAAATTTATGTTAATAACAGCTAGGAAGAAACTTCAACAACTCTTCCAAGCTCGATTTGTTTAAGGTTAAATCAACATTAACTCCTTTGTGTTGCGCGTGCTCGAATGTAGATTTCCCCCAAACAATCACCTTTGAGTCTTCACTTATCTTGTTGATTGTAAGGAAAGCATCTAAATTACTGGGGCTTGAAAAAATGTAAATTTGACACTTACTAATTTCTATTTCTTTCAAAATTGTTTTGTAAACAACTTGCTTCAACACTTGATTTTCTGGTAAAATTGCGGAAAAAGTGCCTAAAGAAAGATTCGATTGCGGGAAAAAAACAATTCTATTTTTTACCCAATTTTTGAATTCTTCGGCTGTTTTTTTGGGATTTCCTGCCTCTTTTCCGACAAATTCACAGCTGATTCCTAACATTTTTTCAATCTTCAAACTGGTTGTTTCGCCAATACAAGCATATATAATGTTTGATTTTTGAGCCTCTCTTTGAAAATAAAATAGAGCGGAGCGGATACTTGAAAAGAATACAATGTCAAATTTAGCCTCAATCTTGAAAGGAACAGATTCGAAATCTATTAATGATTGGGCAATTAAATCAAGGTTATTTTGATTGCAAAAATGAACTAGAGACTCACAATCGTCACTGTTTTTGGATATAAAAATCCTATTTTTCATTTACTTTTTAAGAGAATCAACTATTGTTTGAGCTAATTGATCTTGATTTTTGAAATCAAAAGTTAAATAGTTCGCTGCCTCGCTAGAAGTTTTTGCATGTGCCACATAAACTTTACTTCCATCACAATAAACACCAAGTGGCAATTGGCAACCTCCCTCCATCAATCGCAAAACGTTTCTTTCTAATTCGATTTTCTGTGCGGTATAAGTATGGTTCAAATTAGATAATATTTCAGCTAAACGTGCATCTTCTGTTCTAATTTGTAAGCCAAGTACCCCTTGTGCTGGAGCAGGAACAAATACTGTTGGGTCAAGAATTTCAACATGTAAATCAGATAAATCAAGTTTCAAACGATTTACACCTGCCTTTGCCAATAAAATGGCATCGTAACCTTCTGTTTTCAGTTTTTTAATTCTTGTCGGAACGTTTCCTCTTAAATCTTTAATTTGTAAATCGGGGCGAAGTGCTAATAATTGAGATTTTCTTCGCGCTGAAGATGTTCCAATTATTGCATTTTTTTTCAATCCCCATAATTCATTTGAGTCAACAGCATCTGGATTTACCAATAACAATTCAGAAGGGTCTTCTCTGTCTGAAACGGCTGCAATCATTAAGCCTGCTGGCGGAGTTGTCTCTAAATCTTTGTGTGAATGAACAGCTAAATCTACTTCTTTTGATAACAAAGCTGCCTCGATCTCTTTTGTAAAGAATCCTTTTCCTTCTAATTTATCAAAACTTAAGTCTTGAATTTTATCTCCTTGTGTATGGATGATATTAATTTCTACTGTATGCCCAAGCTTTTCTAATTCTTCGCGTACAAAATTTGCTTGCCACAATGCCAAATCGCTACCTCTTGTACCAATTTTAATAATTGAAAATTCAGACATTTTTTAAAATTATTTCTTTTGCTAATTTCATTGGTCCACTGATGTATTTTTTTTCCATGTAGCCAATTATTTTTTCCAAAACTTCTTTTGAATGTTCATCTAAACTGTCTAAATCATTTTTGAACACTTCAGAAAAAGCAGTGTTTTTGATTTCTTTAATCGACTGTGGAACGGTTTTCATTGCCAATTCGACATTTCTTTCTTTCAAAAGGTTATCGAATTCCAATAAAGAAGTTGCTAGAATTTTTTCTACGTGTTGAATTTCTTTAGAACGTTCTTTCAAATTTTGATTTGAAATTTTCTGCAAGAAATCAACCGATATATAAGTAATATCATTGTTCTCTAAAATCGCAGGATCTAAATCCTGAGGAATTGCTAAGTCAATGATGATTTTATTACTTTTTTCACCTTGTAAAACCGCATCGTATAATTCAGGTGTTATTATATGATAATCCGCACCAGTGCAAGTGATAATTACATCAAATCCTTTATCGTAGTATTTCAATTCGTTCAACGAGAAGGCCTCACCTTTTATTTCTGAAGCAAATTGTTTAGCTTTTTCAAATGAGCGATTGAAAACTGCAAATTTTGTAAAGCCGTGCTTTTTCAAAAAGCGACACATTGTTGTGTTTGTCATTCCAGCACCCACAACTAAAATGCGTGCATCTAAAGAAATATTTAATTTTTTCAATTGATGAAATGCCAATGAAACAACGGATACAGGTTTTGTAGCAATATTTGTTTCTGTGTAAACTTTTTTCGCCGTTTGAATTACTTGTTTCATCAAAATACGAATCAAATCACCTGTCAACTTTAAGTCGCGACAATGTTCATAGGCCAAACGAACTTGTGTGATGATTTCGCGTTCACCAACGATCATCGAGTCAATAGAAGAAGCTACAGCCAAAGCATGCTCTACAGCACTTGTTCCGCTGTAAATTTCCACTTTTTCAGCGAAATCGTTCAGGTCGTCTTCGGATAGATTTGGAAAGGTTGTTTGCAACAGTGATCTTACAAAAGAGTCATCAACTTCCTTGTTTTTGACAAATGTTAATTCAACTCTGTTACATGTAGAAAGAAAAAACAATTCAGAAATCTCGTGTAAGTCCTTCACTGTATGAAGTCTTTCGCGCTGTAAATCTTTTTCAATATGCATTAAACCAATCTTATTAACTTCTAAGTTTCGATGGGTAAAAGCCAAGATGTGTAAATGTTGCAGCACGAATCTATCTTTTGTGGGTACAAATATCGCAGTGCATTCTTTTCAGATTGTCATAATAATGTCATAAAGTCTAATTTAGATTTTGTTTAAATAAGCATTTTGGAGGTTTTTGATAGTAAATTTGAAAGCAACAAAGAAAGGATTATGAAAAAACTACCTTATGAACAAATAATTTTTGACCTTGGCGGTGTATTAATTGATATTGATTATCAAGCAACTGAACAAGCTTTTGTGAAATTGGGATTAAAAGATTTTGGAGAGAAGTATTCTCAACTGAATCAAAATGATTTGTTCGATCAATTTGAAAAAGGAGAAATTTCAACGCAACATTTTATTAATAAAATTCTTCCATTATGTCCGAAAGGTACGAGTCCGAACAAAGTTGTTGCCGCTTGGAATGCGATGTTGGGTGAATTTCCAAAAGAAAAAATTGATTTAATACATCGGGTTAAAAGTCGCCTACCTATATATATGTTAAGTAACACGAATGAAATTCACATTCCAAAAGTTTACGAGGCGTGGGAAAAAGTTTCAGACGTTCCAATGAATGCTCTTTTTGATGAAATTTATTTGTCTTTTGAAATTGGAAAACGCAAACCAGATGTTAGCACGTTTATGTGGGTTTGTGAAACACTGAAAATAAATCCTTCATCGACATTATTTATTGATGATAGTCCGCAACATATAGAAGGAGCAAAAAATGCTGGTCTTCAAACTTTTTATTACGAATCAAAAGAGGAATTTTTTAATTTTTTCAATGAACTTCTAGCGGATTAAGCTCATTTATTTCCAAACTATTAGCTGCAATAAAACTTCTAAAAAAACTATTATTTACCCTATTTGGGCAGAAAACAATTGATTTGAAGGAATAAAATACGCTAACAGGAAAGTAAACAAACACATAATCACCTGTAAATTAGAGGGGTTGACTGAATTCAGTTGATAATTAATTAAGATTTATTTTGTTTTTTGAATGTTTGTTTTTTTCTTTGCAGGCTGAAACCAATAAATTAAAGAAGATGTCAGAAATCAAAACTAAAGTAATCGCGATAATCGTTGATAAATTAAATGTTGAGGAAAGCGAAGTAACAAACGAAGCGAGCTTCACAAATGACTTAGGTGCAGATTCATTGGATACTGTAGAATTAATCATGGAATTTGAAAAACAATTCAATATTTCTATTCCAGATGATAAAGCAGAAGGAATCCAAACTGTTGGTGACGCAATCACTTACATCGAGGCAAACGTTTAATTTATTTCGATTACTACTAAGTACAAATTATGGAATTAAAAAGAGTTGTTATAACTGGGATGGGAGCTTTGACTCCGATTGGAAACACACTATCTGAGTACTGGGATGCATTAATCGCAGGAAAAAGTGGTGCTGCTCCAATTACTCAGTTTGATGCTTCACTTTTTAAAACTCAATTTGCTTGTGAAGTAAAAGGTTTTAATGTGGAAGACCACATTGATAAAAAAGAAGCTAGAAAACTAGATCAATTTTCGCAATACGCCATAGTCTCTGCAACAGAAGCTATGGCTGATGCGGCCTTAATGGAATCAAATCCAAACTTAGATCGTATTGGAGTAATTTGGGGCTCTGGAGTTGGTGGACTAAAAACTTTTCAAGAAGAATCAAAAAACTTCTTTTCAGGTGATGGTACTCCACGCTTTAATCCTTTCTTCATTCCAAAAATGATTGCTGATATCGCTGCTGGTCATATTTCAATTAAATATGGATTGCGTGGTCCAAACTATGTTACCGTTTCAGCTTGTGCTTCTTCCACAAATGCAATTATCGATTCTTTCAACCTAATCCGCTTAGGAAAGGCAGACGCAATTGTAACTGGAGGTTCAGAAGCAGCAGTGAACGAAATGGGTATGGGTGGATTCAATGCTTTGAAAGCACTATCAACACGAAATGATTCGCCCGAAACGGCTTCTCGCCCATTTGATGTGGATCGAGATGGTTTTGTACTTGGTGAAGGTGCTGGCGCTTTAATTTTAGAAGAATACGAGCACGCTGTTAAAAGAGGTGCTAAAATTTATGCCGAAGTTATCGGTGGTGGGATGTCAGGAGATGCGTATCACATGACTGCTCCACATCCAGATGGAATAGGCGCCCGAAACACAATGATTGCTGCTATCGAAGATGCAGAAATTAGTGCTTCGGATATTGATTATGTAAATGTTCACGGTACTTCTACTCCACTTGGAGATATCGCAGAAGTGAAAGCAATTCAAGCTGTTTTTGGTGAACATGCTTACAATTTGAACATTAGTTCAACAAAATCTATGACAGGACATTTATTAGGTGCAGCAGGTGCGATTGAAGCAATTGCATGCGTGATGTCCGTAGTTCACGATATTATTCCTCCAACTATAAATCATTTTACAGACGATCCTGAATTAGATCCTAAGTTGAATTTTACATTCAATAAGGCGCAGAAAAGAACTGTAAATATTGCTTTATCCAACACGTTTGGTTTTGGTGGACATAATACAAGTGTGATTGTTAAAAAATTTAAATCCTAAGTAATTCTGAAAATTCCTTTATTTTCGAGTAAGAGGACAGAGGATGAAATTAAACTCATACATTTCATTCTGAAACGTTTTGGTTATAAGCCAAAAAACGTTTTGTATTTTCAAAAAGCGATAACTCATAAATCTGTTATTACGGATTCGAAAAATGACATTTCCAATGAAAGACTTGAGTTTTTAGGCGATGCCATTCTAGATGCTGTTGTAGCTGAACATTTATTTTTGAAATTTCCAGAAAATGATGAAGGCTATTTAACAAAATTAAAATCGAAAATTGTCAATCGGAAAACACTTTCTGATATTGGCGAAAATATGGAAATTAGACTTGTTTTGAATTATAATAAAACAAGAACAATCAATGTTTCAACGCTGGAAGGGAACGCATTTGAAGCAATTGTTGGGGCTATTTATTTGGATGGGGGTTACGATAAAGCAAAGCAATCTTTGAATAATTATGTTTTTCGTAAATATCTAAATTTCAATAAATTATTGGAAGAAGAGATCGATTTTAAATCTAAATTATTCATTTGGTGTCAACGTAAAAAACTCAATCTTGATTTTGTTGTAGTGAAAGAACACCACGAAAATGGACAATGGAATTACGAAATTAAAGTTGTCATCAATCACAAAGAGTTTGGACGTGGAATTGGCTTATCCAAAAAAACAGCCGAACAAGAAGCTGCAAAACAAACTTTGCAATTAATTGGTGAAATTTAAAATCACTTGCTTTTTCTTAAATAAATGATTTACTTTGTGGTCTATAAAATCATTTATTATGAGCTCTACAGATTTCTTTTACGCGCTTAACGATTTGTTTCAAAAATTATTTTTGTTTTACGATGTTGTTGGCAACTATTTTAACAATATTGTGATTGTATTTGGATTCCTTGGTTTTGGATATTGGATGAATCTTCAAAGAAAATTCAATGCAGCATCAAATGTTCCTGTTGAAATTAAAGATAACAAAGGTTGGTATAAAGAAAATGCTGATAAAAAACAATTGAAATAATTTCAATTAAAATATTAAAAGGGCGTTCAAAATTATTGGACGCCTTTTTTGTTTTAAGTCAAAAGGTTTTTACAAAACAACGATAAAATTCGTTCAGTTGTTTTTGACAGAATAAACTTAACACATTGGTTAGCAGAAAGATTAAAAGAAAAAATTAAATTACATTGTAATGAAATATATCAAAATCACACTAATTGTCTTACTCTTTCCGCTATCTATAAATGCACAAGAATTTAAAAAAAATAATTATGAGAGCACCACAGAATTTGTAAAAAGAAATATTCCGACAATTGAAAATAGAGTACTTGAATTAAACGAACCTGTCTTAGAAACAAAATATTGGGACAATAAGACACCATTATTAATTTGCTTCTTTCTAAGTTATAATGACGACATTAAATTTCCTGATAAATATTTAGTTGGTTATGTTTTTGTCGAAACAAGACCTAATATTTTTAAGAGAATTTTAATTGATAATAATTTAGATGTTAGTGATAATAAAATAAATATTGAAAGAATTTTCTTTATCAATTGTGACAAAGATGAAAACAAAGAATTAGCAATCTTATTTAGTCAAGAAACAGGAGAGGGAGATTTGATTGATTATGAAGGGAAGTTGTTTTTTACCCGTTTTTATGATAATTTTAAAATTAGTAATCCACCTGATAAATTAATCGAGATAAGTAAATTCAAAGATCTATTTTATGAGTTGGATGGTAAAAAAGATGACGGTGAATTTAAAAGTGCCAAATATAAAACCGAAAGCGAAGTGTTAAAAACCTTGGAACAACTTGGTTACTAAAAAGCTAGTGTTAAAAAAAGCGTTGGTAATTCCTTACCATTTAATACAACACTACTAACCTAAGTTCGATTATTAAAATTGGATTCAGACCGCTCAGAAACAATGAGTTACGAAAAATGCTTTTAATGATTTATCGGGATAAATCGAAAAAGTATTGTGAAGTAAATCGTTGTTTATCAGCGGAATACTTTATCGCTTTACATAAAAATCTGTTATTCCGCGTTGTTTCCTCTCAATTTAGCCCGCTAAATCTTCAAGAAAACGCCTTGTCTAACAGATTTTTATATTAATCTGAATTTCAATTTTACTATCGAACTCAGGTTACTACTCAATCAGTAAAACCTAAAAATACCTAAATGTCTGTCCTTTATGGAATTTCAAGGATAAATCATAAGCTAAACCTATTTCATACGTACCATAATTGTAGCTTCTTATTGCTTGCGTTGAAAAATCCGAAGCTAGACTCACTCTGAATTTATCGTTGATTTGATATTGTACAAACACGCCAAAAGCCGATTGTAAACGATACATTGCTCCAAATATAAATCGCTCTTGATAAATCGTTGCTAGCGAAATATCCAAGTTGATTGGCGCACCTGCAATAAAAATCAATTGAGTGCTTGGTCTTAATTTCCAAGTTTCATCTAAATTAATCACACCACCAATCTGCGTGAAGAAATGACGTTTCTCAAGATTGTTTTCCGAGCCATCTAATGAGTTTTGAAACAGTTTTGGAGCACTAATTCCCACAAACAATCGCTCTCGTTTAAACAATAAACCTGCACCTAAATTCGGCATAAATCTATTTTGTTGATTCGTTAGCTTGGAAGGGTCATTTTCAACTGTAGAATTCAATGCGGAAGTAAGCGAACTTAATAATCCAAATCCAGCATTCAAGCCAAAAGACAAAGAGTTTTTCTCGTCAAACTTCAAGCGATAGGAAGCACTTAGTTGCAATTGGGTGTTGCTCGTAGGTCCAATTTCATCGCGGATTACATTGGCACCAACTCCAACAGATTCGTATTTTAATGGCATATTAAATCCTAGTATCGACGTTCTTGGTGCACCTTCAAAACCAACCCATTGCTCTCGGTGAATTCCTGAAACATTCATCATACCTGAACTGCCTGCATAAGCTGGATTTGCGTAAAGGTAATTGTCAAAATACTGTGTCAAATGAGCTTGTTGTTGCGCATTCAACTCAAGGAAGAATAACGAACTAATAAAAGCAACTAAAACTATCTTTTTCATCTTCAATTTCTTTTATCGTTTCAAATAAACATAACCTTTGTAAATCGTTGAACCATCACCGTTCAAATCGAGAATGTAGTAATAAGTTCCTGTTGGTAGTTCACCTTCACCAATTACTAAATTGCTAGTCGTACTTCCGTTCCATTCATTTTGATAAGGAGAAATACTGAAAACTTCACTTCCCCAACGATTGAAAATTTGAATCTTATTAGTTGGATAATTTTCAATTCCTGGAATTTCAAATGTTTCGTTGATTCCATCATTGTTTGGTGTAAATATTTCAGGAATTTGAAGTAAAACCGTGTCTTGACAATTTGTACCTGTATTATTTGGGTCACAGCCATTGAGTGGGTTACTACCGCCTGTAATTTCTTCTTCATTGGTCAAGCCGTCTTCGTCACAATCGAGCGTATTCCAAGCTATACTTGTTGTTACTGTTTGACTTGCAAGCACAAAACTACACGCTTCCAATGGATTCGTTACATCTGTAATTTCTGTTCCGTCAATGACGCCATCGCCATCTGTATCGGCATTTGTTGGATTGGTTCCAACATTCAATTCTTCTTCGTTAGTTAAACCGTCTTCATCACAATCTTGTTGATTCCAAACTAAACTTGGGGTGACGGTTTGACTTGAAAGCACAAAACTACAAGCTTCCAATGGATTGGTTACATCTGTAATTTCAGTTCCATCAATGACGCCATCTCCATCTGTATCTTCATTCGTTGGATTAGTTCCTTGATTGACTTCTTCTTGGTTTGTTAAACCGTCTGCATCACAATCTTGTTGACTCCAAGAAGTAGTTGGAACTAGAGTTTGTGAACTTAAAATAAATGAACAAGGATTAATCGGCGATGTATTGTCTGTAACTTCCTGGCTGTCTTTTACTCCATCGCCATCCGTATCTGGATTTAATGGATTGGTTCCGATGAGAACCTCTTCTCCATTTGGTAAACCATCAAAGTCACAATCTAAATTTACCCAAACAGTTGAAGGAGTAAGTGTTTGATTCGCTGTAACAAAAGAACAATTTCCTAAAGGATTTGTCGCATCACTTACCTCGGTTCCATCAATCACCCCATCACCATCAGAATCTGGATTGAATGGATCTGTATTTGCTGTGATTTCTCCTTCGTTCGTTAAGCCATCAGAGTCACAATCCAACTGATTCCAATTTGTTGCTGGAAGAATCGTTTGAGATGCTACGATTAAATCACATGGGTCTAATGGACTAGTATTGTCAACGATTTCAGTACCATCAATTACTCCATCTGAATCCGTATCTGGATTTAATGGATTGGTTCCAATGAGGATTTCTTCTTGGTTTAAAACACCATCCACATCGCAATCTGTCGTATTCCAAACTTGACTTGGTGGTAGAACTTGGCTTGCAAGTACAAAATCACATTGATCAGTTGGATTTGTTCCGTCGATTAGTTCTGTGGCATCTGTTACGCCATCGCCATCTGCATCCTGAGGGAAGTCATTTGGATCTAAAGGATCTGTTCCTGCATCCACTTCTTCGCCATCTGGGAAGGTATCTCCATCGGTATCTGGATCTAATGGATCTGTTCCTAAATCACCTTCTTCTCCATTTGTTAAACCATCTCCGTCACAGTCTAAGCTTAACCAGGTAGCACTTGGCGTCAATGTTTGATTCGCTAACACAAATTCACACGGGTCGTTTGCATCTGTAATATCATTTAACTCAACACCATCACTTACACCGTCACCATCAGTATCTTCATTCAAAGGATTTGTACCGTTTACAACTTCCGTTTCGTTTGTTACACCATCAACATCACAATCTAAAAGATTCCACTCATTGCTTGGAGTTAATGTTTGACTGGCTAAAACAAAGTCGCATGGTTCTAATGGATTAGTATTGTTTGTTATTTCAACTCCATCTGTTACGCCATCGCCATCAGTGTCTGGATTTTGAGGATCAGTTCCACCCGTGACTTCTGTACCGTTTCCAAGTCCATCACTGTCACAATCCAATTGATTCCATACTGTTGTTGGCGGCATGGTTTGGTTTGACAAAACAAAATCACAAGGTTCTGACGGATCAGTTCCATTTAAAACTTCTCCATTATCTGGAACTCCGTCGCCGTCTGTATCCGTTTCGTTTTGAACAGTAATTTGAATTGCATTTGAAACAGAAGGACAGACACCAACCGTAATTTGTAAGGAATAATTTCCTGTTGTATTGGCTGTATAGCTTAAACTAGTTGCACCAGGAATTACTTGTCCATTGTAAAGCCACTGATAAGCAGTTGCATTTGAGTAAGACGAAGTTAAAGTAACCGTTTCACCTTGATTAATAGTTGTTGAACCACTTGCAGAAATTGTAAATGCAATGGCTGGTATTACGTCAACTTGTGCACTTGCCGTATTACTTGAACAATCATTTAATCTATAAACAACATCATAAGTTGAGTTTGATGTTGGATTAACATTGATGGAAAAACTTGTCTGTCCACCTGGTGACCATAAATAAGTTCCCCCTAAAATCGAAGGATTTGCTGTTAATGTTCCACTTTGCCCCTCACAAATTGTTATTGAATTTACAGCCACTGAAGGAGTTGGATTTACAACCAATGAAAGTAAAACAGCGTCACCCGAACAAGTTCCTAAACTTGGTATAACCGAAATGTTTGCCATATTTGGTGTTTGACTAGTATTGACTCCTGTGAATGAGGGAATTACGCCATTTCCAGAAGCTGGTAAACCAACGCTTGTATTGGAATTCGTCCAATCGAAAGTAACTCCCGCAACTGAACTTGTTAGTTGAATTGGCTGTGTTGTTTCTCCATTACAAATTGGAGCAATTGAACTATTTGTTACTGTCAAACAAGGATGCACTAAAATAGTTGTAATAATTGGATTTCCAGCACAACCATTGAATTCTGGTGTCACTGTTAATGTCGCTGATTGGTCAACTGATGTTGAATTAACAACCGTAAAAGCTGAGATTGTTCCAGAACCTGAAGTTCCTAAACCAATAATTGGATTGTTATTTAACCAATTGTAGGTAGTTCCGCTTAAATCGCTTGTGAAATTAATTTCCGTTGATGTAGTTCCTCAGCAATTATCTTGATTAGAAATAGATGCGCTTGCATTTGGTCGTGGTTTTACGGTTAAATTAAAGGATTGAGCAGGTGTTGAACAACCATTTAAGGAGGCTATCACTGAAATGTTTGCTGTTTGGTTAGTTGATGTTGTGTTTAGTCCTTCAAAACTAGCGATGTTGCCTGTTCCTGAACTTGCTAAACCGATTGCTGGATTATCATTTGTCCATGTGAAAACCGTTCCACTCGGAATATCTTCAAATGAAATAGTAGCAAAATTATCACCAACACAAATCGATTGATCGGATGGCAAAGTAAATGTTGGACCAGAATTAACGTCAATGGTCATTGTTGTCGTATTGGCGCAAATCCCTTGATTAGGTGTAAATGTATAAGTTGTAGTTTCTTGGTTATTAGCAGAAGGAGACCAAGTGCCAAGAATGGAATTTAGTGAGTTGTTTGGAGGTAAATTCAATGGTTCACTTACACAAATTGCTGGAACTTGATCAAAATAAGGCATTGTTGGTTCGGTCACATATACATCCCAAGCCTCTCCAATTTGTGGGCAAACAGAAATTGAGTAGTACACCTCGTAGGTTGTGATTTCAGTTGGAGAAATAGTAATCGTTTGAGTCGTTTCTCCTCCAGGAAACCAAATGAAATTTCCACCTTCTAAACCTACAGTTGCTGTCAAGGTAGAGTTTTGTCCAATACAGGCTTGTGTTGTTCCTGAAATAGCGATTGTATTTAAACTACAATCACAAGGCACAGGAGCACTAAAACTAGAACTAGCCTGACATCCTAAAGCTGAAAAAGACGCAGTAATTGAACAACTATTTCCGTTTGCATTTAGGTTTGGAACACTAAAACTCAAAGGAGAATTAAATGGTGGATTTAAAGTTATAGAAGTTCCACATGCTGTAATTGTTAAAGTTCCCGTTGATGGTGGATTACTAAAAATCAAAGTTCCATCAAGGCTGTAAAGGTTACTAGAACAAGTTCCTGGTACAGCATTTATACTTTGCATAACACATGAACTTATTCCACAAGCAACAGGAGCCGTATAACTCGTACTTGCCGTACAATTTGATGCCGCTGAGAAAGTTGCTGAAACTGTGCAGCTTGAACCATTCGCTGTTAAATCTGCAAATGAATAATTAATTGGCGAAGTAAATGGAGCATTAAAGGTTTGCGTTCCGCCACATGAATTTGTAACAGTTAAAGTACCTGAAGCTGGTGGATTACTAAACGAAACACTTCCTGATAAAGTAAACAAATTATCTAAACAAGTCCCTGCAACTGCTGTCACACTTTGAATAGAACAAGGTAAAACACATGGTGCAGGTGCAGTAAAATTAGAGGACGCTGTACAACTCGTGTTTGCAGAAAAAGTAGCAGTAACCGTACAACTTGACCCATTAGCATTTAATCCAGTCAAATTATAGTTTAATGGCGAAGTAAACGGAGCATTAAAGGTTTGCGTTCCGCCACATGAATTCGTGACTGTTAAAGTACCTGAACTTGGTGGATTTGAAAACGTAACAGAACCAGCTAATGAGAAAGTATTATTAAAACAAGCACTCGGAACTGCTGTCACACTTTGAATGGAACAAGGTAAAATACATGGTGCAGGAGCAGTAAAATTAGTGGACGCTGAGCAACTCGTGTTTGCAGAAAAAGTAGCAGTAACTGTACAACTTGAGCCATTCGCATTTAATCCAGTCAAATTATAGTTTAATGGCGAAGTAAACGGAGCATTAAAGGTTTGCGTTCCACCACATGAATTCGTAACGGTTAAAGTTCCTGAACTTGGTGGATTTGAAAACGTAACAGAACCAGCTAATGAGAAAGTATTATTAAAACAAGCACTTGGAACTGCCGTTACACTTTGAATAGAACAAGGTAAAACACATGATGCAGGTGCAGTAAAATTTGTGGATGCTGAGCAACTCGTATTTGCAGAAAAAGTAGCAGTAACTGTACAACTTGATCCATTCGCATTTAATCCTGTCAAACTATAGTTTAATGGCGAAGTAAACGGGGCATTAAAGGTTTGCGTTCCGCCACATGAATTCGTAACGGTTAAAGTTCCTGAACTTGGCGGATTTGAAAACGTAACAGAACCAGCTAATGAGAAAGTATTATTTGAACACGCACTCGGAACTGCTGTCAAACTTTGAATGGAACAAGGAGAAAAACATGACGCAGGAGCAGTAAAATTAGTAGTTGCGTTACAAGCCCAATTTGATGAAAAAGTTGCAGATACACTACAATTTGCACCGTTTGCAGTTAATCCTGTAAATGAGTAATTTATTGGAGAGGAGAAAGGAGCATTAAACGTTTGTGTGCCACCGCATGAATTCGTGACTGTTAGGGTTCCTGTGCTTGGAGGATTAACAAAAGAAATTGAACCGGCTAATGAAAAAGTATTATTAAAACAGGCACTTGGAATAGCTGTCAAACTTTGAATAGAGCATGGTGTTTGACAAGCAGTTGGAGCTGTATAGGAAGCTGTTGAATTACAAGACGATGAAGCCGAAAATACAGCTGTTAAATTACACCCTGAACCATTCGCATTCAAACCAGTTAAATTATAAGTTAATGGACTTATAAATGGAGGATTAAAAACTTGAGAACCTCCACACGAATTTGTTACAGTTAAAGTTCCTGTTGAAGGAGGGTTAACAAAACTTAGTACACCAGATAAATTATATTGATTATTTACACATCCAGTTGGAACTGCAGTAAATTCAGTTATATCACAAATTAAAGAGCAAGAAGCAGATCCAGCACCAGAATTATTTACCTCAACAACAGAAATATTTCCTGCTTGATTTGAAAAATTGGTAACCAATAATACATACGTTTGTCCTACTTGTGCATTTTGTATTGTTGCTGTTTCATTAAAGTTTGCAGAGTAACTACAAGAAGCAATTGGACCGGTTGGGAAATTACCAGTTGAACATCCTGTTATTGAACTTGGAGATGCAAAAGGACCCCAAACGATATAATCAACATCTAAACCTTGACCAGAAAGGGCTGTTTGAGATAAATTAAGCATTACCGATCCTGCCTGAGAAATATTTAAGTAGAACCAAGTTGGATTCGGCGTGGAAGATAAACAACCAACACTTCCTAAGTTAGGTTTATTTGTTGCATTGGGATAAGTAAAGGATGTTTCTGAACACATCAAATTTGGAGTACTACAACTATTTTGTGAAAAGTCACAGTTATTTTCAGTTATGCTTATGGTTCTAATCGCAGTATTGCAACCATTCAACGAATAACTAACAGTATAGTCTCCTTGTCCAGTTGGGGTGACTGTGTTTGTGGTTGCACCCGTGCTCCAAATATAGGTTCCTCCTGAATGAGATGGTGTAATTGTAATAGTTGGATAAGGTGAGCCTGGACAAACATTGGCGCCGTTTATATTGGAATTTAAAGTGATAAAAGGAGTTATGTAAACTTCTTTCGGTAACGAATTACAACCGTTACTTGAAGCTACAACGGAGTATGTAACTTGATTTAATGAGTTAACTTGCAGTGTATTTGTGGTTGCACCTGTCGACCAAAGAAACGTACTATTTGATAAATTTGAACTAGCTGTGAAAACAGTTGGCGTATTTAGGCAACTATAAGCTGGATTGACAACTACTTCTGGGAGTGGTTTAACAAAAATTGATTTCGTGGCAGAAACGGAACACCCATTAAATGAATAGGTTAGCGTATAATTTGTTGTTACTGTAGGTGCTACAGATATAGCTGCTGTTGTTGCATTTGTTGACCATAAATAAGTTCCTCCTTGAGGAGAAACTACAGGGTTTATTACAAAAGTTTGACCAACACATATTGAATCTTGCACAAATGGAGTTATTGAAATCGGTTTTACAACAACTGTTGCATTTGTGGAGACAACTGGATTTGCCATCGTCGTACAACCATTCATTGTATATGTTACTGAATAACTTGTCGTTGTGTTCGGGCTAACAGTAATTGTGGGAGTTGTGGCTCCATTCGACCATAAATAAGTTCCACCGCTAGAATGGGAATAAGCTGGTGAGAGTGTTGTAGATTGTCCTTGACAAATTGTTGTGCTACTTAAACTGACTGATGCAATATTATTTACAATAATTGTACCTGTAGCTATTACAGGACCACAAAGACCATAGCTATAAGTTACGGTATAATTAGTAGTAGAAATTGGAGATGAAGTTAAAACGTTACCTGTAGCACCAGTTGACCAAGTATAATTGCCTCCTGGAGTTGATGCAATTGCAGTTATTTGTCCTGTATTTCCTCTACAAATTGTTGTATTTGAAACAGTTAAATTTGGATTTTGGTTTACCGTTACTGTAGAAATTGCAGTTGTTGGACAATTCCCGCCAATGGAATAGGTTAAAGTATAATTGGTTGTAACTGTTGGATTTACTGTTATTGAAGATGTCGTAGCTCCATTAGACCATAAAAAACTTCCTCCACTAATTGATTGAGTGGATGTTATTGTTGCTTGTTGACCAAAACATATTGTTGAATTTGAAACGTTTAAAGTAGATTTCGGTCTTACAGTAATTGTAATAGTTTGACTGTTTCCTACACAACCATTTAAGGATGGAATTACGTTATAAATAACTGTTTGATTTGTAGTAAATGTATGTGATAAATTGTTGTTTATTCCATTACTTGGTGTAGGACTTGTTGTCTCTCCAGCAACATTGGTATTATTTAAAGCTGACCAACTGTAAGATGTAGAAGGCTGATCGGATGTAAAAAACAAGGAAACATTATCACCGCTACAAATTGTTTTAGTGCTTTGACTTGTTATCAATGGGATGGGGCGGACTGAAATCGTTCGTGTTGCGACACAACCTGTTGAAGTTGTATATGTTAAGGTTACATTTCCTGGACTAATTCCGTTGACAACACCTGAGTTTGAAACTGTTGCAAGACTTGTGTTTGAGGAAACCCAAGGATTAATTGCTGCTGGTGTATCTGAACCTGTTAGTGTGATACTTGATCCTACACAAACAAACGTAGCTCCAGTTACGTTACACGTTTGAGAGAACGTAAAATAACTAGTGCATAGTGTTAAGATAATTGTAAATAGTAGTCTGATTGACTTTTCCATATTGATTAGTTTAAACTCAGTGAATGAGAGTAAAGAGCTGCAAATTTATTGAAATTAAATGCTTTTTCTTTAATATTAATAGTAATCAGACGACCATTTAACACTTTGGTTGCAAAAAAAAAGCATCCACAAGGATGCTTTTTCAATATTATGTTTCTAAATTTACTTTTCAGAAGTCAAAGAAGCGAATAAAAATTCTCTGTTCATTCTTGCGATGTTCTCCAAAGAAATCCCTTTCGGACATTCTATCTCACATGCTCCCGTGTTGGTACAGTTTCCGAAACCTTCTTCGTCCATTTGACGCACCATGTTTAAAACGCGCTCTTTTGCTTCCACTTTTCCTTGAGGTAACAATGCATATTGCGAAACTTTAGCGCCAACAAATAGCATTGCTGAACCATTTTTACACGTTGCAACACAAGCTCCACAACCAATACAAGCAGCAGCTTCAAAAGCTTTATCTGCATCTGCTTTAGGAACTGGAATTGCGTTCGCATCCATTGTTCTACCAGAAGTGTTTACTGAAACAAATCCTCCTGCTTGTTGAATACGGTCAAAAGCACTTCTATCGACAACTAAGTCTTTGATAATTGGGAATGCCGCTGATCTCCATGGCTCCACATAAATCGTATCTCCATCGTTGAACATGCGCATGTGTAACTGACAAGTAGTAATACCTGTATCTGGACCGTGTGCACGGCCATTGATATATAATGAACACATTCCACAGATTCCTTCACGACAATCGTGATCGAAAGCTACGGGCTCTTTTTGCTCATTAACCAATTGCTCATTCAACTGATCCAACATTTCTAAAAAAGAACTGTCAGTGGATACATTGTCTAATTTATAAGATTCTAATGATCCTTTAACCTTAGCATTTTTCTGTCTCCAGATTTTTAATGTAATGTTTATTGTTTTTGTTGCCATATTTCATAAATTTAGGCACTAGCCAAAAGCCGAAAGGCATTAGCTAGGCCGATTATTTTACTTATTACTTACTATAAATTTTTCTATTTGTTTTTTAATTCCATTATTTTCAATAACAATTAGATACGTACCATTTTTATAGTTTCTTGTATCTATTAATTCCTCTCCTTGATTGCTTGTAATTCCTTTTCTCAAAATTTCAATTCCATCAATGGAATAAACAACGTATGTACATTCCTTTAGTTCATCTAAAATCTCCCATTTCATACTACAATATTCCGCAGCAGGATTTGGGTAAATTTCAATATTATAAAATAACTCTGATAAAGTCTTGTCTGGTTTAGTTTGAATTAAAAGCATTTTATCTGAATCATCCACATTATTATTTTCATAACAACGTTCATAGAAAAAACACAAAATATTTCTAGCATAACCTCCCACCTTATTTTCAAATAAAGCTAAATCCTCTAAATATTGAATTTCTGTAGGCTCTAATTGGCTTAATTTTCGACCTTCAAGATTGGAACGAAACGCAATATAATCTCCATAATTGTTGAAACGGTAGTGTTCGTCTTTCAAATTCTCATCCAATAATGATTCATTTAAAATGGAGCTCGCTTGTTGCCAATTTTCAGTTTCAATAGCTAATTCAATTAAGTCAATCTTTTTTTGAGAGTTGGTTTTTAGGGAATACACATTACTTATATCTTCGATAGTTCGTTCATCTGCTGTTGCTTGTAATCGAATTAACTCATCTTCAATAACACTTTTTTCTGATGAAATCGTTCCAATTTGAGCCTCAAGCGTTGTACGAATAGTTTTCTCATCATTTTCAAGAATGTAATTCAACATGTATTCTGGTAAAGTATAAATTGAATTTAACTGTTCTATAAATCGTTGATTTTTGGTAACATCGGGATTTGCAAGGCAAATTTCTAAAATCATTGCGTTAGGTAGTATATTTTGTTTTACCGATTCAAGTAAAGATTTTTCAGAAACAAAAGGAGATTTTGCAATTAATTCATTTCGTAACTTCCAAGCTGTTTCACTCCAGTCATTTTGTATATTATCAATAAAACTAGCAGTATTGCCATCGTCAATCAATGATAAGTAATTATATTTCAAATCAGAATAAATTACTTGCAAACTATCTGAATGGTTTTGTAAAGCTTGTTTTCCTGAGATAATACTAAAACTTGATGGGCAAGTGTTGGAGACTGTTGTTGCAACCAAAGAAACGTTTGCTGTATTATTTGTTGGAATTGTTGTTCCATTATTGTGGTAATAAATAATACCATTTGGAGTTCCGTTATAAATTGTAAAGGCATTTGAAGGAGTATTTAAAAAGGTATTTCCTGCTGATTTCAAAGGTGAAAATTCTCCTTGATATAATCGAATTCCGTTAGTAGAATTGTTTACTAAAACACTAACTGCTCTAGATGTATTTCCATTAAATTCATTACATAAAAATTGAAAACCTTTTAAAGGGTCTGCTGAATTTCTATTTACACCATTTAAAGCTTGTCCAAAAGTTAAACCAGTAAACTTATTTTTGTAAACTCTATTGTTTTCAACGCCGCTATTAGCAATTGAAACACCATAAGTTCCATTAATTCCTGTATATTTAGAAAACTGATTTTCTTCTATTTGGTATCCAGTAGAATTAGTTGTGTTTATTCCGAAATACGCACTTGGGCTGGTGGAATAACTTGGATTACCTAAAGTCATGATTGAACGATTAACTGAGAAGTTATCTAGTTCTGAGAAGAAAACACCGTTTACGTTGTTATCAAAAATAGCTTGACTTACAGAAACTGTTTTTGTTGTTCCTGCCCCAGTTGCCTCAATTGTCTTGTCAAAACCTGTAAAAGTTGATTTAAGCAAATTAGATTCAGGGCATGTACTTCCGTTTGGAACTAATATAGAACAACCTGCATTGATAGAATATCCAGCGTCAATGGAGTAAATAGCTCTGTTTCTGTTAGCTAAATACGATTTAGGGGATACATTATTAAAAAAATGACAATTGGAATAGGAAATACCATAAACACCCCACATCGTTACATGGTATTGAAAATAGGTTGGATCGTCTAAATAATCATTATCAATAATAAAGTCTGTATTAGTAAATCGTGACAAGTTATTCATTTTAACCGCTGGATTTGTTTGAGAAAAATTCTCATAAATCACAAACTCAACCGCTTTTTTGTTGTTCTTGAACACTCCATCATTTGCGATGATTACACCACCAATTTTTGAATAATCATTTGTTTTCCAGTTTCGTACACCAATTAACGCATTTTCAATGATTCCTCCATTTTTTATTTCTAGCTTTCCTTGATGAAGTGGTTGGGAGAGTGGATATTGGTGTTGGGAAGTTGTACCCCAAACTTCTATACCTTGCCAGAAAGTATTGTAATAATATTCATTAGTTAATACTCCTCCATCTAAAATTAATCTTGCCCCAGGCTCAATAATAATCTTTGCTTCAGGAACAAATTCAACAGTACATTTTATGGTCAATGTAGAACCAGTTTTAATTCTAAGATTATTGTACATTTTTATTCGGAAGTCCCATGTTTCATTTTGTGTAATATCAATAAACTTATTTGGATCGAAATTATAGGCGACGGCATAATTTCTAATGGATTTTAATGATAAAGCCCTATGAATGCGTTGTACTTGCTTTGGGGAGTAATACCTGTTATCATTCGTACCTCCCATCAGATTATTGGTGCAACTATTACTCGGTGAGTTAAAATCACAACTAAAAGAACCGTCATGAGGACAAATTGCAGATGTACCAGAGCCAAACACATCATCCAGATAGTCCGAAACAGATTGATTACAGACAGCTCCCCCTGCATAGGTGTGCTGTAAATCAAAATTATGCCCCATTTCGTGAGCAAGGTGCAATGCCCAATTCCATAAACCATGACTATCGGGATAAACGATATCATTATCGCGGTTATATGATACGATGTAGTGTTGTAAAAATGAAACATTCTCCAATGGGAATCTTGCATAACCTTTAACATTATTATTGGGGTTGACTCCAGTAATATGCCACTTTAAATTTTTTTTGCCTGTGGGATAAAGTATGTCGGCTTCATTATTTAAAAACTCTCCATCTACTTCGCTGGCTGTTCCACCCTTTCCCCAGCAAACCGTTGATTGATTAAAGTAAACATCATTCAAAACAATTTTAATTTTAGTGGTTGTGTAGTCAATCACACCGACTATTGGATCAGAAGGTGCTTGATTCGAGTTGTATATCTGATTGAAAATATCAAAAGTCTGTTGGATTCTTGCTCTGTGAAGTGGTGTGTCAGAATAATTAGCACTACCATTATCTTTTTGCCAAATATGAACATCCATGTATATAACCACTTCATTTCTATTGTTGTAAATAGTACTGTAGTAATTGTATTTACTGTAAAGATTTGCATACTCAATACTTGATTTTTCACATGAAAAAAGTTTAAGAGTTGGATTTTCCTCATAATCAACTGTTGGGCATTGGAAGTTTTGTTCCTGAGAATTAACAAGAACTGAAATAAAAGAGAAAATAGCTAATGTTAATAAATTTTTCATGGTTTTAAATAATGGTTAGCTTCTTGTGAAATACATCATTCCCCATAAATATTTTTATGTAGTAAGACCCTGTCGGTATGTTCTCAAGATTTATGTTTTTATTTTCTATGCCTCCAGATTTAATCAAGTTACCTTGAATGTTATACAGTTGGTAATAATCTCCAATTGAAATTTGAAGGTTTGAGTTACTGTTTACGGGATTTGGGGAAATTATAGGTTCGTCTGTTGATTTATCGTCCAAACTTGCTGATCTATAGCTATAAAACACAAATTGGCATACACCAATTTCTTTATTAAAGGTGTTAAAAGTATTGATAGGATAAAGTATTGTTAACTGTCCGTTTACTGAACTGATTTGGTGTGCAAATAATGACGTTTGACCTAGATTAGATGTGTATGGCTGGAAAAATAAGCTGTCGCTGTATTGAAGAAAAGTGCCACTAATTGCATCTATATTCAAATAATCAATTTCTCCAAAGAAAACAGAAAAGAACCGACAAGTATCATTTTCAAACTGTGACTTATCCCACTTAAATTTTAAAGGATAATTTTTTGCGTAAAATTGTAGTGAGATTCTACTAGAAGTAATACTGTTATTACAATAGCTACTGATAATTTGCTTTTTACTTAAATACGTATTGTCCGTTAGCCAGGTGTTTTCAGTATAAGTTTTGTTACCGATTCTAACATCCAAAACACTATCCCACGGTTGAGAAATTATATTTTCCTCTCCAAATAACTCATCAATTCCATCGGTTGCTTGTGGGTCATAACCAATCGTTACAGTATCTCTATTTCCCAAAGCATCTTCAAAATATAAATCAAATGAAAACTCAGGTTGTGCTGTTAAACACAGAGGAAGAAGAAATATAAAAATCAGCAACTTTTTCATGATATATATTTTTGTTATACAAAAGAATGTTATTCTCGTTTAGACATAAATCAAATTTTGTTTTATGTGTTCGTAGTAATTGGATTTTAAACTGTTTTTGGTAATAACATCTGTTTTTACACCTAAACAAGCTTCTATTTCATCTGCTAAATCAATGAATTTAATTCCAATTTTTCCATTTAATTCAACTAACACGTCCACATCGCTTTTTTCGGTTGCTTCATTTCGAGCATAAGAACCAAAAACGGCCAAACTAGCAATCGGATACTTAGCTTGAAGCGTAGGCTTTATTGAAGCAAGTCGTTGTGTTATGTAAGCTAAAGTCAACATTTATTTATAGTTACGAGCCGCTATTTTAATAAACTCATAATTCAAGTCTTCTTTGTGCAATTCAGCCTGAGTAACGTCCATTCCTTTGTATTCCCAAGCACCAACAAATTTGAAGTTTTCATCGTCGCGCAATGTTTCTCCTTCCTCGTCTTGATACTCTTCACGGAAATGTCCACCACAAGATTCTTTACGTTGCAATGCGTCCATCGCCATCAACTGACCTAATTCCATAAAATCAGCAACGCGCAATGCTTTTTCCAACTCAGGATTTAATTCATCAGCACTTCCTGGAACGAATACATTTTTGTAGAAATCGTCACGAATTTCAGCGATTTCAGCAATTGCTTCTTTCAAACCTTGTTCGTTTCTAGCCATTCCAACTTTGTTCCACATTACTAAACCTAAACGTTTGTGGAAATGATCTACTGATTTTGTTCCTTTATTATTCAAGAACATATCAATTGTAGATTTCACAGCGTTTTCAGCTTCAACGAATTCTGGTGAATCAGTTGAGATTTTTCCTGTACGGATTTCGTTTGCTAAGTAATCTGAAATAGTATATGGTAAAACGAAGTATCCATCTGCCAAACCTTGCATCAATGCAGAAGCTCCTAAACGGTTGGCACCATGATCCGAGAAATTCGCTTCTCCACAAACAAAACACCCTTCGATTGTACTTTGTAAGTTGTAATCAACCCAAACGCCACCCATCGTGTAGTGAACCGCGGGATAAATTTTCATTGGTGCCTCATACGGGTTTTCGTCAGTGATTTTTTCGTACATCTGGAATAAATTTCCGTACTTTTCTTCCACCCACTTCTTACCCAATTGTTTCATTTTTTCCTCTGACGGATTGTGGTCACCTTGTGCAAAAGCAGCCTGACGACCTTTGCTCATGATTTCGGAAGCAAAATCCAAGTAAACACCTTCGTTGGTGTCGTTTGCCTCAATTCCATAACCTTCATCACATCTTTCTTTTGCCGCACGTGAAGCAACATCACGAGGAACCAAGTTTCCGAAAGCCGGATATCTTCTTTCCAAATAATAATCTCTATCTTCTTCAGCGATTTGTGTTGGCTTTAATTTACCAGCGCGAATTGCTTCAGCATCTTCTTTTTTCTTAGGAACCCATATTCTTCCGGAGTTTCTCAATGATTCTGACATCAAGGTCAATTTTGATTGATTTGTTCCGTGAACAGGAATACAAGTTGGGTGAATTTGAACGTAACAAGGATTTGCGAATAAAGCTCCTCTTTTGTGTACTTTCCAAGCTGCTGACACGTTACTTCCCATCGCATTTGTCGACAAGAAATATACGTTAC
Organism: Flavobacteriales bacterium; assembly: GCA_018883325.1. Taxonomy (GTDB): domain Bacteria; phylum Bacteroidota; class Bacteroidia; order Flavobacteriales_D; family Crocinitomicaceae; genus UBA952. Next base: position 12,070 of record VEQH01000006.1, on the reverse strand, counting down.
CATAACCTCCTGAAGCAATCACAACAGCGTGAGCAGAATGTCTTTCGATTTCACCAGTCACTAAATTACGAGCGATAATTCCACGTGCTTTTCCGTCGATTTTTACTAAATCCAACATTTCGTGGCGGTTATACATTTTCACACGTCCTAAACCGATTTGGCGAGAAAGAGCAGAATATGCTCCTAATAATAATTGTTGTCCTGTTTGTCCTGCTGCGTAAAAGGTACGTTGAACTTGTGTACCACCGAAAGAACGGTTATCTAACAAACCTCCGTATTCACGCGCAAAAGGAACACCTTGTGCCACACATTGGTCGATGATGTTACCAGAAACCTCAGCTAAACGGTGAACGTTTGCTTCGCGCGCACGGTAGTCACCACCTTTGATTGTATCATAAAACAAACGGTAAACAGAGTCACCATCATTTTGATAATTTTTCGCTGCGTTGATACCACCTTGCGCTGCAATTGAATGCGCTCGTCTTGGAGAATCTTGGAAACAAAACGCTTTTACGTTGTAACCCATTTCGCCAAGTGACGCTGCAGCTGATGCTCCTGCTAATCCTGTCCCAACAACGATAATGTCTATTTTTGGACGGTTATTTGGAGCCACTAATTTCATGTGGTTTTTATGGTCTGTCCATTTTTCTGCTAATGGTCCAGCAGGTATTTTTGAGTCTAACTTAATCATAATGCTTAATTTCCTATTTATTCAAAAAGATAATGATTGGAATAATTGCAAACGCTAATGGTACAAGAACAGCGAACGCTTTACCTGTGATACCAATAACACCATTCCATTTTGCATGATTTAATCCTAAAGATTGAAATGCAGATGCGAAACCGTGCCATAAATGGAATCCTAAAATGAACATTGAAAGCACGTAAAACAATACGCCGAACAATCCTGTTGATTTATCTGTAAAGAAAGCCATAACAACCGTATGTAAATCTTTATAACCTTCACCGATTTTAATGTTCGTTCCTTTATAGTACAATTCCGTTTTGTTTTTTATATCGATGCTGTTTGGATCAGCAGGAATTGGCTGTAAAGAAGGTGTGTGTGTGTAGTAAAACGATTGCTCCGCAGAAGCTCCCATATCTTGTTTTGCTTCTAACTTGTAAGTGTGCAATGGAATTTCGTCTGTGAATTTCATTTTCCACCAGAAGTTAGCCATATGCGTTGCGATGAACACTAAAATCAAAGTACCTAAAACCGCCATGTAGCGAGATGGTAAAGATGAATTAGCACTTGGATTTGAATAAGCGTAAGCCACAGGACGCGCTTTTTTGTTTTGAATTGTCAACGCAATTCCATCAATTGCGTGGAAAAGAATAGAAATGTAAGTTAAATAAGACAATGCTTTAATTGCAGGATTGTGCGTCATAAAGTATGCATATTCATTAAACATTCTTCGGCCCTCTTCTCCAGGAACCAATAGCTGTAAGTTTCCTAATAAATGCCCTAGCAAGAAGGTACATAGAAACAAACCTGTCAATGCCATCCAATATTTCTTGGCAATTGAGGATTTTAATAGTGCAGAATTACTCATATATCAGTTTTCGTTTGATGTTTGCAAAGTTACTTTTTAGAACAATCCATTTGAATTTTGGTTCTTATTTAGAATTAATTTAGATAAGACAACTTAGTTTGCTCAATTTCAACACTCAATTCAACCTCAGCACCAACGATTACAGCTTGATTATCGTCAATGTGTCCAATGGGTGCATCAAAGGCAATTGGAATTTTAGTAAAAACAAAATGTTGTAAAATTAGTTCTTCGATTGTCATTCCAAAAGGTACAGCCGTATCTTTCATATCGGTCATTCCGCCGATAATCAGGCCATTGATTCGGTCCAAAATACCACTTTTTTTCAAAGTAAAAAACATGCGGTCGAGGTGATATAACTGCTCCGACAAATCTTCAACAAACAAAATATTTCCTTCAAAATAGTACGCATCATTAGTGGCAATTAGACTGTAAATGATACTTAAATTTCCTCCTATCAGTTTACCGTTTGCTTTTCCATTTCGATTGTGATTTGTTGCATTCCAACTTAAATCTGGTTTTTTACCTGTAATTGAATCGTGCAGGGTTTGTAAAGCAGCAGCTGAATTTGTTTTGAAATTCAAAGGCATCGTTCCGTGGATTGATTGAACCCCAAGTTTAAAAAGTCGGTGGTGAAAAACGGTCACATCACTAAACCCAATGAGCCATTTTGGTTCACGCAACATATTTGCCCATTGCAATAAATCGACGATGCGCACACAACCATAGCCACCACGCGCACATAAAATTGCTTTTACTTCTGGATGGTCAATTCCTTGTTGCAAATCAGAAAGTCGTTCTTGGTCAGTACCCGAAAAATAGTTATAATTTCCTAAACAATTGGGACTAATTTCCACACGAAAACCTTGTTTTTCAAGGTAGTTTTGAGCGAAAATAACATATTCAGGTTCTATTGCTTTTGCTGGAGCTGTGATGTAAATTAAATCTCCTTTTTGCAGTGCGGACGGTTGAATCATTTTAATTTTTCTTGAATGAATAATTCAGCAATTTTCAAATCGAATGGCGTTGTAATTTTAATGTTCTCTTCGTTTCCTTCAACTAAATGAATCTTTTCACCAAGTTCTTCCACTAAGCTTGCATCGTCTGTGATTCCCGAATGAAAAGGTTGGAGGTAAGCATTTTTCAAGATTGAAGCATGAAAAAATTGAGGTGTTTGTATCAATCGAAAATCACTTCTATTGACAGCTGATGAAAAAGAATTTTCAATTTTCCGAAGGGATTCTTTGACCGCCAAAACGGGAATAACAGCTGAAAAATTTTGAAGTGCTTCCAAGCATCTTTTCAATGTTTCTTTTGAAACTAAAGGGCGAACGCCATCGTGAACAGCTATGTATTTTCCAGAACAAAACTGAAGTGCGTTTTGAATAGAATGGTAACGTTCTTCCCCACCAGAAATTACTTGATGAGGAATTGTGCAGTTGTTTTTCTCCAAGATTTCGCTCCAATAACTTTTCCAATCTTCAGGCAAAGTAATGAATAATTCCATGCTGGAATCAAAGTGATAAAACAGCTCTAATGTGTGTAATAATATTGGTTTTCCGCAAATTTCAATGAATTGTTTTGGAATTTCACTCCCCATGCGTTTCCCAATTCCTCCAGCCGTGATGATGATAGAATGTGTTACCATGCTTCAAAGATAGAGAAAAGGAAAAGGACAAGTTAATAAAAGTTGGAAAATCATTAAGCGAGCCTAACCCATTTCTCCCACTAATGAAGTTGTCAACCTTAATTTGATTTCAGCGGGTGAACATTTTAAACCAACTAAATATTGCAGTTTCGTTAAAGCCGCTTCTGTGGTTAAATTTTCTCCACTAATTACACCAACTTTTTGGAAGAATGAAGAAGTTTGATACGTTCCTTGTTTTACAGCTCCCGAACTACATTGGGTTACATTCAAAACCAAACCGCCTGATAGAATGTAATTAGTAATGTATTCTTGCAACATTAAATCGCTCGGTGCATTTCCCGCGCCGTAGGTTTCGAGTACGATTGCTTTTGTATTTTTCACATCAAACAAACTTTTATAAAACTCAATTGGCATTCCAGGGAATAATTTCACCAAACCAATCTGTTTTGAAAAAGTAGTTTGCACCTGAAGTGCTGGCAAATTACTGCGAAATAATCGGTCTTTAGCGTAATCAATATTCACTCCTGCGACTGCCAATTCGGGGTAATTAGGCGATTGAAAAGCTTCAAATTGATTGGCTGAAACTTTGGAACAACGATTTCCTCTATATAAGGAATATTCAAAATAAACAGCTACTTCCTGAACGATTGCTTCCTTGTTTTCGTCGTAAGCCGCCGCAATTTCAACCGCAGTAATAAGATTTTCCTTTCCATCTGTTCGTATGGTGCCAATTGGTAATTGCGAACCTGTTAAAATCACAGGCTTCTTCAAACCTTGCAACATAAAACTCAAGGCAGAAGCCGTAAATGCCATTGTATCAGAGCCGTGAAGTACGACAAAACCATCGTATAAATCGTAATTTGTTTCAATGATTTCAGCGATTTCCTTCCAATTTTCAAAGTTTATTTCTGAGGAATCAATTGGTTTTTCAAAACTGATGCTTTTTAACTTTAAGTTCAAGCGTTCTAATTCTGGAACGTGGTCGTAAATGTATTCAAAATCAAAACTTCGCAATTCGCCCGTTCGTTGATCTTTAATCATTCCAATTGTTCCGCCAGTATAGATAAGAAGGATGTTTCGCATAAATTTTAGTTTAAATCCTTATTTAAAACGTTCCAATTGAAACAACTCTATCGCATTTCTTGAAGTAAGCTCTGCAATAACATCGGTGGAAACTTGATAAATATCCGATAATTTTTCAGCGACGTATTTCACATATTCACTTTCATTGCGTTTGCCACGAAAAGGAACGGGGGTTAAATAAGGTGCATCGGTTTCAAGAACCAAATGTTCCAAGTCTATTTTTTTCAGTAGCTCAGCCAAATGTGAGTTTTTGTAAGTCACAACACCACCAATTCCAAGTTTAAAACCTCCGTATTTCAAAATGTGACGCGCAATTTGTTCGTGTCCTGTAAAACAATGAAATACACCTTTCAATGTTGCATCGTTTTCTTCATCGAGAATTGCTAAAATTTCTGGAAAAGCTTCTCTAGCGTGAATCGCAATTGGCAAGCCTAATTCTTTTGCCCAGCGAACTTGTTTTCTGAATGCAATTTTTTGAGCTTCGATAAAAGTTTTGTCCCAATATAAATCCATTCCAATTTCGCCAACTGCACAATACAATTTTGGATTTTCGAATAGCTTTTGCTCCATCAGCTCCAATTGTTGCTCCCAATCTTCTTTCACATAAGCAGGATGCAAGCCCATCATTTGAATACAATGTGGATAATTTGCTGCAACTTCCTCCATTTTCGGAATACTTTCAGTATCGATATTGGGAAGTAAAATATAATTTACTGAAGCATCTAAAGCTTTTTGAATCATCGCTGAACGATCTTCGTCAAATTCTTCAGCGTATAAATGAGCGTGTGTATCGATTAACATTAAAAAAGAGATATACTTAAGCCAAACTGAAAGGGATGTAATTTCACACTTTCACGACTTTTAAAAAGTGAACTAAATTGATAAGAACCAAATAATGCTAAACTCCTTGTTCCAGCTCTGAAATGAACACCGTAACTCAATAAATTTCGGTCGCTTATTACATTGGTAAAATATTCTTTTTCGCCTTCTGATTTCGTTAAAAAAACTTGATTTAAAAACGGTTGAATACCAACGTTTGCACCAATAATAAATTTAAAACGATTCCATTTTTTGGAAGCAAAACGCAACTCCAAAGGAATATAAAAACGATGCGCGTGTATTGCATTTGAGGAATAGTAATCAGAACTGCTTTTAGGTGCTAAAGTAACTTGATTCGTTGGTGCAATCATAAATTTTTTATTCATTGAAACAGTTGAATAAGCATAAGCAAATCCCCAACCAAAAGAAAAAGATTGGTGTTTTTTTGAACGCACATCAAACATAAAATTGGTGTTTATTCCAAGTGAATTCCAACGATTTTCAAAAGGGGAAACAGCGCCCAACCAATCGTTGTAGGTTACATCGACAATTAATCTATCATATTTTCGATTATCAGCATCATTTAGTGGACGTAAACCTGTGAAATACCACAAAATACCCGGGCGATGACGTGAAATCAAATCTGGATCTTGCTGGGCTTCCAGTGATTTCCAAAGAATTAAAAACAGTAATAAAATTTTATTTTTCATTTTGTTCAGCCAGCTTTTTTTCCCAATTCCAAGCGTCAATTACAGCATCTTTGATCGTCAATTTAGATTCCCAACCCAATACATTTTTTGCTTTTGTTGCATTTGCAAAAATCTCCGTAACATCTCCTTCTCTTCTTAGACCAAATGCCCAATTCAATTTTTGCCCTGTTTCACTTTCAAAAGCATTTATTATTTCTAGTACGCTAGAACCTTTACCTGTTCCGATGTTAATTGTTTCAAAACAACCTTCGTTTTTTTCTAAAAATGAAAGTGCTTTAACGTGCGCAAATGCCAAATCAACAACGTGAATATAGTCGCGGATACAAGTGCCGTCAACAGTTGGATAATCATTTCCAAAAACAGTTAATTTTTCTAATTTTCCAATTGCTGTTTGCGTTATATAAGGCATTAAATTATTGGGTTTTCCGATTGGAAATTCACCAATAGCTGTGCTTTTATGTGCACCAACAGGATTAAAATAACGCAAGTTCATTAAATTCAAACTTGGATAGGCTTTAAAAGTATCTTCAATTATTTGTTCACCAATCCATTTTGTGAAACCATAAGGAGAACTTGGGAAATTTTTTGGTGTTTCTTCAGTTACTTCCTTAATTCCTTTCGGTTCACCGTAAACCGTACAAGAAGAAGAGAAAACCAAATTTTTCACATTAAAGGCGACCATATTCGACAAAACATTTATCAATCCCATTAAGTTATTTTGATAATATTTCAATGGTTCTCCAACTGATTCTCCAACAGCTTTGTATGCCGCAAAATGAATTACGCCCACAAAATTAAAACGTTCAAAAACTTCTTTTAATCCTTTTTCATCACATACGTCCACCTCTACAATAATCGGTTGCTGACCTAAAATTTGCGTTAATCCATCAACAACAATACGGTTTGCGTTTCGAAAATCATCGAGTAAAATGGGTGTGTAACCGTTTTCAACCAGAGAAACAACAGTATGTGAACCAATGTATCCAGCTCCTCCAGTTACAAGAATGTACTTTTCCATAATTCAAATTTAAGTATTCATCGGCATTTAAGATTGTATTTAGACAATTCTTTCCACAATCTTAAATTGAAAACCTGAGTTCCAATATTAAAATTGGATTCAGACCGCTAAGAAACAATAAGTTACGAACAATGCTTTTGAAGGTTTACCTTCGGTGCTAATCCGTGGTACCGAGATAAATCGATAAAGTGTTGTGAAGTAAATCGTTGTTTATCAGCGGAATACTTTATCACTTTACATAAAAACCAGTTATACTGCGTTGTTTCCTCTTAATTTAGCCCGCTACCGCGTAGCAGCAACGAAGTTAAATCTTCGAGAAAACGCCTTGTCTAACAGATTTTTATGTTAATCTGAATTTCAATTTTACAATCGAACTCAGGTTAATAACTTAAATTATTGATAAACGTTCTGATTCAATCTTACTTTCAACACTAGAGATTTCTTAATTTAGCAATTTCAAAAATCAATAGTATGAAATACGATCGCATCAACTCAGAATTATATATTTCCAACAGAGCAAAATTTAGCGCTCAGATGCAACAAGGAACTCTTGCTGTTTTTAATTCAAACGATATTTATCCCGTTAGTGCAGACAGCACAATGCCTTTTCAGCAACATCGCGATATTTTAGCTTTATCTGGCGTTGATCAAGAAGAATCGATTTTGGTATTGTTTCCAAATGCAAGTAATCCTGCACATCGTGAGGTTCTGTTTTTAAAAGAAACAAGTGATTTAATTGCAATTTGGGAAGGTGAAAAATTAACAAAGCAAGCGGCATTTGAAACTTCTGGAATAAAAACGGTTTATTGGTTGCAGCAATTTCCAACGATTTTTAAACAAATGATGGCGGAAGCTACGGGCATTTATTTAAACACCAACGAACATTTACGCGGCAATACAGAGGTTGAAACAAGAGAAGATCGTTTTATCAAAAAAGTGAAACAAGATTTTCCAGCACATCAAGTTTTAAAATCTGCTCCTTTGATGCATAAAATTCGCTCCATAAAACACAATTTGGAAATAGAATTGATGCAACGCGCTTGTAAGATTACAGAAGCTGGCGTAAGAAGACTTTTAGGTTTTATCAAACCAGGAGTTTGGGAATATGAAATTGAAGCAGAATTAGCACATGAATTTTTACGCAATCGTTCGAAAGGTTTTGCCTACACACCAATTATTGCATCAGGAAAAAATGCTTGCGTTTTGCATTACATCGAAAACAACCAACAATGCAAAGATGGTGATGTTATTTTATTGGACGTTGGTGCAGAATATGCGAATTATTCCTCCGATTTAACACGTTGTATTCCCGTAAATGGAAAATTCACAGCACGTCAAAAGGAAGTTTACAATGCGGTGCTTCATGTGAAAAATGAAGCCGAAAAATTACTAGTTCCAGGAACGATTATGGCAGAATACCATAAACAAGTTGGACATTTAATGGAAGAACAATTAGTGAATCTTGGTTTAATTTCAATGGAGGACATAAAAACTCAAAATCCAGATTGGCCAGCATATAAAAAGTATTTCATGCACGGAACTTCTCACTTTTTAGGATTAGACACGCATGATGTTGGTTTATGGCACGAACCAATCCAAGCAGGAATGGTTTTCACTTGCGAACCAGGAATTTATATTCCAGAAGAAGGTTTAGGAATTCGTTTGGAGGATGATTTAGTAGTTCAAGAAACAGGAGCACCATTCAATTTAATGAAAGATATTCCACTAGAAGCTGAGGAAATCGAAACATTAATGAACGCTTAAATTCAAGGTTTTGTTAAATTTTTCTGTCAGCGGAGAGGGACGAGCAATCGTTTTTTTACATGGATTTTTAGAATCAAACTCGATGTGGGATTATCTCGCATTGGATCAATTAAATTGTCAAAAAATATTTATTGAACTTCCTGGTCACGGTCAATCAGCCTTAACAGATGATGCTGAGGAACCGAGTTTAAATTTCTTTGCAGAAGAAGTACAAGCCGTTCTTTCATTTCTGAAAATTGAAAAATTCTCAATTGTTGGGCACTCTTTAGGAGCTTATGTGGCTTTGATTTTAAAAGAACAAAATAGTAACTGTCAAAAAGTTGTGTTGCTCAATTCCAATTTTTGGGCCGATAACGAACAAAAGAAAAAAGACCGTTTGCGCGTAGCAGAAATTGCTTTCAAGGCGAAAAAAGTTTTTATCAACGAAGCGATTCAAAACTTATTTGGAAAAGTTGAACTTTTTCAAACTGAAATTGAAGCGTTAAAAGAAGAAGCAATGAAAATTGAGTCGGAATCGATTGCCTATGCTGCCTTAGCGATGCGTGTACGCAAAGATTTTAGCGAATTAATAAGTGCGCAACCAAGCGATTTTTTCCTTATCCATGGTGATTTAGACCGTTTAGTTACTACACATTTTTTGCAAGAACAAGTTTCAACTCTACTACAAGAAAGAACCAACAGCCAACTATTTATCATTGAAAACGCAGGCCACATGGCACATATTGAAGCGAGCGAAAAGGTGTTGGAGGTTTTCAAGGGGATTTTTAGCTCCTAAAAATCCCCAACCGAATTATCAATTGGGGATTTCAAAAAGTAGAATATTTGTTACTGTTTCATCATTTTCTTAGTTGCAACAATCTGACCATCAGCAACAAGTGTGTAAGTGTAAACACCAGTACTTAAGTCATTTGCGAATACATTCAATTGACCTAAACCTCTCTCGAGAACATCCACAGAATTGATTAATTTTCCGTTTGCATCGTAGAAATGAATTTGAGCTTTTTTCACCGTTTCAGGAATTGAAAACGAAATTTGTGTTTGTTCTGCAAAAGGATTTGGAACGTTTTGGTTCAAAATAATTGTTCCTTTGTTGGATAATTGCACATTGATCTCATTTTTCAATTGTTCTTGGAAAACCTCTTGTGTTGGTTGAATTGCAGAATTACTAATCTGACACAAGAAAGGTAAAATACCAGACAAACAGTTTTCAAGGTGTGCTAAGCGGTCGTTAAGGTTGTTAATAATTGAATCTCTGTTGTTTACATTTAATTGTAAGCTGTCAATTTTATCTTTTTGTTCTTGATGACCTTTGATTAAGATAGAAATAAAAGCATCATAGTTTAAAGCTTTGTAATTTACTCCTTGCGTAACAATTGTTCCTGTTGAATCTACAGTTGCGGGTTTGTATTCGTCTGAAACTAACTCTGGCATAACTGTTTCTACTTCTTGAGCTAATAAACCGTATTGTTTTCTATTACTAAAATTGAATCCGTAAGGATTTAAAGTGTCAAAATAGAAAGTTTTAGGATGTAATTGACTTAAAATTCCAGTTGCATTTGTAATTGGATTAACATCTGTTTTAAAATTTTGATCAGATGTTGTAGCTGCAAAACCAGTAGCAACAGCTGGGCCATTAATCCAAACATTTCCATCAAAAAAGCCTGCATAACCGACTTTTCCAAAATTTGAGGCTACACAATTCCCATAAATTCCAATGTTTACATTTGTTGCGAAAGTGTAGGGTGCTTGATTTCTAACTTGACCAGCAACTGCGATGTTTAATGAAGGATTTGGCGTTGGGTTATTAGGTAAATTGTTAGGTCCCCCAATAACCTGAAACTTTCCTGCAATATTGCTTATTTGTGAACCTTCAGCTGATGCACTAATTCCAGTGTTCGTTGAATTAGGATAAATACCTGAAAGCGCACTAAAATCTCCTCCTGAATTATTCCCTTGTGAACCAAAAGCTAAAGAAGATATACCAATGTTTCTTGAAGTTGAAACACCTGCTCCAGAAGCTTGAGTTCTTATTCCTGTATTTGTTTGTGAGTTTGCCAAAACTAAAAAATCTCCTGCTGTGGCAGATAAAGTATTGTTATTTGATGCAGGAATTCTAGCTACAATTCCTCTTGTATCTTGCGAGTTTAAAGCAGAAAACTCTCCTCCAATGTTCATTACTTTGTTTACTGTTTGAATACCGTTAGCAAGTCCTTCAACTCCAATGTGCTTAGTACTTATTGTATTCGAAACATCAGAATTGATTCCAGAAATTGCAATTGTATTGGTGTTTACAGTTAAAGGATGGGTTTGAAATACACTTAATTTTCCGGGCAATGTGTTAGCACAATTATATCCAACTCCAATATGATTTTCTCCTAAAACACCATTGTTTTCGAAGTACAAATTGTTATTATTCAGATTTATTTTTGAATCGGATGTTAAGTTTGGTGCAGTTGAGGTATTTGAACAAGCAAAAAAACCTTGACCAGAACCACTTAAATTAGGAATCGAACGATAATGAACTCTGTTTTTATCAGTTGGGTCAATAACCAATACTTGTGTCAATGTATTATCTGGAGTCACAGTTCTAATTCTCAAATCGCCATCGATGTCTAATTTTGCATTCACTTGATTTGCAGCAGTAGCATTTGGACTAGATGGAGAAAAGTCTCCAATTCCCATCATTCCTGAATTGGGAGCAGCTAATGTAGTTGCTGTATTGGGAACCATTCTCGCTACTTCTAAACCATTTGTTGTGTTTGCTGGTGATTGAGTTGCAGTTGTTGGAGAGGTAAAAATAAATCTCAAGTTATCGGGTCCATTTGTACCACTAGGATCATCACCCCAAGCTAAAACTGCATCTTGTCTATTACTTACTGTATTGCCAGTTTCATTTTTCAAACCTAAGTACACATAATCTGATTGGTTTGATGCCACAAACATTCCAACGTCCATCCAAGGACGCCAACCAAAAGTCAAAGGTGTTGGTGGGACACCCGGACCAGGTGTGTTTAAAACGCCATAACCTAAGTGTAGTAAGCTCAAAGGAGCAGTAATTGGATTTAGCGGATTATGGCTTATAGATACCCTTGTTATGTCAGTATTTAATATACCTGCTGGATTATAAACGGCTGGTGCTGCACCTCCAACACTAGTTGGTGTTCCAACACTCATAATACGAACTCGTTCATGAGTATTACCATTTTGAATATTTATTGTAGAAGTAGCTTGATTTGTAGAAAGTAAGATCGGACGTTCTTCTTGATTATAAATAACAGCTGTTCCATTTCCTAATAAAGTAGAGGGAATAGTTGGGTCGCCCCCAATTATCCCTATTCTTAATCCATCCGCGATACTGTTTTAAAAAGTGTGTAAAGCCCAAAAATTGCGATTTTAGTATTGCAAAATTTAAACTCATAAAAAATGGACTTTACACAAGAACAAATTTCAGCAATTTTAGATGGAATAGCAAATTCTG
>VEQH01000137.1 GCA_018883325.1 Flavobacteriales bacterium | reverse complement strand
AACTTCCTTTTTCTATGTATCTATGTGGTTAAAAAAAATGAATTTTTAATGTTGAATTTCTTGCACTGAGTTTGCCGAAGTGTTAATTTTTAATTGGGATTCATAAGTCGAAGGAAATTATGGTGAAACGTTAATAAAAGTACGTTATGCCAACCTTAACTTAAAAATGTGAATAATTTAATTTCTGTTCATTTTGTCATTGCTTTTAAAATTTTAATTTCGTTGACGTGAAAAGTGAAAAATTTATAGATGTTAAAGGTTTAATTGGAAGTAAAAATCCAAAGCTTTTACGTTGGTTACCTTCGTTCGTAATCAATTATTTACGCCGTATTTTGCACGAAGATGAAATCAATGATTTCCTGATAAAAAACAAAAACAAGTACGATCAAGATTTTTGTGAGGCTGTGATGGAATATTTCAACATCAAAGTAGTATTCAAAAACAAAGAATTAATTCCGAAAGATGGTCCATTGATTATCGCGATGAATCACCCTTTAGGAGGAATGGATGCCATAGCTTTGATTGCTGGATTGAAAGAACATCGTCGAGATTTGCGCTTCATTGTTAACGATTTATTGATGAATTTAAAAAATATTAGCAATCTTTTTATCGGTGTCAACAAGCACGGAAAAAACGACAATAGTGTTCGCAATCAAATAAAAGCTGCTTTTGAATCGGATAACGCAATTTGTATTTTTCCAGCAGGTTTGGTGAGTCGAAAAATTGATGGCGTTGTTCAAGATTTGGAATGGAAAAAAACGTTTATGCTTTATGCTCGTTCCTTGAATAGAACCGTTGTTCCGATTCATATTGAAGGTGAGTTGTCGAATTTTTTCTACCGTTTATCGAAAATAAGAAGATCAGTTGGCATTAAAGCGAATATTGAAATGCTTTATTTGTCGAATGAATTGTTTAAACAACACAATCGAACCATTACTTTTACTGTTGGAGAACCAATTAAAGCTGGAGAGATTGAAAAATCAATGAGTGACCAAGCAGCAGCTGAAATGTTGCGAAAAACGGTTCATTCACTAAAGAAATAACTATGAAGGAAATCATTGCCCCACTTCCAAAATCGATTATTGAACAAGAGTTAGTGAACTCAGGATTAGTGCGTTTGACACGAAAAGGAGGAAACGAAATTTACATTGTTGACAACAAAAACGCTCCGAACACATTATTGGAAATTGGTCGTTTGCGTGAAGTTACCTTTCGTGCTTCAGGTGGTGGAACAGGTGAGGAATTGGATTTGGATGAATACGACACAGGTGAAATTTGCTACAAACAATTAATCGTTTGGTCGCCTGTTGAACAGGAAATCATTGGCGGTTATCGCTTCATTTTGTGCGATGAAGCCATTGACAAAGAAGGAACTATTCATTTGTCAACAACGCATTATTTCGATTTTTCAGAACGATTTTTGACAGACTATTTACCATTTACCATTGAATTAGGTCGCAGTTGGGTTCAACCTATGTTTCAACCAAGCGTTGACCCGCGAAAAGGATTATTTGCTTTGGATAATATTTGGGATGGATTGGGAGCTTTGGTGCGCTTTTACCCAGAAAAAAAATACTTTTTTGGAAAGGTTACGATGTATCCAAATTACAACACGGATTGCAGAGATTTCTTGTTACATTTTATGCATCACTATTTCCCGGATACTGAAAATTTGATGCAACCGTATCATCCGCTGGTTCAGAACTATAACAAAGAATACGTTGAAAGTCAGTTGCAAGGTTTGGATTTTAAGGATGGTTTTAAAGTGTTAAATGGTCACATTCGCGATAAAGGAGAATTTATTCCACCGTTGGTTAATATCTATATGAATTTATCGCCAACAATGAAAACTTTTGGAACGGCAGTTAATCCAGATTTTGGAAACGTTGAAGAAACTGGGATTTTGGTAACAATTGCTGATATTTTCCCCGAAAAGAAGGAACGCCACGTGGATTTTTGATTTTGAAAATGCTCAGGTTTTTAATTCTGTGAATTTGTAAATCAGCAATTTCTTAAATTCCCAAAATATTTTTCAAAGGAGCATAAGC
>VEQH01000097.1 GCA_018883325.1 Flavobacteriales bacterium | reverse complement strand
GTTGAGAATAATCCAACACAACTCCACTAGTCATATCATTTTCATCTCTGTCTGCCCCGACTAAGATAAGCACTTTTTCACCATCATCATTCAATCCGTAATAAATTCTGATTCCTTGACAGCCTGTTTGGTTCAAAATATCTAATAATTTGTTTTTACCAAAAAAATGAGCAATCGTATCTCCAGTTGAGATAGTTGTTCTGTATTTTGCAGTCCAATCTGAAGCATCGTTCAAACTAACAACTGCACCCTCGTTTCCATCAAATGACATAATAAAAAGTTTTAAAATTAATACTGAATCAAAGGTAATTGCCGTGATTTTTACGATTTAAAATTAACTCAAGCCAAATATCATTAGAAAACAACATTTCATTGATTTTCATATAGTTATGTCAATATTAAATTTTTGATTTGAATAAAAAATACGTAGAACTACGTATTTTTTAGGTTATTTCTACCCAATTTTTTATAGGAAACTACGTATTTCTATTAACAATTTTCTACTTCTCTACCCTGTAATTAATCGAGGTATATTTTTGATTATCAACAACATAAATCAACAACAACTTATTAGCATCATTTAAAAAATTTATTTCACAGTTCTGAATGATGAAACAAAAAAAATAAACTAAAAAAAGGTAGAATAGATTTGATAATAAGTTAATGACTTTAAAAAGTAATCTACTTTCTTAAAATACATTCAAATCAAAAAACTATCAAAATAATATGAACTCGCTAATTAACATGTTAATCGTTGAAGACAATTCAATCATTGCAAATTCGCTTGTAACTTGTTTTGGATTGGATGAACATTTTAACAAACTTCATATTGCAAAGAATGGAATAGAAGCACTCGATTTTCTTTCCAAACAAAGTTATGACATAGTGCTTTGTGACGATAATATGCCACAAATGAATGGATGGCAATTTATACAAGTTTGTAAACAGAAATTCCCTCTTCTACCGATTTATTTTCTTCCTGATGCGATTGATACAAAAACCTATCATTCATTAGCAAAAAATGGTGTAATGGCTGTTGGAATAAAATCGAGCGATCCAGATGAAATAATCACTAACACCTTAAAATTATTTTACTCTCAAAACTGAAAATTAATCTAAAACATAAACTATGACAATCAAACTTAAAGACAAAGGTGAAAATGTAAAAGCATTACAAACCTTCTTAAAAATCAAATCTGATGGAGATTTTGGAAAAAAAACCGAAGAAGCAGTGAAAAAATGGCAACAATCAAATGGACTAGTGGCAGATGGAATTGCTGGACCAAAAACATTGAATGCAATGAAAAAAGTAGGACTTAAAATCACTGATTCTTCGATAAGTTCACCCTCACCTATCGTACCTTTTCCTGCCAAACCTTCTTTCCCTCCTTTAACCACTAAAGCAGAACGCGATAAGCTTTTCGGTAAAATTGAATATGTAGCTAATCCAAGTCAAGAGAATCCGGAAGGCATAAGAATCACAAATGGTTTTGAAACAAACAACATTGTGCGTGTTGAGTTACCGCAATTAGCCAAAGCGACGAACGGCAAATACACTGCCATGCGTTTTCACAAGAAATGCGTTTTTCAATTAAAAGGTTTCTTTCAAGAATTAGAAGAAAAAGGATTGCTAGATCGAATCATTGGTTACGGAGGTGCTTACAATGCGCGATTTGTTAGGGGGAATAAAAGTAATTCACTTTCTAATCATGCTTACGGAACCGCATTTGACATAAATGTGGCATGGAATCCATTGAAAAATGAACCTGCAAAATCAGGCGAAAAAGGTTGCGTTTATGAATTGGTTCCAATTGCTCACAAATGGGGATTTTATTGGGGCGGACATTTTAGTCGATTAGACGGAATACATTTTGAAATCGCGAGAATTATCGAACAGTAAATCCTTAAAAATGGAACCAAGTAACGAAGAAAATGTATTTAAAATTGGACTTTGCTTGGCAGGTGCAATTTCAGCAGGTGCATATACGGCAGGTGTAATTGATTATTTGATTGAAACTCTAGAAAGGTGGGAAATTGAAAAAAAGCAAAATCTAGATATTCCAAATCATAAAGTTGTTATTGAAGTCATTGGAGGTGCATCAGCAGGTGGAATGACAGGAATCATTACAGCTGCTGCACTTCAAGAGAAGTTCAATTCTATTACTCAAATTGGAGAAAATCTAACACAAAAACAAGAACATAATAAATTGTATAACACTTGGGTTGATTTAGTTGCTGACGATATGATGAATGTGATTTTAGACACAAACGACATAAATAGCAAGGTTGAGTCACTTTTAAACTCAAGTTTCATTGATAAATTGGCAGATAAAGCAGTACAAATAAATACTGAAAAACCGATAGACCGTCCTTATATATCGGACAATCTAAAAATTTTTGTGACTTTATCTAATTTAACTGGGTTTAAGTATTCTGCTGAGTTTAGCGAAAAAGTATCATCTTCAAATAAGTACCTCATTACTGCTCACAACGACTATGCTTGCTTTCAACTTTCAAAAAATTCAGAAACAAAAACTTTACCTGGGTGGATGCCTCTAAATTTTAAAGAAAATATAAATACTACAATTGCTAAAAATGCAGCAATGGCAACTGGAGCATTTCCACTAGGTTTTAAAGCTAGGAAATTGAGTAGAGATTTGAAATATTTAACTGAAAATCCGTGGCTTAAAGAATTGATTAGCAATAGCATAACAGAACTCAAAAATCCACATATAACTTTAAACGTTGATGGAGGAATGATCAATAATGAACCATTTGAGTTTGTTGCCAATGCACTATTTATTAATCAAAATAGCGAGGAGAAAAAACTGTTTGATTCAACAGATTATTTGAATAAAGAAGATTTTCAAAAAGACGACCGTTTTACAAGTTCCATTTTATTAATCGATCCTTTTCCATCTGTAGCTACTGAAACTAAAAATTCATCGGAATTATCAAAAGTTATTGAGAACCTACTTGGAACCTTATTGGACCAAGCTAGAGTAAAACCAATTGAAGTGGTCAAAGCCTTAAATGAAGATTCCTACGGACAATTTATTATTTCTCCAACAAGATATAAAACTGTTGATGGCAAAGAGATTTCTATAAATGGCTCAAAAGCAATTGCTTGTGGTTCAGTTGGAGGATTTGGTGGTTTCATCAGTAAGGAATTTCGCATTCACGATTACTTTTTAGGTCGTGCCAATTGCGAACGTTTTCTAAGGTATTATTTTACCGTTCCGTCAGATACAAAAAATGACATTTTTCTAAAAGGTTATAAAAATGTTACTGATAAAAAAAGATTCACAGTTAACGAAAACGAACTGCAGATTATTCCAATTTTTCAAGATGAAAATCAAAATGGAATTTATATGCCAAAATTCAGTAATGGGAAAAAATGGCCAACGGTACAAGAACACACAGTATTGAAGTTAAAATCTTTAGTTGAAAAACGTGTTCAAAAAGTTATGTTAAATGCAGTTCCTTTAAAATGGTATGAACGATTGTTATTGAGTATTGGAATAGAGGTGTTACTAAAAAGAAAAATATCAAAATCAATAATCAAATCGCTTATAGAGTTATTAAGTAAACACCAGTTATTAGCAACTCAAAAGGCAAAAAATTAGTTAATTAGTAAACATAAAAAAATCGAATTGTGTAATTAGTTTTAAGTTTTTTCTGGGTTGGATTTAAAATCATGTAATCTAATGAGGAATAATTAATAAATTCAATTGAAACGAAGGATAAGGGATGAAAGATTTATTTTGTTTTGGTAATCTTAATTTTCTGCTGGTAGAAATGAAAATTTAATATTTAAATGATTACTTTTTTTCGTTGAATAACAAATAACGTCGCTAAATAAGTTAACCGAAATCATGATTTTTTTCAAATATCTTTGTACTTTTTAATTTTTATGCTCAAAGCAATTATAGTAGAAGACGAACCTACAGCACAGGAAGTACTTACGGACTTATTATCAATCTACGTGAAGGATAAAATAGAGGTTGTTGGTAGCTGTTCTACTATTGAGAATGCCGTTGAATTATTATTCAAAAGAACTGAAATTCAGTTAATATTTTTGGATATCCAACTTGGTGAAGGTCGTTCAGGATTTGAGTTGTTCAAATATTTAAGTCCAGAGAAACATACAGTTATTTTTACCACCGCCTTTGAAAAACACGCTGTTCAAGCATTAAAGTTAAATGCAATAGATTATTTGGTAAAACCAATTCATTTTCCAGATTTAATTTTGGCGGTAAATAAAGCAATTGAGACCTTGAAGTTTAAAGCAAACTCTGCTTATTTAGAAACAATTTACCACGAATTAAAAAACCATAATCTTGATTTAAAATTTAATAAACTTGCTGTTCTAAAAGGGGAAGAATACATATTTATTCCTTTTTCTAGGATAAATTATTTGGAAGGTGACGGAAATTATACTAAAATCTTTACTTTAGATGGAGATACCTTTCAAACTCCAAAAACCTTAAAAACTTACGAGGAAATATTACCGAAAGAACTATTTTATAGAATACATAAATCACATTTGATCAATTTAAATTGCATAAAAAAATACAATCGTATAGATGGAAATCTCGTTTACCTACAAAATAATATTTGTCTCTCAGTATCAAAACGCAATGCGGAAAATTTCTTACGTATTATTCAGTCTGGCGTTATTGATTCTAACTAACTCTTCGTACGCTCAAAATTATACTTACAGATTAATTACTACGAAAGATGGTTTACCATCATCCACAATAACAGGTATCACAAAAGACAAGAATGGTGTAATTTGGATAGGTACAGAAAAAGGCTTATGTTACATTTGTAATGGTAAAATTCAACAATTTAAAGGATTACCTGACGAAGGAGTACTATCTCTTTTTGCAAGTTCTGACGGTTCTATATGGGTTGGGCTTGGAATCGACAAATTTTTAGTTAAAATTAAGGACGGTAAGGTAATATCTTATACAAATGAAGCTAAGTCCAAAAAAAATGGTTTGGTTTTATCTATTTTCGAAAATGAAAAACATATTTATCTAGCTCAAAATGATGGTATAACGGTCATTTCACCAGAAGGAAAGTTTAAACCTTTGATGAATAAAATCATTTCTGATACAATGATGTCTTATTGGACAATTGATTTTTTTAGTAGAAATAATAAAGTATATGCAACAAGTCTACTTCGAGGCGTTAATGAAGTAATTATTCGTAAAGATGATGTTGTTTTTAAAAATATTTATAAAGGTGATTTTTTATACGGTTCCACTTGTTCAGACAATAATTTGATTTTAACTTTTGATCCTGAAGCAAAGCTTTTCAATGCTGATAAATTTCTAAGTCGAAAAAACCAAGAACCAATTAAAACCCTTACTGCACGAAGACCGGCGGTCTATACAAAAGACAAAAGCAATAATATATTTGGTGGATGTTACAATATGAATTACGGCACACACGGACTAATTAAATTTGATGCGAATTTTAATGAAGAACTTCTTACACCTGAAGTTGTTGCAGGTCAAGAGATATTTTATGACGAAGTCAATAATGATGTTTATTTTGGTACATCTGGCTTATTGATTATTAACGCTTCACTTTACTCCAAGTCATTTCATCTTAAATCAGATATCGATAATAATTCTGTTATTACCAGTTTTCCAGTAAATAATGGGGTTGTTGCTCTTACTGACGAAGGACTTGTTCAACTAAATGAAAAGAATGAAGTTGTTAAGAAAATTGCTTTAAGTGAAATGGTCAATGTGGCTATGAAGCCCAAATCAGATGGCTTAAATTATTTTAGGAATTATATGCTAGAAGAATGGAAGTCTAAATCAATTAGCGGTATTCAATTAGATGATTTAAAACTTGTCAAGAACAAATGGATTGTATTTTCAAAATTTGGTTTTTTCATAATCAACAAGCAATTTAAAATTGAAGATTTTATTCCAATAATAGCTTCAGCTTTCAACTATTCAGCCAAAGGAGAACTATTATTTGATTTAGAACATTTAAGTTTTATGGCTTTGGAAGCAAATTCAAACAATACCATTAATTACGACTGTTTCCATCAAGAGAAATTTACTTTCAAAAAAATGAAAGGAATTGAAATTTTTGGTAAAAAAAACATATTGATTTCAAGGGATCAAGGGGCTTTTTTATATGATAGCAAATCGCTTAAAAAGCTTAAACTTGAAAAGTTAAATTCAATAGTATACAAGTGTACATCTTTCCAAAATAGATATCTTGTCATTTCAACTGTAAAGGGTGATCTATTAATTTATGATAGTGAACAAAATTTTAAATTAGTTAAAACAATTGATAAATCAGCATTTTATGATGAATCATTAATAGACCTCAAAGGGAATGAGAATTACCTTGTTTTTATAACTTCCAAGAGAATTTTTATTTGGGATGCGAATAGCTTAAAAAGTTACAATGAATACCAGAATGGAATTGATTTGTATAGTCGAGTTAATTTAAATGGAAAAAATCTTGTTATTTATGGTCCAAACTCGATTCTAAAACTGGAACTTCCCAAGCTAATAAAGGAGATTGATAAGAAAATCGTTTTTAACGTTACAAATAAATTCACCAAAACCAACGAACCAATATTTAATAAGTCAAACCAATTTTTCGCCAAAAAAGATGCTGTTCATTTACAGTTTTTGTCATTCAATGAATTGGATTTTGATGTTTTACAAGCATTTTATCGTACCAATCAAAATGATTGGATTGAAATAGATCAAAACGGAAAAATCTACTTGCAAAATTTAGATTTCGGGGATACAAAAATTGAATTTAAAGTAACCGATAAAAGATCAGGTGAAGTAACTTATAAACAAGCATATACTATTACAAATCCTACTCCTTGGTATTTACAATTCTGGGCAATTTCTCTTTATTTTATCTTGTTTTCTTCAATTCTTATTTTGTCAACACGCTTTTTTATTATCAAATCAAAAAAGAAAGAAATTGAAAGTTTGACATTTAAAAACAGATTAAATGAGTTACAAATGGAAGCATTACAATCGCAAATGAATCCTCATTTTGTGTTCAATGCACTAAATTCAGTTCAAAAATTCATCTTAAATATTGATCAAGAAAAGGCATTGCTATTTTTGAATCAATTCAGTGTTCTTATCCGAAAAGTACTTGATTTTTCAAGTTTAAAATCAATCACAATCGAAGAGGAAATAGCGTTTCTTAATTTGTATTTGACTATTGAAAATCAGCGCTTTCAAGACAGTATAAAAGTTGAAAAAGTAATAAACTGCGACGACGAACTATCAATTCCACCTTTACTTATTCAGCCTTTGATTGAAAATGCAATCATTTACGGTTCAAGAAACGAAAAAGGAGAAATGCTTATTTTCTTTTCAATAACTCAAGAAGACAAAACACTTCGAATTGAAGTAAAAAATGAAATGAATCTAAATATTACAAAAAATCATACTTTTCAATCCAAATCAACTGAAATCATTCAAAAAAGATTAGCTCTTTACGACACGAATGCAGAATTGAATACAACGATTGATGGTTCATTTTTCATCGCTACAATACTTCTTCCCATAAACGATTAATAAGGAATTTCAACGGTAAATCAGCAATAATTCCGAAAGGTAAATCGGTAGAAATCCTTCATTTTATGTTTTTAGTTTTGGAATCTATATAGTTCCTTTCTAATGAAAAATGTCTCGTGTTTAATACTTAGTTTGATTGTTACGTCAGCGTTTTACACCCAAACAATTCCTCGTTCTTCAATAGGTTCTTTTGGTTCAAGTGTTTCAAATGATGGAATAACAATTCAACAAACTTTAGGTCAACCTTCAATAGTTACTAATGAAATCAATGAGGAAGAAATAGGTTTACGACAAGGATTTCAGCAACCGATTTATTTTGAAGTTGAAAGTAATGAATTGAATGCAACGTTATTCCCAAATCCAAATAATGGTCAATTTTCATTTCAAGCTGAGTTAGAAGAAAGCGTTTCTTATTCTTATGAGTTATATGACCAAAACGGAAAGTTACTCGAACAAAACACAGCTTTTGGAAATACAATTGTGCCTGTTTCTATTCTAAACCCAAGCGCAGGAATGTATCACTTGAAACTAAGTTCCGGAAACAAAAAGTCAGCATTTAAAGTCAATATAATCCCATAATTTTAATGAAAAAACTCCTATTAACACTTGTTGTTTTTAGTACTTGTACGCTATACGGACAGGATAAAACACAAATAAACACAGTCAATTTTTCTGTTGGAAAAAATGCTACAAAATTTCTCTATCAGTTCGGAAGTGAAACAAAACCAACACAATACGTGAATGGAAATGCTTATTCATTGAATATTGGTATTGATTTATCGGCGAAGCACACAATTAGACCAGAACTAAATTTTTATCAAGCTGGAGCAAAAACAATTGTTGATGATCTTCCTTTAAATTGGAAATTAACTTATTTGGGTGTTGGTTGCGGATATTTATACAACATACTAAACAAAAACACCATTTCACTTTCGCCGGGAGCAGTCGTTGGAGTTGATTATATGACCCGAGGAGAACAAACTATTGGTGTAAATCGCTACGATGTCATTGAAAACAATTACTTGAAAAAACTAAATGTAAGCGCAGGTCTTTTATTAAATAGTCGATTTAAGGTTAACGAAACTTTATTCTTGTCGTTTGAATACCGTTTTAATTTTGGATTAAATCAAATTGAAATAGACAGCGAAGAGAAAACTCGAAATATTGGTAACGTTGGCTTAATCGGTCTTTCCTTTAAAATATAAAACATTCACAATCAATTCATCACATGAAAAAAATAGCAATTTTATTTAGGGTCTGCTGAAAAACACAAAACCTTTATTTTACCTTGTGTTTAGGTGATACATATTCTCTTAGATGCAAGGTTTTTTAGTTGTTTTTAGAAATTTCCTTGCATCAAAGATGATGTTATTTTGTT
>VEQH01000048.1 GCA_018883325.1 Flavobacteriales bacterium | reverse complement strand
GTATGAACAAAAAAAGGGAGCCATAAAAAATGTAAGCTCCCTCAGTAACTAGCTCAAGGCCGTTATGAATGACAAATATAGAAAAATAGATGATTTTTCTTGCATGTTAACACAGAATCTCAGGTTTTAAATGTAGTTTTCGTTAGTGAAAATTTGAATAAGTTTAGGTGAATAGGAGAGAGTGATACTTTAATTTATTTTCCTTTCAAAAAGTATATAAAACAAAAAAGACGACCGAAGCCGTCTTTTTTTATTTTGAGATTATTAAAAATTACATTTTAATAAATTTCACTGATTCATTTTGTTTGCCAGATACAAATTTGATAATGTAAGTACCGTTAGGTAAATCTTCACAATCAATTGGTAATGTATTTGCACCAGAACTCATGTTTTTAGTAATTGATTTAACTAAACGACCAGTAATAGAATATACATTTACGTAAACCTCTCCTGAGTTAGTTAAATTGAAACTTAAATTCGTGTTGTCATTTGTTGGGTTAGGATAAGTTTTCAATTTTGTTTTAATTGTATTGATAACTTCACCTGTTTGATCGTTAACACCTAAATAAGCTGTTGATCTCCAAATACCTCTACCAAACGTACCAAGATAAATCTCTCCTGGACGACCGTTTCCTTCTTCAAAAGTTCTCCAAGACTGACGTACTTCATAAACTGGTACACCTTCAAATCCTGTAGAAGCATTTTCCCAAGAAGCACCACCGTTTTCTGTTACGAATACACCACTTGATGTACCAACAACAATAATGTCTGGATCATTTCTATCAATAATTCCATCGTAGCAAGCTAATCCCGGAGTTGTGATTGCACCTAAGTTTGTAAATGTAGGCACAGCAGCTGTTCCATTAAGTGAACGTTTGTTTGTACCATTGAATCCAGCAAATAAAACGATATCGTCAGCATTACTTGGATTAACTGCCAAACCTTGGTAGCTCACATTTGAAATTTTTGTTGCAGTTGTTGCAGTTGGCGTAGTCCCAGTTGTTCCTGTTCCTACAAAAGCCACTTTAGAAACAAAGTTCGGGTCAGATGTATAAACAGATCCTAAACCATCAACTCTCCAAACTCCTGAACCAGCACTAATGTATAAGTGCTCTAAATCTTTCGAAAATTCAAGGTCAACATTGTTGAATGTTCCACCACCGAAACCTCTTGCAACACAAACCCATAATGGATTTGTAACTGCGAATCTAGTTGCATTTCTTGTTCCCCATAATTCACCACCGTTTGCGTTTACATAAACTAAGAACCATGATTGGTAAGGGTCTTGAACTTTAATTGTGTCCCATGCTACGTTATAAATAACTGTATCTTCACCCATGCTTACTCTTTCATTTGTAGCAGGATTTAATCCGAAGTTTTCACCATTTACAGTTAACGATGGAGTATAGTATAATGTGTCATCAAAATAAAGTGCACTTGGAGTTACATAAGTAATTGTATCACCTGACGCCATTGAAGGAACACGAATTACATCACCATTAAAATAATCTCTTGTTGGAATAAAAGTTACTGAATCTTTAGAATTAACGTCGTAATTTTCTGCTAAAATAAATTCAGTGTGGAAAGGGTGGAAAGTACTTCCGCTTGTTCCTGGTGCATCGTATGTTCCTGGTAAAGTTGGAGCAAAAGAAGTAAATGTTTGTCCTCTATCACCTGAACGATTGATACTGTTATAATAAATTGAAGTGAACATTACTTTAGGATTGTAAAAAGAAATTTCACATTCAAAACCGTCACCACCTGTTACTTGGTTAAATGATTCGTAAGTTACACCAGAAAAATCGTTGTAAAGTGTTCCGTTGTCTTGCGCACCACCCATTACAGCTCCATTTCTATCAAATGCGATTCCGTAGAATTGAGTAACGTTGTAACCTCTGTTAGCTGGGAACCAAGTTTCTCCAAAATCATTTGAGATACCGATACCACCATCATTACCAACATACAAACGATTGTTTGAATCCCATTTCATTTCATGGTTGTCAGCGTGAACATAAATAGATGAATTTGGATTCACAAACCATTGGCTAATTTTTTCAAAACCACCTGCTGGAGGATTGTTAACTTCTTGTTTCCAGCTCCAAACGTCAATACCACCAATTAATAAATTTTCTGGATCAGTTGGATTAACAGACGCGATTGAATTATAAGTTCCTTGATCTCTATAGATATCAAATTCATTTGGTGGACCAGATGCACCTACAAATTGTGACCAAGTTTCACCACTGTTGTGAGAAACATGCATACTCAATAAATTACTGTTTGTTCTTACAGCGTAGATTGAGTAATTATTTGAAGAGTTTTTTGTTGGTGAAATTGCATATTCAATTCTAGACGCTCCATTTGGAACTAAACCGTTTGCCGCTGTACCAGACTTATCTGCAAATGTTGCACCACCGTCAGTAGAAACATACGTTTTATTTGAAGCAAAAGAAGTTACAACTACTTGTCCGTCTTTTGATAATTGAAGCGCTGCACAAGAACCGCTAGTTACAGTAACAGAAGTAACGCTTGCATCTCCAAGTTTCCATTTTTTTAGACCTTGTGATGTTGCCATCCAAACATAATTGTCATTATTTGAACTAACAACCTCTGTACTTTCTGAAATACCATTGATTTTAGTCCAAGTTGCTCCATCGTCAGTGGTATACCAAACACCATTTCCAGCCCAACTTTCTTGATTTGAACCAGTTGCAACGTAAACCGTTCCATCAGGTGTTTGTGTCATACTAGAAATATACGGACTTGCACCAGCTTCTTCATAAGAACCAACGCGTGTCCATGTATTTCCTTTATTGTACGAAACAAATAAACCACCAGAAACACCACCAGCCCAAATTTTATCTTCCCATTTACGGTCAATTTGGATTGCTCTTGTTCTACCACCAATGTTATCAGGACCCATGTCAATAAAAGTCACAGCTTTTGTTTTTGACATTTTGTTGATTTGTTTTTGGATAAGCTGTAATTTTTCAACTGAAACAGGTTGTCCTGTGGATTCATCGATGTAGCGAGCTTTCATCCACTCCATTGCTTCATCAGCTTTTTGTTCTTGAATGGAAGATAAACCCTTTTTCGAATAGCTTCCACTAATATTACTGAAGTCTAAATTACTAAGTGCAAACAACGCACATGCACCTGCAACAACAACAGAACCAATTAGATACTTTTTCTTGTTCATATTTTTGTTATGATTTTACAATATTAACGACTGCCAAATTAATTATAAATTTTGAAAAATTAACTTAATTTAAAAGTTTTAGTTTTTAATAATTAATGATTTCTTTTAATAAGATTCATAAAGTTTTTAAATTTCATAAATCTCAAAAAACTCATTTGCTTTAACAAAGCTTGTTTTTAAATGTTTAATACAAAGTTTTGAAACTTTTTATTTTCTTTTTGCCAAGCTTTTATTTTGAAGTTCTATATATTGGAATAAGTCCAAATGCAAGTACTTTAATCGGGCTTTGATTTCAGCTTTTTTCTCGCTTTTAACTGTTTTCTCTTTTAATAAAAGTTCGTAGTAGTATCTCACTTTCGAGGTGTCTCTTGGTTGAATGTAAACATCATAAGAACTACCTAAACTTTCTAATAGAAAATCTCTGTTTTTGTAGTTTGGAAATGATTTTAATAAAGTATCGCCATAAGCTGCTGCATTTTGATGTGCCTGTAATTCTCCATATTTCATGTGAACTTTAAACAAACAATCTGCTGCGTAATCATCTTTTGGAAATGCGCGATAATAAGCAACTAAACGATTTATTAATTCGATATTGGTTAAGCTCGGCATTTTTGCTGCTGCAACTGGATCTTTCTGAATCGTTGCAATCGAATCTTCCATTTGTTTAATGCTGGCTTTATAATCTTCTCGCGTTAGTTCTTTTTTTTCTGAATTTTCACCACAAGAAAATGTAATAAGGATAAGCGCTAAAAAACTGGCTAAATAAACTGATTTACTCATATTAGTTTTGATTTTTTTGTTTCTGGAAATCTCATGCGGTATTCCACTGAAATATTTCCTGTTGTTATGTTATTTAATCGTTTAGTCAATAATTTTCGTTTTAATGAAGACAAATGATCGGTAAACAAAATACCTTCAATATGGTCGTATTCATGTTGAATAATTCTTGCAGCATATCCATCATAGGTTTCTTCGTGGAAATTCCAATTTTCATCGAAATAGGTTATTAAGACTTTCTCTTTACGGATTACATTTTCTCTAATCTTAGGTATTGACAAACATCCTTCTTGAAAAGCCCAATTTTTACCATCCTCCTCTTCTATAATTGGATTGATGAAAACCTTTTTAAAGTTTTCAATTCCAGCTGCCTTTGGGTCTGGTTCTTCACCTTCTTCATCTGCAAATGGAGCACCATCTACGATGAATAAACGAATACTTTTGCCGATTTGGGGTGCTGCAAGACCAACACCTTTTGCATGGTACATTGTTTCAAACATATCCGCAATTAATTTTTGTAAATCAGGATAGTCTTTTTCGATTTCTTCTGCTTCTTTTTTTAAAATTGGGTCGCCGTATGCAACGATAGGTAATATCATTTCTGAATTGTTTTTTGTGCAAAAATATGCTTTTGAAGTTTATTTCTGAATGCTTTGTAAATATTCAGATAAAATAATTGTTGCCGCCACTCGATCAACTAATTTTTTATCTTTTTTGTGTTTCGCTTTGCCCATCAAATGAATAGTTTCCATTGCCGAGGCTGAACTATATCTTTCATCTTGAAATACAATTTTTTTATCTGGAAACTCTTTTTCAAGAACTTGTTTAAGTAAGCGAACATTTTCTGTTATGTGCGAGTCGCTACCATCTAATCGTGTTGGATAACCGAGAACAATGGTTTCAATATTTTCTTTTGTTATTAGTTGCTGAAGAAATGACATTAAATTTACCGAATCGACTGTTGTTAAGGGACTCGAAATAATTTGTTTATCATCTGTAATTGCTATTCCAGTTCGTTTTAAACCAAAATCGAGGGAAATAATTTTTGACATACACAAAAGTAATTAATGCAAGGGATTTAAAATTCAATAGTTAAAAGGATTAATCCTTTATTTTAATGGTTTTAGTTGCTTTTAAATAGTTTTTAATTCCCATTTTTAAGGCAGGAGTATGTGCTTGTTCCTCTTTTATTTTGATGATTTCAACTATTTCTTGTTTGATTTCGGGATATTTTTTCGTGAAATTAATTAGTAAATAAAGTGAATAAACGTGTATGGCAACTTTATAAGTATCTGATTGTAAGAAATGAAACAAGCGATTCAGTAAAAATCCTTCTTTGTATTCTGTCATTGGTAATTCAAGTAAAACACCCAATGTATTTCGCAAAACACTCATGTTTTCATTTTCTAAAACACAATCGATGAGTTGATTTTGAAAAGGTAATAGAACGGAAGAGTTTGAACGTGAAATATGAAAAAGCCACCAAGAAGCATATTGAGGAAAAGGATAATTCAGGTCACTTTTAGCAAGGTCAATTAATTCTGCTAGCTTTTTGGGGTTTTCAATGAAATAGGTATGTTGTTTAATAAAGTCACGAGACTTGTAATGAGTTAGAATTAATTCTTTAATGTCCATCTTTTTGCATTAATAGTTGATTTTATCTTGAAATTAAAATTAGTAAAAATCAACTCAGGCAAATTTACATAAGCAAAAAGAAGTATAATGCAGAGATTCGTTGAATTTTGAACAGACTCTAAAATTTAAAAGCAATTTTCCTTGTCTTAAATTCAATCTTTTTTATTTGGAAAAATTATCTTTGGCGCATGCTATTCAAAGTTATTCTCTTTACAATCATTCAACTTATTCCATTGATAATATGGTTTTTTTATCTGAAAAGAAAAGGAACTGTCGTAGATCTTAGGTTAATGCTTTCTTATTTTCTCTTCGGGTCGTGGTTCGGAATGTTTGGAGAATTATTTCTTTATCAGTTTATTGATTGGATTTTCCATTCACCAATTTGGGAATATAGAGTAATGCCAATCCATAATAAAGTTACTTCTGGTTATGGTCCAATAATGTGGGGACTTGCAGCAGTTTATGTTTGTTTACATTTTCATTCTCAGGATAAATCAAAAAAGAGAAATGTACTACTTGATTTTGCTTTAGAATCTGGGTTTTTACTCATTTTAGAGCTTTTATTCAATTTCTTAGCACACGCAATTTTTAACAACTATTACTTCTATTATTTCGTTCCTGATTTATTCCACTGGTCAAGTTTTACAAACATGCCTTTCTGGTGGGTTGGATACAAAATGATGGTAAAATATGCCCAAATTATGTATAAGCAAGAAAAGTTTAATATTGGTCTTGCAATAATGATGATTGTGGTGGCATTTGCTTATCAGTAAGGCTATTGAGCAACATCAATGCAATAAACCTCGTCCTTATTTTTGGAAACATATAAAGTTTGATAATTACCAAAATCATCCTTCTTAGAGGTATAAACCATAATTGAGTCACCCATTTTTAAAGGTTCAAACCAATCTGGATTTGTAGTGTTTATTGTGTTATCTTTTTCTTTATTTACAAGGACTTCCTTTTCATAGCGTTTTAGGTTCAAAATTCTATTCAGTTCAGTTTCACATGTTTTAAAATGTAAATAAATTGCGAAATCAATTACAGGAAGAACTTGGTCTTGCGTTTCCAAGACAACTGAACAGTTAGTTGGATTGCCATCGAAAAGTGCAGCGTAAATTTCCTCTTTTGTTCGAGGCTCTAAAGATTTTGAAATTTTTGAATAAGATTTAGACAATACTGAGAAGCCTATGTAAATTCCAAAACCAACGCCAATTAATGATAGAATTAAAGCAAAGTAAAAAGTTGACATTTTCTTTTTTGTAATTGCCACAAAAAAAAGAACGATGGAACCGACTATGAACACAAAGGATATTAATCCTAAAATTACGATTGACTGCATAAGTTTCTTTTATTTCAAAGGTAAAAAGAAAAGACAAATAGAATTTTAGGATAAATTGAAGAAATATTGAACAATAGTTAGCTTTCAAAACGTTTTTAAATCACTATCTTTGCACCCAAATTTTAAAGAACACATGGCAACAAATCGCACATTTACAATGTTAAAACCTGATGCAATCGAAAGCGGTAACATCGGTAATATCCTTCAAATGATTACGGATGCAGGATTCACAATCAAAGCAATGAAATACACTCGTTTGAGCGAAGATCAAGCGAAAAAATTCTACGAAGTTCACGCTGAGCGTCCATTCTACGGAGAGCTAGTGGAATATATGACTTCTGGACCAATCGTTGCAGCTATCCTTGAAAAAGAAAATGCAGTTGCAGATTTCAGAGCTTTAATTGGTTCAACAGATCCAGCTGAGGCAGCAGAAGGAACAATCAGAAAAAGATATGCTGAAAGCAAAGCTAAAAATGCTGTTCACGGTTCAGATTCAGACGAAAACGCTGCAATCGAAGGTGAATTTCATTTTACAGCTGCTGAGATTTTCTAATAATTTAGATAACATTACAGAATAAGGACCGCTCGATGCGGTCTTTTTTGTTTCTTTATTTTGACAAGTAAAAAGGAAAGAATAAAAATGATTTTTTAGTTTTGATACACCAAAATTTATCGAGAAAAGAAAATCTAAATAAGTAAATTTTTGATATTAAAAATTCTTCATGAAAAACCTAGAAGCAATTGAAAAACGCCGCACTTTCGGCATTATTTCTCACCCCGATGCTGGTAAAACCACTTTAACAGAAAAACTGTTACTTTTCGGTGGTGCCATTCAAACGGCAGGAGCTGTGAAAAATAATAAAATCAAAAAAACAGCAACTTCGGATTTCATGGAAATTGAAAAACAAAGAGGAATTTCTGTTGCTACTTCCGTAATGGCATTTGAATACAACGGAAAACAAATCAATATCCTCGATACTCCAGGTCACAAGGATTTCGCGGAAGATACTTTTAGAACTTTGACAGCAGTTGACAGCGTGATTTTAGTAATCGACTGTGCAAATGGGGTAGAGGAACAAACAAAAAAACTGATGGAAGTTTGTCGCATGCGCAAGACTCCCGTAATTATTTTCATTAATAAAATGGACCGCGACGGTAAAGATCCATTTGAATTGTTGGACGAATTAGAGAAAACGCTCGACATCCACGTGCGACCTTTAACGTGGCCAATTGGAATGGGAGATCGCTTCCAAGGAGTTTATAATATTTACCAAAAAGGCTTGAATTTATTTTCGGCCAATAAGACTAAAATTTCTGACGATGTTGTTTCAATTTCAGACATCAATGACGCTGCTTTAGATGAAATTGTTGGTGAAAATCCTGCAGCAGAATTACGTGATGAACTCGAAACGATTGAAGGAGTTTATAATCCTTTTAACCGCGAAGATTATTTAGCGGGCGATGTCGCACCAGTTTTCTTTGGTTCTGCCGTTAATAATTTTGGAGTTCGCGAATTGTTGAATACGTTTTGCGAAATTTCTCCTTCCCCTCGAGGAAGAGAGTCTGATAAAAGAAAAGTGGAACCTTCTGAAGATAAATTCAGTGGTTTTGTTTTTAAAATTCATGCCAATTTAGATCCAAAGCACCGTGATCGAATTGCTTTTTTACGTGTAGTTTCTGGGAAATTTGAACGAAATACATTCTATTACCACGTTCGAAACGATAAAAAAATGAAGTTTCCCAATCCAACCTCGTTCATGGCACAAGACAAAAGCGTGATTGATGAAGCATTTCCTGGAGATGTTGTTGGTTTGTACGATACCGGGAATTTTAAAATTGGCGACACCATGACGGAAGGAGAAGTAATGATGTATAAAGGAATTCCAAGCTTCTCACCTGAAATTTTCCAAGAATTAGAGAATTTAGACCCAATGAAATCGAAACAATTGGAGAAAGGTATTCGACAATTAATTGATGAAGGGGTAGCGCAATTATTCATTCAACAGCCTGGAAACAGAAAAATCGTTGGTACTGTTGGACAATTACAATTTGAGGTTATTAACCACAGATTGATACACGAGTATGGAGCAAATTGTCGTTTCGTTCCAAGAAATTATTTCAAAGCTTGTTGGATAACGACTGACAACCAAGAGCAATTGGAATCTTTCAAACGCGCCAAATCCAATTATTTAGCTTTGGACAAAGATGATAATTTGGTTTTCCTTGCTGAAACAACCTTCTTATTGCAAATGGCTGAAAAAGATTATCCAGACATTACTTTCCACAAAACTTCTGAGTTCATGTTAGAAGTGTAAACTAATTTAGACTTCTAGTTTTTTATTGCTAGGACGACACTTTCGATAAAATTCTAAAGTCTATAATTTTTGCTAATTTCGACTTGTGAAAAGCAATTTTAGGTTTCTTGGCTCTTTGTTTCTTATTGCAACTTATTGCTTTGCTTTAATCGTATTTTCAAAATATGAGCAAACAATTGAAGTTGAGCAATTAAATTCCTCGAAAAAGGAACAAAAATTTACAAATTTCTCCAATTCTCAGTTTCTTCACGATGCTTATTCTTCCTTTGTAGTTCATGGATTGATTGCATGTAAATCACTTGATTCATTCGGTGGGAATTTTGACTTTTCAATTTTGAAAATTGTTACCCAGCAATTAATCAAATCACAGTTTTATCAGATTGAAAATTCGAGTATTAGCTTTTTAATTCAAAATAAGAAAGCTACTTTTCTTTATCCATTTCATTTTTTTTGGTAGAAGTTCATTCTTGTCAACTTGACATTTATTAAATGTGAATGTACACAATTGTACCAGTAGATTCCTCCCGATGGTCGGAAGGACTTTTCAAGGGATAAAAATGCAAAAATGCTTTGCATTTTCGCTGAAACATCTACACAAATAGTCTTTTCGACTGAAAGGAGACCGCGTAGCAGCTCCAGAGGAAAATCTACTGGTATGAAAGTGAATACTCAAATTTACGAAATCAAAATTGTGCGGTGAATATTCACCGTACTAACTATTTATTAATAAAAAATGAAAATAAAATGGATTTAGAATCAATCCTAATTGGGGTAATATTAATCGTTATTTGTATTATTCCTGTTGTATTATTGAGAAATAATAGCACGAAAAAAAGAACGAACTTAATAAAAGCCGTAAAGAAATTGGCGGAGCAGCAAAATTGTGAATTGGGTCAATTTGAAGTTTGTGGAGATTTAATTATAGCTTTCGATCAACGCAAAAAGCATGTGTTTTTTCATAGAACAATTCAATCGCTTGTTGAAGAGAAAAGCATTGATTTAGAAAGTATTCAAAGCTGTAAATTTATAAATACCATCACAACATTGATGAATAATTTTGGTGAATCAAAAACTGAAATTGATAAGTTGGAATTGTGTTTCAAACCCAAGAATAACGAATCGGAAATCATTTCCCTAGAGTTTTTCAATTCAAAGGTGAATTTTCAAATTTATGATGAACTGCTCGTTATTCAGAAATGGAGTAAACTAATAGAGGAACAATTGGCTTAATTGCTTGATGAAAAAGGCCTGCTCAGAGATGGGTAGGCTTTTTATTTAACGTCCCAAACTTTCATCTCAAAATAGAGAATTGAATTTTGTGGAATATCATCCAATTTATGATTTCCGTAACCAAGTTGTGGCGGAATCATCATTACGACTTCAGAACCTTTTTTACAAGACAACAATGTTTCTTTCCATCCACCAATTAATCCTTTAACGGCAAAAGTCAAAGGTTCTTTTGTGTAATCAAATATGAATCCGTTCAATAATTTCCCTTTATAGGAAATCGAAACGCTGTCTGTGTATTGAATCAATCTTCCTTCACCTTCTTTTGTGATTTTATAGTATAATCCTGATGGTGAAGCATCTAAGTCGAGATTATTTTTTTTAATGTATGCTTGAATTTCTTTATCAAACCCTTCGATTTCTTCATCAGAATAAGTTTTACAAGCACTCACAAGGAGTAGGAGAGAGGCAATGAATAATATTCTTTTCATTAGAGTTTTATTGGAGTGAGCGAGTATCCTTTTTTAATCAATAATTCAATTACACCTTCTGGTCCAGCTAAATGAGCTGCTCCAACTGCGAAGAAAGTACTTTTTGCTTCAATCATTTTTTCCATTTGAGGAATCCATTTTTGATTTCGATCCTCTAAAAACGCACGGGAGCTATTTATGGGTGAGTCACTTTCCTTTTTCATAAATGAAAATAAATCATCTAGATTTTGAGTAAGGTAAATTTTTTGCATTTCCTGAAAAGAACTTTTAGCTTTTGCTTCGTCTCTTAGAGAACTCATAACCATTTCAGTTTGTTCTTTTTTAGATAAACCAGAAAATAGATTCAATTGTTCAGTAACAGATTCTAATCCCAATTGACTTTTTTTGTTTTTTGTAGCAATGTTTTCAAACTCCTTTTCGTAAGATTTAGTATTTTCAGGCAAACTGCTCTGCAATAAAAATTGAACAAGTAAAAAAGGTTTTGCTTTACCAAAGTTTGTGTCAAATTGTACTTTGCTCATCAATAATGATTTCTCAGCCCATCTGTAAATGGAATCCATTTGTGCAGAAGAAAAGTAGTCAGCTAATGTTTCATTTGTTAAAAAAAGTTCATCAGGTGAAATATCAGGTTCGATTATGCTGGAAATTTCCATGCAAAGCACATCTGTTTTTAAAAGTAATTTCTCTAATTTCTTAGGGAAATAGAACAATTCAGCATCCATTACATGCATCGTTCCATAAAGGTAAGATGTTGTTTTTCCATCTTTAGATTTTATCTCCCAAAGAAGTGCATCTTTTGTTACTTGACCAATTGAATAGTGACAAAGTAGAACAAATAAAAAAAGTAAACGAAACATATTACAAAGATAAATGCGCTAAATAGTGATTGTCTTGTTCCATCACTCTTCTGCATTTGAAACCAAGTTTCGTAGCGATTTCATGCATTGTGTCATAATCAACATAGAGCCATTCAAACCAATCGCCGGTCGTTTTTTTATAGTGCATTTGAAACTTAAAATTTCCGTAATATTCAGTGTTTAAATCTATCCACATGGCACCGTCTTCGTCTTCGTACAAGAATTTCACATCCGACGAATCAAAAATGATTTGACCTTTTGGATTGAGTAATTTTTTCGCTTTCAAAAGTGTTTTTTCTAAATTCGAAAGACGACCGGCAATTCCAATACCATTCATTAACATCAGAATCGTATCGAACTTTTCAGTGCTGTTGAAGTTAGCGAAATTGGTATGTTCAGCATTGATTCCAGATTCTTTTAAATAGGTCACAGCTCCAACTGAAGAATCAATAGCAGTTACTTTATGACCTTTTTTAATCAATTCGTGGCAGTGAATTCCTGCTCCTGCACCAATGTCTAAAACTGCTCCTTTGCACAAGGAAAGCGCACGTTTTTCTAAATCAGGCATTTCTTTGTACGATCGAAAAAGTACTTCAATTGGAATAATATCGTCGTCGCATAAGTCGGAACTTACAACAATATCGAAGGGTTTGTGATTGGATGCGTAATCTAAAATCGCATCACCGATTGGGTCGGCAGAAGTTTTTGTCATATTAATATTCGTACTCGTTAAAGTCAGTTAAATCATCTTCCGAATAATCGTCGTCAAATTCATCTAAACCAAAATCATCTTCGTCTTCATCAATTAAATTTTCATCGTCAGTTGAAGCGAATAATTCGTCATCCATGATTTTTCTAGAATCCTCAGAAGGTGCTTTACCCATTGAAAGAATCATTTCAGGTGTTTCGGGCTCGTTGCGGTCAAAACCAATGAGTTCTACTAAGAAAATCCACATACGCATGAAATCGTACACCAAAATAAATTTTTGATCCGGCTCTTCCAGAAAATCTTTAATGGTAGCGTTTTTCATTGTTGAAGCTGGAGCATCTAAAGAATCATCATCGTAGGTCATATCCATCAAGTTGATTTCGTGGCCTTTGTCCCAATCGTCGTTTGAAACGTAAAAACTTGCCATTTGATCTCCCTTGAAATTAAAGGATTTTAAAATAGCATGATATAACGATTCAAAATTATCCGAATCGGAAATTAAAATATCTCTAAATATTTCTTCTTTCTTTTCTGAATCGAGTAAAACTCTAAATTTTAGTCCTGGCATATTGTTGATTTTTCAATCTGTGTAAAATTAAAACTAATATTTGTAAAGTTAAGAGTTGATAAAGGAAAGATGAAGTGAAAACACTATTTTTTGTTTTATTAACGGCTTTTCGTTAATCCCAATTTTTGCCCAAGTTCCAACATTAATTGAAAAGCTTGTTCGGGTGAATTTTCTATCTGTCCATCTAATATTGCTTCCTTAATTGTCGATTTAATGATGCCAATTTCAGCGCATGGTTGAAGATTAAAAGTTGTCATTATCAATTCACCGCTAACAGGTGGTTGGAAATTTCTTATTCTATCTTTTTCTTCAACTGCCTTTAGCTTTTGGGCAACTAATTCAAAGTTACTTTTGTATTTTTTGACTTTAAATTCATTTTTTGAAGTGATGTCTGCGTTGCACAACTTCATCAAATCATCAATGTCGTCGCCTGCTTCACTCAATAATCTTCTAATCGCAGAATCAGTAACAAATCCTTTCACTAGCGCAATTGGTCGTAAATGAAGACGAACTAATTTTTGAACGTATTTCATTTTATTGTCCAAAGGTAATTTTAGGTTTTTGAAAATTTTCGGAACCATTCGAGCGCCTAAATCTTCATGACCATGGAAGGTCCAACCAACTTCTTTGTCGAATCTTTTTGTCGGTGGTTTTGCAATATCGTGTAGAATTGCAGCCCATCTCAACCACAAATCATCTGTATGCAAAGAGATATTGTCTAAAACCTCTAATGTGTGTAAGAAATTGTCTTTGTGTGCTTTTCCGTCTATAACGTCAACGCCTTGAAGAGCGGTCATTTCAGGAAAGAAACGCTCTAGTAATTTTGTTGACTGCAGTAACTTAAATCCTCGTGAGGGCGTTTTTGTTAGAATTATTTTATTGAGTTCGTCTGCAATTCGTTCTTTCGAAATAATATCAATTCGAGCGGATTGTTTCAAAATCGCTTCCAAACAAATTTGGTCAATTTTAAAATCTAATCGCGTTGCAAAACGAATTGCACGCAACATTCGAAGTGGATCGTCACTAAACGTAATTTCGGGTTCAAGTGGCGTTCGGATTATTCCTTTTTTTAAATCTTCAATGCCATTAAATGGATCAATTAATTCTCCAAAATTTGATGGATGTAAACTTAATGCTAAAGCATTGATTGTAAAATCACGTCTGTTTTGATCGTCTTTTAAAGTTCCTTGCTGCGTTGTTGGTTTACGAGATTCAGCAGTGTAAGACTCTTTTCGCGCGCCAACAAATTCAACATCAATATCTTTGTATAGAAAATGTGCTGTTCCATACGTTTTGAAAACACTAACTTTTTTTACCCTTAAAATAGTTGCAACATCATTTGCAAGTTGAGGACCATCCCCAACAACTACAATGTCGATATCTTTTGAAGGGTTTTCAAGTAAAAGATCGCGTACAAAACCTCCAATAACATAGGCTTCAAGGTTTTTTTCGCCGATGTATTTAGAAATAACTTTAAAAACAGGATGTTTGAGTGCTTGCGCGTGATTAGTAGACATTAAAAACAAAGGTAATACTTTGAATTAATAAAGAATTAATCTTCATCCTCTTCGTCATCAAAATCTTCTTCGTCTTTTCGTCGGTAAGAAAATAATTCTAAATCATCTAAATCGTCATCATCGTCAAAAAACTTTTTGTCTTTTCCGCTTTTTTTGAAAGCATCCATCTTTGGTTTTTTAGCTCTTGAGTCAGAGTCATTTAATTTTTTATCTTTCTCCTTATTGACTTTCTTTTTAGGTTCGTTTAAGGGAATATCCAAAATTGGAGGAATCACATTTGGCTCTTTGCTAACGAATCCGCCTTCTTTTCTTGGTTCTCTAGGTTTTTGGTTGAAATCTCCGTTTGGAGTTCTTGGATTTGGAGTACGATTTTCACGTTGCTCTGCTTCTTTTACAGCAATTGGTCTTCCGTTGATTAGTTGACCGTCAAGAGCGCTAATTGCATTCATTGCTTCGTTTCTATCAGCCATTTCTACAAAAGCAAATCCTCTCGATTTACCTGTTTCTCTGTCGGTTGCAACAT
Organism: Flavobacteriales bacterium; assembly: GCA_018883325.1. Taxonomy (GTDB): domain Bacteria; phylum Bacteroidota; class Bacteroidia; order Flavobacteriales_D; family Crocinitomicaceae; genus UBA952. The sequence continues at coordinate 21,003 of VEQH01000048.1, read as the reverse complement.
TTGCTTTGATAACTTTACCATGTTGCGCAAACAAATCTCTTAATTGTTCGCTAGAAAAACCAAAATCTAATTTGGCTACAAAAATACTGGTCATAAAAGAATAAAAACGTCTATTTTGTTGATTAAATAATACTTAACGGGTCGAAATTAGAACAAATATTTAAAATATCGTCAATCCAACAAGAAATATTACAGATTTAATTGATTTTGAACGTAGAACTTTGATTTTTAGAACTAAATAAATTTGATTGAAGGAATAAAAATTTTAAAACTGTTAAAGTTGTAATGACAGTTTAAAAAATTTGTAACTTGCACCTCTCTTATTAAACTTAAATGGAAGATTTACGCATAAATGCCACTGCAACAACACCAAGAATTGCATTTTCAAAAATTGGAACAATGGAAATTCAAGGTAAATCAATTCCAGATGCCGATTCAAATTTCTGGAAAATCGTTAGTGAATGGTTTAGAATTTATATGTTCACGCCTGCTGTAAAAACAACTTTTAAGCTTCAAATTGATTATTTGAATATTTCCTCTTCAAAGGAAGTTTTGCATTTATTGTATCGTCTAAATGAGTTAAAAGACAGAGGATTGGAAGCAGAAGTGCATTGGTCGTTTAATGCAAATGATATTGATATGCAGGAAGTTGGAAGAGATTATGAGCACATGGTGAAAGTTCCTTTTTCATTCATCAAAATTCAAGAGGCTGTTTTATCTTAAAACCGATTAAGTACTTCAATTTGTTTTTCCATCCTTCAAAAATTAGAGAATTTGACAAAAAAAGATAGCGAAGCGTTAAGTCAGTCAAAAGTTCAATTGGAGCAAACCAAAAAGGTTTTTCGCAAATGGAAACAAGCAAAACCAAAGGATTTAGATCAAAAGTTTCATAAAGAACATGTTGCTGAATTCAAAAAAATGGATTGTCTGACGTGTGCAAATTGTTGTAAAACCACAAGTCCAATTTTTCGAGATGCCGACATTAGAAGAATAGCCAAACATTTGAGAATTAAGGAATCACAATTGATTCAGAATTATTTGAAAATGGATGAAGAAAGTGATTATGTGCTTCAAAAATCCCCTTGTGTTTTTTTAGGTGCTGATAATAAATGCGACATTTACGAGGTTCGTCCTTTGGCTTGTCGTGAATATCCGCATACCGATAGAAAAAACATGTATCAAATTTTGGAACTTACGGCTGAAAATACACTTATTTGTCCAGCTGTTGCTCGAATTGTCAAAACAATCACAGAAAAAACTTAATGGCTTTTTACTTTTTTGAGAAAATGATTGCCTTTCATCCAATTTACATTCATCCTTTACCTGAAAATCATCGATTTCCGATGGAGAAGTACGATTTACTCCCTCGGCAGTTAATTCATGAAGGTGTTGTTGACAAAACTGCTTTTTTTGAACCTACTACAATTGCAATAGAACAGCTTTTAACCACGCATTCCGAAGATTATTGGTTGCGTTTGAAGAACTTAGAAATAACACCTCGCGAGCAACGGATTTCTGGATTTGTGCATTCTAATCAGTTGATAGAACGTGAACTAACAATCATGGAGGGAACGCGAAAAGCTGCTGAAATTGCATTGAAAACAGGCGTCGGTTTTAATATCGCAGGCGGAACACATCATGCTTTTTACGACAGGGGAGAGGGATTTTGTCTGTTGAATGACCAAGTAATTGCCGCAAATTGGTTGTTGCATAATACAAGAATTGAACGCATTTTAATCATAGATTTAGATGTACATCAAGGAAATGGAACAGCTGCTTTATTGAAGGATGAACCTGCAATTTTCACATTTAGTATGCACGGTGCAGGAAATTATCCTCTCAAAAAGGAACAATCTGATTTAGACGTTGAACTTCCCGATGCTTGTAAAGACAAGGATTTTCTATTTTTATTGGAAGCTAATTTGGACAAAATTTTAAGTCAATTTCAACCTGATTTTATTTTTTACCAATCAGGAGTTGACGTGCTTGAAAGTGACAAACTCGGACGACTTTCCCTAAGTCAGAAGGCCTGTTTTCAAAGAGATAATATCGTTTATCAAACTGTTCAGCAGTTGAAAGTTCCTGTTGTTACTACGATGGGTGGAGGTTATAGTCCACAAATTAAAGACATCGTAAATGCACATTGTAATACTTTCAAAGCTGCTTTTGGGATTTTAAGTTGAAAAAAAAGGAGTTATCGCTAACTCCTTTGAACTGTGTTTTATTAAGTAAACCTTAATTTTTCACCACTTTTTTCGTTTGAATTTGACCATTTTCTGAAATCAAACTCACTAAGTAATATCCAGCATTCCAATTGCTTGCATCGATTTTTTGTTCATCAGCTAATTCATTTGCTTGATAAATAATTCTTCCTTGCAAATCACTAATTAAAAGACTTCCAGTTTTTTCATCTGTTTTAATTGTGAAACTAGAATTTGTTGGATTTGGGAAAATTGTAAATGCAGCTTCTTCCAATTCATTTATTCCCACAAAACAAGTATTTACAGCATTGAATGTTGGCGTTACATAGTCAAAGTTCACGCCTCCATCCGGACATCTAGAGTACGAAACATTTTGCGTTTGTGCGCCAATTGCAATTTGATCAAAAATAGTCAAACCATTGCTAAAGATAACATTGTCGCCAAGTGAACTTAATTTGAAATTTGCATGCAAGCCTGTTTGTTCAATGTCGTTGTCGCACCAAACAATTATTCTTCCATTTGCAGGGATTGTTGTTCCAGCTGGAAAAGGCCATTTCCCTAAGTCGGTTGAAAGGTCAGACAAATATAATCCAGATAAATCTACACCAGTTGATTTTGTGTTATACAATTCTATCCAATCGTCGCTCTCGCCATTTGCATCGTAACCATATTGATTATTAGAAGCTAAAACTTCGTTTATTAGAACGTCTCCATTCACAGCATAAGGCATTGAAATGGTCAAATTGTAGAATTCATGCTCCGCACGTTGAGGACTAAATTTTCCTGCATTTGCATTTTCAGCGTAGATATAATAATGGAAATTGACACCATTTAAAGTAACAGCCGCGCCATAAACATGATCACCAGCCGCGCCATCGCCATGCGCACCATCATCATACATTTGAACGCGATTAAATTTTAATTCTTTACTGAAACGGTAACCTAGAAATACGCTTGTTTCATTAGTGCAAGTTGCAGTTATGAAAATTGAAGAACCATAGCTTGGACTTGAATTACTTGTTGCATAAGCTGTAATAGAAGGTGCAGCTAAAAGGTAATTTGAATTTGAATTGAAGAAAGTTACGCGTGCATCCATCAATGCTTTAATTCCTGGAATTGATTGACCTCCACCTGGACCTCCACCACCTGTAACAGCAGTTGTTAAACTGTTTTGATATTGTGTGTAGGTGTAAAATTTGAACGGATCAGCTTGAACGTACGAATCAATTGTAGTTCTTATGTTATTTGCTTTGGTAACAAAATCTTGCGACTCAAAAACTTCTTGAACAATCGTACGTAAATGCGCCAAGTACATTCTTTTATACATTGGATTGCTCATTAATTTCACAATTAACGGATGATTTGCAGAAGAGCTGTTAGACAAAGGATCGAGCGTTGTTGCAGTGTAACTACCAGAACCTGTACCACCAGGAAAACCTGCGAAACTCATATTCAAATCCCAAATAGTTGGAACAAAACGATCATTCAAATCCCATGTTAAATAGTAATTCTGACGAAAAGCACCACTGTAAGAGTCTAAATTGACCAAAACGTTATTAAATGCCAACATCCATAAAGCTCTATCAACATCTAGTTTAGACTCAATATTTTGAAAATCATTATTTAAAACATTAATTAAATCAACTAATTTATTCCATCCAAAATCTGTTTGTAATTCGTATCCATTAAAATAAGCACTGCTATCCATACTGATGTATTTTAAATCTGGACTAACAGATGCACCTGGACCAGCTCCGCCAATTGGATTGCATTTGAAATATGTTTCTTTACTGTTGTAATAATGCTCTCCATTGAATTTGTCATTTATACTTTCAGCATTGGAATAAACGCCACGTAAAGTACCATTGATATAAACATTTGCAAAATTTGCTTTTGGACAATCCATGTATTGCTCTAAAATGGCATAAGATAAAACCTCGCGAATCATTGAGGGATCTTGGTAGCCATTTTGAAGTTTGATGTTGGTATAACCTTGATAATCTTGCTTACCTTTAACGTAATCAAGATTTATGTGCAACGGATTTTTATTATTGTTTGCGTTATAGGAACTGTTTCCTTTGTATTTGACACCAACAGAATCAAATTTTATCCCGTTAATACGTACAGAATCTGCTATAATATATGCATCAGTTGAAGTTGCTGCATCTAACTGTGCGTCCCAATTTGTGAAAGCAAAGAAAATTTCAATTTTTTGGACAGTTGCCCGATCGTAGAAATTTTGTGCAAAAAAACTACCAATAATTAAATTGAACAATAATAATAGTTTGATTTTCATGTTTTTATAAGTTTAATTTGATTTAGAAATTTGAATCTTTAAAATGAATTTCAGATTTCAATTTCATTAGTTGACGGAATTTACTTTTACTTGCATTGATATTAAATTAAAATTAAGAAAATATTTTCTTTTGATTAAAACCAATAGCTTTAAAAACAAGTAAAAACATATTTTTCGAATGTGATTTTTTAAAAGCGGTGGTTTTGGTTTTCTTCCTAAATCAAAGCAAAAAAGGATTGTTATTTTCTTTTTCCTATTTTTGTAATGAGTCAAATTTTTCAGGACTAAAAAAATAAAAAAATTGAATTTCTTACATTTCAGATCACGTACGCCACGTTGGGTTATTGTTGTTTTTGATTTGCTTTTGGCGGCATTTGCGTTGGCATTCGCTTATCTAATACGCTTTGATTTGAAGGCAGATAGTTCTTTGATTCAAAAAGAATGGCTCATTTTATCCAAGTCAATTCTATTTTATTTTGGTGTTAAGTTTCTTGTTTTTTATTTGCTAAAAATCCACAAAGGTTTAGTGCGCTATACGTCAACTGAAGATTTAAAGCGTTTATTTTTAGCAAGTTTAATTTGTTCACTTATTTTTCTTGTTGCTGGATTAATTCGCTATTACTACCTCGACCATTATTTTCTTTTTCCAATGTCGATTTTGGTCATGGAGTTTTTAGTAAGCTTTGCCTTTGCAGTTGGAAGTCGATTTATTGTCAAATTGTTTTACCTCGAAACAATCAAGAATAAAAACGAAGAGGAAGGTGTAATCATATATGGAGCAGGGGTTTCAGGAATGGTTACCAAAAGAACGATTGAAAACGACACGCGAAATAATCAATTGATAATTGGTTTTTTAGATGACAACGCTAAATTAAAAGGGACAAGAATTGAAGGTGTACATGTTTTTCACACGAGTGAACTTGAAAAAATAGTACAATCAAATGCTGTAAAAACGTTGATTATTGCAATTCAACAACCTAATTTAGAAAGTCAAAAAAACATTATCGATCGCTGTTTGGAATTGAAAATAAGTGTTCAAAAAGTACCTAATTTGAAAAGCTGGGTAAATGGTGAATTTTCTGTAAAACAGTTTGCAAAAATCAATATTGAAGATTTACTTGGTCGAGCACCTATTCAACTAAACAACCAATCAATTCAAAAAGAGTTGAAAGACAAGGTAGTTTTAGTTACTGGGGCCGCTGGTTCGATTGGAAGTGGTTTGGTGAGAGAAATTGCAAGTTTTAAACCAGCTATTTTAATTCTTATAGACCAAGCTGAATCTGCGCTATATGACTTACAAATTGAGTTATTAAAGGATTTTCCTTCTATTAATTTTCAGTTTGTCATTGGCGATATTTGCAATGAAAAACGAATGCATAAAATTATTGCTAAATTCCTTCCGCAGGTTGTTTTTCACGCTGCAGCATACAAACACGTTCCTTTGATGGAAGAAAATCCTGTGGAAGCTGTTGTAAACAATGTGCTTGGAACGAAGGTTATCGCCACGCTAGCCGATGAATTTAAGGTGGATAAATTTGTGATGGTTTCAACGGATAAGGCGGTCAATCCTACAAATGTGATGGGCGCATCGAAGCGAATTGCAGAATTGTTTGTCCAATCCTTGAACGCTAAGTCAGCGACAAAATTTATTACAACACGCTTTGGAAACGTACTTGGCTCTAATGGTTCAGTGATTCCACTTTTTCAAAAACAAATCGAATCAGGTGGACCTGTAACTGTAACAGATGAACGAATTACTCGTTTTTTCATGACAATTCCTGAAGCATGTCAATTGGTTTTGGAGGCTGGAACAATGGGAAATGGGGGCGAAATTTATGTTTTCGACATGGGAGAATCTGTTAAAATTATTGATTTAGCGAAGAAAATGATTTCCCTCAGTGGCTTGGAATTAGGAAAAGACATAGAAATTAAAGTGACTGGTTTGCGCCCTGGAGAGAAATTGTACGAAGAACTTTTGGCAAATGAAGAAAACACATTGCCAACCCACCATTCAAAAATATTAATTGCGAAAACGAGAGATTGTGATGAAAAACAAGAACAATTACTCGAAGAATTGATAGCTTTGATACCGCTCCAAAATAATGATTCTTTGGTACGAAAAATGAAGCAATTAGTTGTTGAATATAAAAGTAATAATTCCATTTTTGAAAAATTAGACGAATGATAAAACCTGCAAAAATCCAAGTAAGATTCTCAGACATAGATGTTATGGGACATGTAAATAACGCCGTTTATTTAAGCTATTTTGAAATGACACGTGTACATTATTTCAGAGAATTATTAGGTTTAGAATGGGACTGGAAATCACACGGGATTTTATTGGTTCGCAACGAAATTGATTACATTAAACCGATATTAATTCAACATGTGCCAGAAATTCACATGTATTTTGAAGAAGCTGGTTCTAAAAGTATTCGATTGAGTTATGAGGTTAAAGTTGATGGTGAAATTTACACAAAAGGTGTTTCAGTGATGGTGAGTTTTGATTCGCGAGTTGGAAAAACAACAGTAATACCTGAGGAAATGAAAGCTGCGCTCGAAAAATTAAGAAAACCTGAATAAATCTAGTTTATGAAAAAAGTATTTTTTGTGTTTCTTGTGGGATTTTTCTACAACACACTTTTTGCACAAGCACCAACATCAAGTCCAACAAACGTTCCGTGCTATAAAAAGAAAAAGATTTGTAATTATAAATTGGTCGCAAATTGCAATGATTTGGTGGCTTATGACGATCGTACAAATACTTATTTATCGAAGTCTGATTACCATTCACTTTACACAGGGAAATGTTCTGCTTGTTACAGAAATGGCGTTTTACAGGAACAGATTAATGTTGTAAACGGCAAAAGAGATAGTGAAAGTGATTCAGCTTATTATGAGTCTGGTTGTTTGCAGTCGAGACAAACGTTTGTGCTTGGGAAGTTAAATGGAACGAGTGTTTTTTACTATGATAGTACAGGAAGAAAGGAAATAGAAGTGACGCATAGTTTGGACAAATTAGATGGACAATATATTTTGTTCGAGAACAATCCTAAAAGCGATACAATGAGACTTATTTCCTACAAGAATAACGTTTACGATGGCCCGCAAAAAGAGTATTTTGACAATTCTGTTTTGGCAAAAGTTGTTTATTACAAAAACGGAATTTTGCATGGAAAACACCAAACATACAATGCCGATGGGAAATTAGAAATTGATATGTTTTACCAAGAAGGTAAAAAGCATGGAACTTGGAAATTCTATTATCCAAATGGGATGGAAGCGCATGTTGAAAATTGGAATATGAATGTCAAAAATGGTGAGTTCAAGACTTTGAATGAAAAAGGGGAAATTGTTTCGCAAGAGTTTTTCAAAAAAGGAATTCCTGATGGAATACATACTTTTAATTTCCCGAACGGCAAACCAAAGCACATTACAGTTTATGAAAAAGGTGAAATTGTCGAAGAAACTGAATTTGAAGAATTGACTGGTGCAAAACATGTCATCAAAGAACGTGTTGATAAAAAAGCAGAGAAGGAAAAAGAAAAAGCTGCGAAAAAAGCTGTTGCCACTGATGATGATCCTGATTTAATTAAAACTGAACCCACAAAACCAAGTAAGAAAAAAAAGAAAAAAAAGGAATAGGAATTTAGAATTTAAAATGTAAAATTGGAAATGTAGAATGTAAAATTGAGGGTTGAAAGTTAAGAGTTAAAAGTTGAGAATGTAAAATTTAGGTTTGATTTCAAATTCCCTCATTCCCTCCTTCTCTCGTTCTCTCGTTCTCTCATTCCCTCATTCCCTCATTCCCTCATTCCTCCATTAACACACTAGCATATTCCCTCATTAGCACATTCCCTCATTAGCACATTCCCATTCCCTCCTAAAATTATAGAAAAAAAATGATAGACCTTAGAAGCGATACCGTAACCAAGCCTTCAAAAGAAATGTTAGATGCCATGTTCTCAGCGTCAGTTGGGGATGATGTTTTTGGTGAAGACCCGACAATTAATGAATTACAAGAATATTCGGCACAACTTTTCGGAATGGAAGCCGCTTTGTTTTGTGCTTCAGGAACTCAGACCAATCAAATTGCAATAAATGTGCATGTACAACCTGGTGGAGAAGTGATTTGTAATAAAGAAAGTCACGTTTTCAAGTATGAAGGTGGTGGAATTGCTCGAAATTCTGGCGCTTCCATTCGAACTTTGGATGGAGACAGAGGGCGATTGAAAGCTGAAGCAATTGAAGAGTGGATCAACAATCCGGAAGACGTGCATTTTCCGTTGACGCAATTAGTTTCAATTGAAGACACAGCAAATAGAGGAGGAGGAGCAATTTATGATTTTAACGACATCAAAGCAATTCGCGAGATGTGTAATAGACATAATTTACCGTTGCATTTAGATGGTGCTCGTTTGATGAATGCTTTGGTCGAAAATGGAGTTGATTACAAGGAATACGCATCGAATTTTGACTCGATTTCAATTTGTCTTTCAAAGGGTTTAGGTGCGCCAGTTGGTTCAATTTTACTTGGAAATGCAGACTTCATCAAAAAAGCTCGACGTGTAAGAAAAGTATTTGGTGGTGGAATGCGTCAAGCTGGAATTATCGCCGCAGGTGGATTGTATGCTTTGAAATACAATGTCGAAAAATTAAAAGAAGACCATTCGAAAGCCTTGCAACTTGAAATTGCTTTATTGGAATGTGGTTGGGTTGAATCTGTTATGCCTGTTGAAACAAATATTGTTGTTGCCATTCTGAAAGATGCTTCAAAGCGCGATTTAATCATTTCAAAATTAGCGGAGAAAGACATAAAAATTATGGCATTTGGTCCAGGAATGATTCGAATGGTTACCCATTTGGATGTTTCTTTCTCACAAATTGATGAGGTTTGCGAAAGTTTGAAGACAATTGGAATTGTTTGAAATCAAAATGAATTATCAATTAGTTTGAGTAAAATTCATCTAGTTTTATTGGCTTCACAATTCATAATTTAGTTTGAGAACTTCAAATAAAGTTTTTGAAAATCCATAGGGAAAACCATTGAAACTTGAATTTAGAATATCAATTTGTTTGAATTATATAAGTAAGTCATTGCCATTTACTACTTTAGATTCAATTATTGGTGTTTTAAATTATCCATGTGAAGATTGTATCTGGATTTAGTGTCAAATTCTTTTTCTTTAAATTAAACTTAAGGCTCTTGTTCTTTCTAATCTTTAAATATGGATTAGGAAGTAGGTTTAAGGTGAAAAAAAAGGAAATTCAAAGATTTAAGGAGCAATTTACGATTGATAAAAGTTTTTATAAATACGTCAAACACAACAATCAAGTTTATATAAATTGCAATATTCCAGCTATTCCTTTTTCGAATTTTTTTGAGCGAATTTTAAATTTAGCCACATTAAGTCAAGACAATCCATTATCTAATTTGGCGATTGTTCAGATTGGATTTACTAAAAAATGTCCTTTGAATTGCGAGCATTGCTACGAAGGTAAAATTCTGAATCAGCCAGAAGTACTAACATTAGAAGAACACAAACAAATTGTAGCAAAACTTCAAAAAAATGGTGTGCCAATGATACAATTTGGAGGAGGAGAACCACTTAATCGTTTTAATGATTTAATTGAAGTGTTAAAATCAGCAGATAAAAGTAGTGATTTTTGGATTTATTCATCGGGTTATGGATTGACAATTGAGAAGGCTAATCAGTTGAAAAAAGTAGGTTTAACAGGGGTTTCTGTGAGTTTAGATCATTATTTGGAAGCGGAGCATAATAAGTTTCGCCGAAATGATAAATCCTTCAAGTTTGCGATTGAAGCTATCAAAAATGCACAAAATGCTGGGCTATTAACAACAATGACAATTTGTGTAACGAAATCCTTTTGTTCACTTGAAAACTTGGCAGCTTATCATCAACTTGCGCTTGAATTAAAAGTGCCATTTGTTCAACTGATGGAACCGCGTGCAACAGGAAATTACGAAGGACAAAATGTACAATTAAATCCTGAACAGTTTAAAATTATGGAAGATTTCTACATAAGTAGGAATACAGAAAAGCAATTTAAACATTTTCCAATCATTCAGTACACTGGTTATCAACAGCGAGTAAAATCATGTGGAGGTGCAGGAAAAAGATACATATACATTGACACCGATGGATACACAATGGCTTGTCCTTTCTGTCAAAGCCGAAAATCTCATTTTCTAAATGGAACACTTTTAGAAGATATTAAGTCCTTGAAAGGGGAAGGATGTGAATTATTAAACAAAAAATAGATGAAAAAAGTTAAGTTAATTTCTTGGTTACTTATTTCAGTAATGCTTTTCAATTCGTGCAGTTTTTACCGTTTGAGACAAGGAAGTCCAAAAAAATATCATGTTGGATTGGAAGAGTCCGAAATGAAAAAAAACAGAATATTTATTCATGTAGGTGACGCTTATTTTGAATTAGTGAATTGGAAAAAAGTTGATAATACAATTTCGGGTGTTATCAGTTCTGTTCCGCCTGAAATAAATTTATATTACCAAACTGCATTGGCAAAAAAGAATTTTCGAATTTCTAAAGGCGACCATTTTAAAATTTTACAATTGCATTTATTTCTACCAGAGATAACACACTCAGGTTCAGAAATTTATTTTGATGTGAATCAAATTCAAAAAGCTCAAATTATTGAACACAATATTGGCTTGACAACTTTTTCTTGGGTTGTTTCATCGGCTGCAATTGCAACGGCTTCAATTGGGATTTTCCTTGCTGTTGCATGCTCTTGTCCCCATGTTTATTTAAACGACGGAGAACAATGGTACTTTTCAAATTCAATGTTTACCGGCGCAATGAATCCAACATTAGAAAGATTTGATTACAAGAAAATAAAGGATGTAAATAAATCAAGTTCTGAGTTGAATCTCGAAATTAGAAACGAAGAGAGAGAAATACAATACACGAATTTATTGAAATTAGTTGCTGTTTACCACGAGAAGGGTGACGAAATCATAACAACATCGGATGGTGATTTTGTGAATATTGTGAACAGTTATCAACCTAGGAGTTTGAGTAATGATGAAGGAATTATGACAAATAAGAACCTTTTTGATAATCATAACTCGTATTCATTCAATTCGATGGATAAAACTGGTTTTTCAAATTTACAAGCTTCATTTGAAAATAAAAATTTGAAAAATGCTCATTTGGTTTTAGAACTCAAAAATCCAAAATGGGGAGGATTTGTTTATCATGAATTCACAAAATTATTTGGTGATTATTTTCAAACTTGGGTTCATTCTAATGCTAAGAAAACGAAAAGACAATTACAGAAAAACATGGAGAAGGCTGGAATAACCTTAAAAGTTGAAATTTTTAATAAACGAAAATGGAAAACAATTGAGCAAATAAATCTAGTAGGAGAAGCAAAATTTGAAAAAATTGCCATTAAAATACCTGATAATTATTTGAAAAACAAGGACATAACAATCAGACTAAGAAGTGGTTTCCAGTTTTGGGAAGTAAATTATCTTGCAATTGCTGAAAAAGAAAATACAAATATTGTATTTGAAGAACTTGACGCAAAGGTTCTTGGCGATGCAACAAAATCGGAAGCTTTAGTAACTAATGATTCAAACTATCTTATCCACAAAGAAGGTGAAACACCCATTAAAGTCAATTTTTCAGGTTTGAAAACGAATTTAGAGCGTACCTTATTTTTAAAGAGTAAAGGCTACTATAAAACGACTCAAAATTTTGAAGGCAAACCCAATTGGAATATGTTATTTTCAATTAATAAAAATGGTGGATTTTCATATTTCTCAAAGGCAAAATTTGAACAATGGAATCAAATGGCAAGTTTGGTTTCAGATTTAGGATTAACAGAAAAACTTTTACAAACGAATAAATAGAAAAGATGAAATCATTTATGAAAAATTTCAGTTTAGCCATTGCATTATTTATTTGTTGGATCCATAATTTCAATTTGGCTCAAGATACATTAGAATTTAAAGATGGTCAATTCAAGTATGGGAGAGTAATTGGAGTTGATACAAAATTGAACATTTTAGAATTTAAAAATGCAGTAGGACAAAGTTTCATCTCCATAGAAAATTTAAAGAAATACACATCAAATGAAATTGATGAAAAATGGGTAAGTAAAACACTTTTTACCTTTTCAGTTGCAGAAAGTAAGCACGTAATAAAAATCGGAAGTAATAAGAAATTGTTGGATTTTAACCCAAGTAAATATGGTGTTGGAGTAAATTTAATGTCGCTTTTTGATCCTGTATACGTAAACGATTTTGATAATTTTGGTAGGACTTATTCTACAAATCGATACTTTGAATGTTTTTTTCAAACGGAACTAAATCCTGGAGTTGCTTTGCGATTTCCTGTGCGTATTGGTATTAGTCCATTGAAAGAAGCCATTGTCAATCCAAGTAATGATTTTTATGGTCGATACTCACGAGAATTAATTGGTGATATTGGGTTTGAACCAATTTTTTATTTCAATCGAAATAATGTAAAGTTGAAATGGTTCGCTGGTCCGTCTCTTTCAATTGTTGCAGGTAGATCAGTCAGTAGAATTTTAAATTCTGATATTAATACAACAACTTACGTCCCGATAGATTTTAATTTGAGTTATAGAATTGGCGTATTAACTGGTTTTCAATATTGGTTTGGCCCACGTTTTCAATTTGAAAGTACTTTTGGTTATTTTGTTACGAATAATTATTGGCAACCAGATGATTTCAATCAGCCAGGTAAAATTTCGAAGCGTCCTTTTTTCGGTAGAAATCTGAGACTAGCCTTAATTTATCGCTTTAATGGTTAATAAAATCAAGTCCATTCAATTTCAAAATAAAATTCGATTTCAAGCTCAAAATATGTACTTTTAGTGGGTTAATATTTTGAAAATGTCCCAATTTAAATCAATTGAACGATTAAGCTTAATTCTCAATTTTGTAAACGTAAATCGTTACCCTAGTTTGGATACTATTTTAAGTTATTTAGCTGATAATGATTTAGAAACAACTGAGCGCACTTTACAACGGGATTTAAAAACATTGCGTGATATGTGTTTCATTGATGTAAAATATAGCCGTTCGAATGATGGTTATTGGATCGATGAAGATAGTAAACGCGACTACCAGGAATGGATGCGTGTTTTCAACTTGTTTAATAATGCGCGAATAATCAATGAAATTTTATTAAAGACAAATAGAAATCTGGATGTAATTGATTTTGATCGAAACGAACAAGAATTAAAAGGTGACATTCTTGGAAAAGTACTCAGTGCGGTTGTTGATCGCAAAAAGATTAAATTCATACATCACAGTTATTGGCACGAGGATTCTAAAGAAGTGGAGCTTTATCCTCATTTATTGAAGCAGTATTTGAATCGTTGGTACGTTTTTGGCTGCTTTCCAAATGGTGAATTTAGAAGTTTTGGGCTCGATAGAATTTTAGAGTTAGAGGTGCAAACTGAAACTTTTAAACTAAAGAATAAAAAGCCAAAGGAGTTGTTTGATTCTGTTGTAGGTCTTACTTATTCAGGCGACAAAGTTGAAACTATTGTATTATCCTTCGATCCTTTTCAAGGGAATTATATCAAATCACAACCGATTCACACCAGTCAGAAAATTGTGATGGACACCGATAAAGAATTACGTGTAGAACTGCGTGTTAAGGTTAATTATGAGTTAGAAGAGCAAGTTTTAAAGCACGGTCAGCGCGTTCGAGTAATAGAACCAAAATCTTTCCGAAAATTGATAAAAAATCGCATCAAGGAAGCATTGGCAGGCTATAAATCTAGTAAAGAGAAATAAGGATTTAAAATCTATATCTAGAATTTATTGGAACTCATTTTAATCTTTTGATTTTAATTTTTTGGATTAATGACAAGTAGCGAGTTTTGCAACAGACTTATTTCGCTTTTTCAAAAGAAATTTTATAAAACAAAAAAAAGACCTGTATCACTACAGATCTTTTTTCGGTATGTAAATTCGTTATTCTTACAATAACATCGAAACAGGATTTTCCATAAATTGTTTAAACGTTTGTAAAAATGCTGCTCCAGTTGCGCCATCAACTACTCGGTGGTCGCACGAAAGCGTCACTTTCATAACATTTCCTGGTACAACTTGTCCGTTTTTCACAACAGGAACTTCCTTAATTCCACCAATTGCTAAAATACAGCTATCAGGTGGGTTTACAATTGCCGTGAATGATTCAATTCCAAACATTCCAAGATTAGAAATTGTAAAAGTATTTCCTTCCCAATCACTCGGTTGTAATTTTTTATCTTTTGCTTTTTTAGCGTATTCTCTAACTTCAGCTGAAATTTGAACCAAACCTTTTGTATCTGCAAATCGAACAACTGGAACAAGCAAACCATCTTCAACAGCCACAGCTACTCCAATGTGTACATGTTGATTTCTTCGAATGAAATCTCCCATCCACGAGCTGTTGACATTAGGATTTTGTTTTAAGGCGTGCGCTACAGCTTTAATAACCATGTCATTGAAAGAAACTTTTATTCCTTCCATTGCATTTAAAGCTTTACGAGCTTGCATCGCATTTTCCATATTGATGTCTAAAGTCAAATAGAAATGAGGCGCTGTGAATTTGCTTTCAGCCAAACGACGTGCTATTGTTTTACGCATTTGACTTACTGGCTCATCTGTGTATGATTCTAAACCTGCAACTGCGTTATTTGCCATTGGAGCTTTTTCTGCTGGTGTATATGGCGTGTAATGGTCAACGTCGCGTTTAACAATTCGTCCGCCTTCACCTGTACCGCCAACAGCATTTAAGTCAATTCCTTTTTCCTCAGCTAATTTTTTGGCTAATGGAGACGCAAAAACACGTCCTCCAGCGTTTGAAGCTAAAGGAATTGATTTTGGAGCTTCTGCTACAACTGTTGGAGCAGAAACTACTGGAGCTGGATTTGGAACAGTAGCTTTTGGAGTTTCTTCTACAACTTTTTCTGCAATTGGCGCAGGAGCAGGCGCATTTGCCAATAAGGCAGAAATATCTTCACCTGCTTGTCCGATAATAGCCAAAATACTATTTACAGGAGCAGACTTTCCAGTTTCAACACCGATGTGCAATAAAACACCGTCGAAAAAGGATTCAAATTCCATTGTTGCTTTGTCGGTTTCGATTTCAGCAAGGATTTCACCTTCCTTTACTGCATCACCAACTTTTTTATTCCAAGCAGCGACAACACCTTCTACCATTGTGTCGCTTAATTTCGGCATGTAAACTACCTCAGCCATATTTTTTTCTTTTTAGTATTCTTTAATATAAGGATAATCAGATTGAACATATACATCTTCGTAAAGTTCGTGTGCTTCTGGATAAGGAGAATTTTCTGCAAATTCAACTGATTCATCCACTTCTTTTTTAACCCAAGTACTGATATCTTCAATTTCTTTTTCAGATAACCAGTTGTTTTCTTTAATAACGTTTAAGCAATGTTCAATTGGATCTTGTTCCATCCAGTCGCTCACTTCTTCTTTCGTTCTATATTTTTGAGGATCTGACATTGAATGACCTTTGTAACGATAAGTTCTAATATCCAATAAAGTTGGTCCATCGCCTCTTCTTCCTCTTTCGGCAGCTTCAAAAATTGCATCATGCACATCCTCTGGACGCATTCCATTTACAATTTTAGAAGGCATTTCATAAGACAAACCAATTTTAGACAAATCAGTAACATTAGTTGTTCGTTCCACAGAAGTTCCCATTGCGTAATTATTGTTTTCAATAATAAATACCACAGGAAGTTTCCACATCATCGCCATGTTGAAGGTTTCATGTAAAGCACCTTGTCGAACTGCACCGTCACCCATTGAAACAAAAGCAACATTTTCTGTTCCTAAATATTTCTCAGCAAATGCAACTCCTGCGCCCATTGCAATTTGAGCACCAACAATTCCATGTCCTCCCATAAAGTTTTTTTCCTTATCAAAAAAGTGCATAGAACCACCTTTTCCTTTCGAACATCCCGTTGAACGACCAAATAATTCTGCCATCAAAACACGAGGATCAGTTCCTAAAGCGATTGGATGAGCATGATCGCGGTAAGCTGTCATGTGTTTGTCTGTTGGACGACAAGCACTTGCAGTACCTGCAACTATCGCTTCTTGACCAATATATAAATGGCAGAAACCACCAAATTTTTGCTGAATGTATAGTTGACCTGTTTTCTCCTCAAACTTGCGAATGAGCAACATGTCTTTGTACCATTTTACGTAAACTTCTTTTGGAAATTTAGTAGTATTTGAAGTTGTAGATTTACTTGCTTTTTTGCTTGTAGAAGCTTTTTTTTCTGCCATAGCTCGATTCTTTTTCAGTTGACAAATATAACAATCAATTTAAAATATTAGACTAAATGTCATTTTAACACTAAGTCTTGTTGTTTTGTTCGTTTCAAATCTAGTTTTAATATCGATTTAATTTCTCGAATAGGAATTTCTACAAAAATAATTCCCATTGAATAAGGTCCGATTTCGTATTGATTATAAACGAAAATCATTTTATTGTTTTCAAAGTAGAAATTACCATTCAATTCAAATCCTTTTGTAAACCAAAAACCTTGTTCCTCTAAATCGTCAGTTGGTTTTATTTCAACAGTTTGATGGAAATATTTTTCAGCAATTTTGGTCAGTTTCGGAATGTCAGAAATAAAATCCTTCAATTTGAGTTGCTCTCCTGTTTCTTTACTAAATAAATCATTTCCAACATACGAATTTCCATGTGCGCCACCAGTAAACATGTAGCTAGTTCTTTTAACTTGTACAAATTGTTCGAAAGATTCATCAATGTAAGTTGAATCGTAAAAAGACCAAGGAAAACCTTCACCATAAGAATCAAATTCTCGTTTGAAATTCTTTAAAATTGATTTGAAGTGAGCAGGAGATAATTCAATATTTCCTTTAGGTTTACTTTGTTCCTCCATTTCTGTGGTAATTGAACTTGCTAGGAATTTATTGATTTCCTCTTCGTATCGAAAACTTTCTTCATTCAATTTGTAATAGGAATAAGCAATGCTTGATTCTTCTTTTTCCTCTCCAATTCCTATTTTTAATCGTTCAACACCAGAAATTATCTCTGGTTTATAATCAGGTTTTTGGACTTCAACTTTGGCAGGAACTTGTTTTTCTTTCTTTGGAGCCTCCGTTTCACAAGAAAAAACAAACGATGCTATTAGCAAAAAGGTAAAAATACTAGCTTTCACTTGAAACTGTTTTGTTTTGAATAGCACGAATAATTAAATATATTCCGACTAAGACAAAAGGAATACTTAACATTTGACCTGTGTTAATGGCATAAACAGAATCGCGAGCAGTTTGCCCTAACTTTACAAATTCGATGAAGAATCGGAATCCGAATATAAAGATTAGGAACCACCCGAAAATAAATCCTGGCTTTTTCCATAAATCTCTTTTCCAATACAAGAAAAGTAAAATCAAGAACGAAATAAAATAGCAAATCGCTTCATACAATTGCGCAGGATGTCTTACAGGAATTGACTCCCAAGTTCCATTCCATAAGGTATAATCATGATTTCTAAATCTGAATCCCCAAGGAACGTTTGTAATATCACCAACCATTTCATGGTTTACTAAATTACCCAAGCGAATAAAAGTTCCTCCAATTGCTATCGGTGCTGAAATGCGATCTAGAATCCACAAAAAGGGTTTCTTAACTACATTTCTTGAAAACAGATAAAGTGAAATTAGAATTGCAATTGCTGCTCCATGGCTTGCTAAACCGCCTTCCCAAACTTTAATAATGTCCTCTGGATGAGAGAAATATCCGCGTTCAACAATTTGCCCATTTACAACTGTATCGTAATACGGGCCATAGAATAACACATGACCTAAACGAGCACCTACAATTGTTGCAAGCACAACGTACATCACTAATTTATCAAGAATCTCATTAGAAATATTTTCTTTTTTGAACATTCTTTTTACGACAAAATAGCCTATGACTAAGCCAGAAACGAAAAGAAGTCCATAAAGATTTGGAGTTCGAAATCCATCGATTATTTCAGAATCTACGGACCAATTGATTGCTAAATTCACGCGTTTAAAATTGAAATTCTATCAAAGATAAAAGCTTTTTTTTGAATAGGCGGAAATCAAAGGATTTGTGAGGTTTTTATGATTTGTTGTGAATAAGCCTAAATCATTTTTTTAAAATAGTTTGGAGCTTCAAGCATTCTAGAACCATACCAAGAAAAGGATTCGCCATCAACTAAAATAATTTTAGATGTTGGAAATAACTCTTGGTATTTTAAAATATGTTCGTCTTTGAAAGGAAATGGCTCTGAACTGAGAAATACAAAATCAGGATTCAATTGTTCCAAATCACTTAATGCAGGGTAACGCTCTTTTTGACAATCGTTTATAAAACCTATTTTAGTTAAAACGGAATGAATAAATGTTGATTTCCCTACCACAAATGAAGGCTCGTCCCAGATAAGATAAATAACACTTTTTCCCATTCCAATGTCTCCAAGTTTTTTGAATTCTTGCTCAATTGAAGTATTTAATTGGCGAGCTATCGTTTGCTTATTTGTCAGTTGCCCAACAAATTCTATCATCTCAATTGCTTCTTCAAAGGTGTTGATATCACTCATCCAAACAGGAAAGTGTTGCTCCAAGTAGGCAATATCGTCTTTGGTGTTTTCTTCCTTGTTTCCAATAATTAAATCAGGTTTTAAAGCCAGAATTTCCTCCAGTTTTAATTGTTTTGTTCCTCCAATACGTTGTTTAGTACGAAACCATGAATCAGGGTAAATACAAAACTTAGTAATTCCAATGACTTCTTCCGTAAGTCCAAAATAATGCAACAGTTCCGTTTGAGAAGGAACTAAAGAAACTATTCTTTTAGGAGGAAAAGTAACGGTAACACTTCGCCCCATTTGATCGACGAACGTGCGTTTTTCCATTATGACATTGCAGAAATAACGTCGTAACGAGAAACGATGTGGTATTTTCCATTTGCTAATTCAACAAGAACGGCTGGAGTTTCTTTGTTAATTAATTTGCAAACATCTTCAATATGCGTGCTTGTTTGAACAACAGGAAAAGGTTTTCCCATTATAGAAGAAACTGGTACGTCGCGTAATTCAGGAGCATCAACTAACAATTGGTAAACATGACTGTCATCCACAGAACCAACGTATTTACCATCTTTCATCACTGGGATTTGAGAAATTCCGAAATTGCGCATTTTGGCAATTGCATGAGAAACTAATTCCTCAGCATACAACGAAACAAGTGGTTTGTCTGAATGCTTTGCAACTAAATCACCTGCTGTAATAATATTTTCATCTAAGAAACCTCTTTCACGCATCCAATCATCGTTGAAAATTTTTCCAACATAACGACTTCCGTGGTCGTGAAATAAAACAACCACAACATCATCAGCAGTCAATTTGTCTTTCAATTGAATCAAACCTTTGATAGCTGAACCCGCAGAGTTTCCAACAAATATTCCTTCTTCACGAGCCAAACGACGCGTGTAAACAGCAGCATCTTTATCCGTTACTTTTTCAAATAAGTCAATCACATCAAAATCAACATTAGCAGGAAGAATGTCTTCACCGATACCTTCTGTTATATATGGATAAATCTCATTTTCATCAAAAATTCCTGTTTCCTTGTATTTTTTGAAAACAGAGCCATACGTATCAATTCCCCAGATTTTAATATTGGGATTTTTCTCTTTTAAATACTTTCCAACGCCAGAAATTGTGCCTCCCGTACCAACACCAACAACAAAATGCGTTATTTTTCCTTCCGTTTGTTCCCAAATTTCTGGACCTGTAGATTCGTAATGCGCTTGACGATTGGATAAGTTATCATATTGATTTACATACCATGAATTTGGAATCTCAGTTGCTAATCTTTTGGAAACTGAATAATAGGAGCGTGGATCACTTGGTTCAACAGCAGTTGGACAAACGACAACCTCAGCACCAACAGCACGTAAAATATCCATTTTTTCTTTGGATTGTTTGTCGTTCAAAACACAAATCAATTTGTAACCTTTGATGATACAAGCCAAAGCTAATCCCATCCCTGTGTTTCCTGAAGTTCCTTCAATTAAAGTTCCTCCTGGTTTCAATAAGCCAGCTTTTTCGGCATCTTCAATCATTTTAAGTGCCATTCTGTCTTTCACTGAATTACCTGGATTTGTTGTTTCAACTTTTGCAAAAACTTGAGCAGGAATATCAGTTGCTAATTTATTGATACGAACTAAGGGAGTGTTTCCAATAGTTTCAAGGATGTTGTTGTAAACTTTCATTAAATATTTTTGCCCAAAGATAAGGGTTTTATGATTGACGATGTTAAATGTGCTTATTTTGGGTTAATTTTATTTTGAGGTGCTGGGATTAAATCACCATGCTCAATCTAAAGTGAAAAAAGTCCAAATCTCTAGAACCATTATTTTTTCTTATGGCCTCTTTTATCTTCGCATTTACACTTTCAGC
>VEQH01000047.1 GCA_018883325.1 Flavobacteriales bacterium | reverse complement strand
GTTGTGATTTGCTTTCAGTTCTTTTACATTTGTGTATAGATTACAACAGTGGCTGTATGCCATCTTATTCTGAGTAGTTGTGATTTGCTTTCAGTTCTTTTACATTTGTGGATAGATTACAACAGCTAAAAACAACACACGTTTGGATAATTAGTTGTGATTTGCTTTCAGTTCTTTTACATTTGTGGATAGATTACAACAATGCGCAATATTCAAGAATTGATTCTGAGTTGTGATTTGCTTTCAGTTCTTTTACATTTGTGGATAGATTACAACTCGTGTGCAACAATGAGCAAATCTCTTTTTGTTGTGATTTGCTTTCAGTTCTTTTACATTTGTGGATAGATTACAACAATGTTCTTTTATTTCCTTGTATTCTTTTTGTTGTGATTTGCTTTCAGTTCTTTTACATTTGTGGATAGATTACAACACGTAATCTTTAATTCATATATACACATGGGTTGTGATTTGCTTTCAGTTCTTTTACATTTGTGGATAGATTACAACTGAAGAACAAGAACGGTGGAGCAAAGTTTCGTTGTGATTTGCTTTCAGTTCTTTTACATTTGTGGATAGATTACAACGCGATGAAACTCCCATCATGATTAGTTTCTGTTGTGATTTGCTTTCAGTTCTTTTACATTTGTGGATAGATTACAACGTTATTGGTTACTATTCAAGTCTTACAAGGTTGTGATTTGCTTTCAGTTCTTTTACATTTGTGGATAGATTACAACTGTAAAAGGTGCAATTCAGAGAGTTGATCCGTTGTGATTTGCTTTCAGTTCTTTTACATTTGTGGATAGATTACAACTAACTCAAATCGTCTATGTATTTCATTTGTGTTGTGATTTGCTTTCAGTTCTTTTACATTTGTGGATAGATTACAACTGTCAAAAGCTTCATCTATTCCTAAAGCTTGTTGTGATTTGCTTTCAGTTCTTTTACATTTGTGGATAGATTACAACTCGCAAGATAAGTTCCAATATTAAAGCATGTTGTGATTTGCTTTCAGTTCTTTTACATTTGTGGATAGATTACAACATAATTTCAATATATTCTTTTATGATATTAGTTGTGATTTGCTTTCAGTTCTTTTACATTTGTGGATAGATTACAACCATCAAGTGGTTAATAATATACAAGATGTTGTTGTGATTTGCTTTCAGTTCTTTTACATTTGTGGATAGATTACAACTTAAAGAATTATTTATTTGATAACGTTGATGTTGTGATTTGCTTTCAGTTCTTTTACATTTGTGGATAGATTACAACAACCCGTCGGTGCTACCAATAGCGGTGCAGTTGTGATTTGCTTTCAGTTCTTTTACATTTGTGGATAGATTACAACACCATTGGTGATAAACAAGTGGTGGATCTGTTGTGATTTGCTTTCAGTTCTTTTACATTTGTGGATAGATTACAACGTTTCGTGCTAAGGTAGTTTCGATATTTCGGTTGTGATTTGCTTTCAGTTCTTTTACATTTGTGGATAGATTACAACTTCTTGCTTTAGCGTTGTTTTAATTTGAGTGTTGTGATTTGCTTTCAGTTCTTTTACATTTGTGGATAGATTACAACAACAGGTTTTAAAGGCATACGATTACTTTAGTTGTGATTTGCTTTCAGTTCTTTTACATTTGTGGATAGATTACAACAATTTACTTGCACTACCAACATTTTCTTGTGTTGTGATTTGCTTTCAGTTCTTTTACATTTGTGGATAGATTACAACACCAACTGCTCTAAAATGTGGCTGGCAGGTGTTGTGATTTGCTTTCAGTTCTTTTACATTTGTGGATAGATTACAACCTTTTACTCAAATAATTGTATATTAGCAGGTTGTGATTTGCTTTCAGTTCTTTTACATTTGTGGATAGATTACAACTATTTTCAAAGAAAATGGAATAGACTATATGTTGTGATTTGCTTTCAGTTCTTTTACATTTGTGGATAGATTACAACCGGTTGCAAACAAGGTACTTGTAAAGTCGTGTTGTGATTTGCTTTCAGTTCTTTTACATTTGTGGATAGATTACAACGAAAAGAATGTTAAATAAGTCTTGCATACTGTTGTGATTTGCTTTCAGTTCTTTTACATTTGTGGATAGATTACAACACTCTTCTCTTTGCTCATCTACATAAGCGCGTTGTGATTTGCTTTCAGTTCTTTTACATTTGTGGATAGATTACAACCATTTGTTAAAACAATTTGATAAAATCCTTTGTTGTGATTTGCTTTCAGTTCTTTTACATTTGTGGATAGATTACAACAGCATATCGTATTTTGCTAACATATCAATTGTTGTGATTTGCTTTCAGTTCTTTTACATTTGTGGATAGATTACAACCTCTGTACTAATCTGTGGTTCGACATCTAGTTGTGATTTGCTTTCAGTTCTTTTACATTTGTGGATAGATTACAACCATTTAGATTATCTTAAAAAACAAATTGCAGTTGTGATTTGCTTTCAGTTCTTTTACATTTGTGGATAGATTACAACTCGATACGAAGAACCGATTCATCGTTGATCGTTGTGATTTGCTTTCAGTTCTTTTACATTTGTGGATAGATTACAACGATAATAACTCCGATAAAACGGCGCTTGAGTTGTGATTTGCTTTCAGTTCTTTTACATTTGTGGATAGATTACAACTAAGTGCATTACAGATGTTTATTACAGATAGTTGTGATTTGCTTTCAGTTCTTTTACATTTGTGGATAGATTACAACTTTTTTTTATTTTATATATATAGAAAAGTTGTTGTGATTTGCTTTCAGTTCTTTTACATTTGTGGATAGATTACAACCTAACTTGAAGCTATAAGCATCGTAGCCACGTTGTGATTTGCTTTCAGTTCTTTTACATTTGTGGATAGATTACAACCTTTTTTGTATATGCCTTCTTTTTGCATTGTTGTGATTTGCTTTCAGTTCTTTTACATTTGTGGATAGATTACAACTTAATCAAATTAGATAATTCATAAAAAAACGTTGTGATTTGCTTTCAGTTCTTTTACATTTGTGGATAGATTACAACATGTCTACCTCTTTGAACTCCTGCAATTAGTTGTGATTTGCTTTCAGTTCTTTTACATTTGTGGATAGATTACAACCTGAAATGTGAACACGTTGCTATCGGTGCAGTTGTGATTTGCTTTCAGTTCTTTTACATTTGTGGATAGATTACAACGTTTCAATTTGTCGTCATCTTGAGAGTACCGTTGTGATTTGCTTTCAGTTCTTTTACATTTGTGGATAGATTACAACAGTAGCTGAATTTAATAAAACAGCAGACGTGTTGTGATTTGCTTTCAGTTCTTTTACATTTGTGGATAGATTACAACGTAAATGGTTTTGAAATAGTTCTTTATAACGTTGTGATTTGCTTTCAGTTCTTTTACATTTGTGGATAGATTACAACTGAGTTTAAAAATGAAGGATTAAACGTTTAGTTGTGATTTGCTTTCAGTTCTTTTACATTTGTGGATAGATTACAACTGCGTAGTCTATACCACAGATGTAACAAGGCTTTCAGCGTTTTTGTAGAAAATAAAAAATCTAACGACATTTTTCATTTTAATCTGAACTCAACTTATTTTTTCAATCCTATTTTTCAATAAACCGTTGAAACGGTTTTGGGTAATAATTTAAAATCTTAGGGTGAGGTTTAAACCTCACCCTAAGATTTTAAAACAACTCCAATTGTTGCGAAGGAGCAATGGTTTTTGTTTGTTTGACGCCATGAAAAATTTCCATTCGTCCAAATTGCTTGTCCGTAATGGCAAAAATGCCAACATGACCTTTTTCAGGAAGCAAACGTTTGACTCGTTTGGTATGCACGTCTGCATTTTCTTGACTTTGACAAAAGCGCGTGTAAATCGAAAATTGGAACATCGTGAATCCATCTTCTTGTAATTCTTTTCTGAATTTTGCTGCATCCCGACGTTCTTTCTTCGTTTCGGTCGGTAAATCAAATAATACCATTATCCACATATTTCTGTAAGCGTTAAAGCGTGAGGTTTCCATATTTTTGGTGACATTAAGACGTTAGGATTTTAGGAGGGAATGAGAGAACGAGAGAATGATTTTAGGATATTAAGACATAAGGACTTTAGGAGAGAATGTGAGCTGTGGCATTAGGACTTTTTGAAAAATAAATTGTTGACTGAGGCTTTACTATTGGAAATAAATTGTTGACTGAGGCTCTACTATTGGAAATAAATTGTTGACTGAGGCTCTACTATTGGAAATAAATTGTTGACTGAGGCTCTCGAAGTCAACAATTTATTTCACATTTCCGGATAAACAATTTTTCGTTGCGAACCTTCAAAACACTTGTACAAACTTGCTGTTGTTAAACTCACTGCGTGAAATAAGGGACGTTTTAAGCCTCCAATTTCCATGTCTAATTGCGGAAGTTTTAATAATTCAATTTTGTGTTCTTTGGTCAATTCTTCGCCCGGTTCCTCGTTTTCTAAAAGTTCTATAACCACTAAATCCACAAAGGGCCGATAAGGTTCCATAATGTCGTCTGCCAGACAATAGGCATTGTATTTATTTTTATGATGAATGCCAAAAGTGGGTAACATTCCACTTGCTGTCAAGGCTCTTGCGACAACAGAACGCAAGATGGCATAACCATAATTGAGTTGTGCGTTTGGACTGTTACTTTCACGTTCGCGTTTGAATTTTGTACCGTAAATAGCACTCCAATAATGCGCAGCTGCTTGCGCTTCACAATTGGAAGAATCGCCACTTAATACTTTTGATTTTAGGTTTTCCAATCGGGTTGTGGTTAATCCTAAAGTTTCCAATGTCCGCGCTTGGTTGTGGATTTTTGCTTTTATCGTTTGTTGCCACAATTGTTTTTTCAACGGCTCACTAGCGTCAATTTGTGTGCGCATGCGTTCAGTTTGCTCGCTGTTTCCTTCCAAAGGCATGAACAACCCTGTTGGCATGTATTTATTGTTGCAACTGATTAGAGCGACTTGGTTTTCTAAAAGCAATTCTAATAAATTTGAAGTGAGTGTAATGTGTGGATGTTCTAAAACGACCACTCCAATATCCTCGATCGGAATGGTTTTGGTGCTGCGTTCTTCGTTTTTTAGTTCAACAACTAATTGTTGCTTGGAAGTGGAAAGGTGCGCTGGATTTCCAAAGTGTAGGGTTCGTTTGACCATGAGCGTAGTTTTTAGGCATGTTCGGTTTTACGTGTTAGTTGCTGAAAATGTTACAGTTAGCCTACGGATTACGGATTGCGAATTAAATTATAGCGAATTGAAGCAAACAATTGAAGCAAATAAGGGATTAGCTTTAGTAAGTCAAAATTTCGTTGAGGCATTTTTGAATTTTGGCGATTTCGGATTTGGAGAGCGTTCCGATGTGTTGTTTTAAACGGGTTTTGGATATGGAACGCACATGTAAAGTCATGAGTTCAGAAGTTTCCGTCAAACCATTTTGAGGAGTAGGAGAGAGGATGAGGTTGCCGTGGTAGTTTTTGAGTTTGGAAGTTAAAGGGCAGCAAATTACAATATTGGCATGTTTGTTTAATAAGTTTCCGCTTATAATCACAACTGGACGAAAGCCAGCTTGTTCACTTCCTTCTGTTGGGTTGAGGTTGGTGTACCAAATTTCACCTTGGTTCATTCTTCGTCTAATTGTGTTAAATATTCCGTCATACCCTCTTCTGCAAGTAGCATTGTATCGGTGTCTGCTGCCATTTGTTTGTAAGATTTTACATAAGCCGCACGATTCAATTGCTCTAAATAAATACGCAAGGCTTTTTCTATGAGTGTATTTTTGGGAACAGATAATTCTTTGGCTTTATCAGCTAACATGAGCAATAAATCATCGGGAAGTGAACTGGTGAAAGTGGACATGTTTATGTTTTATATTTATAATATGCAAATATAAAATATAGTTGCGAAATAAAAAAAACTCCCCACGGGGTTTGTGAGGAGTTTGAAAATTTGAATTAATAAATGACTTGTTCAATTATACCGAGGCGGTTGACTTTGAGTTTCCAGCAAATTGATTTAATCATATTTCCCGTTAAATCTTTTTCCGTTTTATTAAGCGATGAAAATTCAGTTTTATCCTTAATCATACTTGAAACATCATTTCTAATGAAAAAACATTGATAACTTGTCGAACTCACCATTTTATAAATTCGTTCAACTTGTGATTTCTGTAATTTTGTGAAGTCAACCAAACTTGGATTTTCTATTTCCTCAGACGTTGGAACATAGACCAAATCGTTAGGAGAAAGAGTGAATAGCAATTTGTATTCGCACTTATTTTTATCGTAAATCACGGATTTAGCAGGTTCTCCACCTTGTTTCATTTCTTCAATGGCAACGTTTAAAGGTATTGTTTCAAAAACACGTACTTGTTCCCCTTTCTTATTTTTTCCTTCATAAATTGCAAAGAATAAATTGGTTCCTTTGTCGGCTTCAACATATTTGGAAGCCTTTGAGCCTCTTGTTCCAACTGGAAATTTGTTCCCAATTTCATATACTCTAACGGCATAGATTGGTTGATGTGGTTTACCGTCGTTTAAAGATTGAATGCTCGAGTTCATCACTTCAATTCCTTCAGGACTAAATGCTTCAGCGAAATTTTCATTGTATTTTTCAACATGATTATTCAAAATCTTTTGAATACCTGTATCCGTAATTTTATCCAATTGTTTTCTTGTGAAACTATCCGATAAAGTTACTCTTCCTGCTGTTGCTTCAAATGTCTTTCCTTCGCGAGAAAGGGTGACTTTTCCGTAAATGGTCGCTTTGTGTAATGATTTTCTGATTGCCCAATTTTCTCCTTTTGTTTGGGAAACTAATTGTTTTTCCATTTTTCCATTTTCAGCATTTACCCATTTCAGAAACTTATTCTTCGTTTTATTGATAACTCTGGTGTTTTGCTTAAAGCTGACAATCGTTTTTTCTAATTGCTTTCTTGTGTCTTGCGTAAAAGAATCCCAAGGTTTTAAATAATCTTTTGCCACCCTAATTTTATCAATTTTTGTTGTTCCATCAGGTTGAGCTATCTTTTTTTCTATTTCAACAACTTTTCTCAATTTGCTAATTAAAGAATGATTTTTTCTTTCTGTATTGATGGAAGTTATGTAGTTAACATGGTCTTTCGAAATACAAGCAATTACAAGCGCATCCAAAGCATGGTGTCTATGGTCGATACGTTTTTTGTTAAAACCTTTTGCCAATTCATCGGGAACTTTTGGAAGGAATTTATTGGTGTTTGGATTGATATAACCGAAGTCAGAGCTATTTGTCAATTCATTCATTCGTTCAAAACGTGGTTTTATAATATCGTTCCAAACATCATTTAATCCCCAATCTTGTTTCATTTGAGAAGTGATCGAACCAGTAATCGTAGTTATGTTTTTAGAAGTAGCTTCAACTTCTCCTTCCTCTCTCACAATTTTGCTTAACAAGCTTTTCACCACTTTCGAAATATATCTACTATCGTTTAATTGACGATTCAGGAATTTTTCAGGAATATCTCTACTTAGTAAGTTTTCTCTTTTCGTTTTATTTTTAGCAAAGTAGTATTTTACGTGGGCTTCATAAGCGTCAATTGAAAAAACCGTAACATTTTCACCACCAGAAATTTGAACACTAGAACCACCAAATTTTTCAATAAATTCATAGGCTGTTAAATTGTCTTTCAACTGATTAACTTCGGCTTCACAAATGATTTTATTGTTCATTGAATCATCGAAAAACCGTGATTGTGGGAAAATATGTTCTATTTGATATTTTGGTGAAAACAACTCTGAAAGCATAATTGGTTTTCCAGTGTAAGGCGAAATATATCCTTGTTCCAACCAGATTTTATACTTGTTAATGTCACTTTTTGAAGGACTAGAATTTTTTCTAATTTTATCTAGCTCAATTAATTCATCTTTATTTGTTTCACTCAAATAACGTCCTTCTTCATAAATTTTTAGTATCTCTTGCTGGCTTGGAGAATAAGGTCGAACATCAATTCCATCATTCATCAATTCAGTTAAAATGGCTTTTATTCGCTGATTCGTATTTTCATTTTCCGTTACTTTATTACTAATTCTTTCACGTGTTTTAGCATCGTTTTTCATTTCACGACCTAATTCGATATGTATTTCATTAAAGAAATTTTCTTCTCCATTACCAAATTCTTCCCAAATGTCTTTAACAACTCTTAAAGTTTCAGTTAACACTTGTTCCACGATTGGATTTCTTAAAGAATGTTGCTTGAATTCATACTTTAAATAGTTTTGAATATCAGTTGCTGTTTTCCATTTTTCGGTGTCTTTTGCTTCGGAATGAATACCATATACTAAATAACTTGCTTGGTAAGTGTTAAGTGCATGTATGCGACCATTGGTTTTCAAAAAACTTTTAAGTACGGCTTTAGAAACATCGTCGTCACTTACTGAGTCAAAAAGTTCCACATTGTAGTCAATTGATTTTAAACGTTCTTCTATATTTATTGCTCTATTTTTTGCATCATTTGAAATTTTATTTTCATTCCAGTATTTTCCTCTTCGCATAAGTGGCAACAATTTTTTAATTGCCTTTTCAGAATAGGAACCATACTCTTTTTTGAAAGGAGGTATTTTTGAAAACGATTTTGAAAATTCCTCATTCAATTTGTTCTTTTCAGCAAACCTTTTTAATGCTTTTTCTCTTTCGTCTGGGTCGGTTACCGAATACAATAAATGCCAAAGTTGATGTATTTGTTCAGAATTTAATTTATCTTCTTTGTGTCCCTCAATTCTCTTCAATCGATTAAAGAACTTTGCTTTTGTTTCGTTACAAGGATATGTTTTATCTTCTGGAAAATTCCATCTGAATTTGTCTTCTTTCAGCTTGAATTTAGCTAAAAATTGCTTTTGTGTAATGTCTTCTTTTTCGTCTAAAAATTCAAATAATTCTACCCATTTTTCTTCTGTGTCCAAATAAATGCCTGTTACATCTAAATCATCTCCATTTTTTCCTTTTTCTTTTTCTAAAATTCTAAGATTAGCAATAAACTGCCACAATCTAAACTCTTGAAATATTGGATTTGATTTAGCTATACACTTCAATTTAACTTTTTCTTGATTGTCAAAACGAACTCTAAATTCAAGTTCACAATCACTAATTAAATGTGTTTTAGTTTTTAATGGACGTTGATAAAAAATGATGTCTTGTAAAAATAAGTACAAGAAATCTCTAGTTGAAATTCCATTTCTATGGGCATCATTGTTTGGATACAGTTCTAAACAACAAGCTTCATAAAGTTCTTTATTTTTTAATTCTGGATGAAATTCAATTTGTGTTTTTAATATTTGTTCGAGTTCAGCCTTATAAAATTTTCTTTCAATTGTTTTAACAAGTTTTCCTCTAATTTTTTGAGTGGGATTTTTGAGTAAAGCCTCGTAAATAAATTGTCCAGTTGTCAATTTGCTTTTACTGATTTCAGCTTCTGTTTTTCGTTTTAACAATCCCCAATCATCTGGACTTGGTGCTCTAAAACTTCTTTTAATTTGACCTTCTTTATTTAATTTTTCAGTTCCATCTTCATTGTACTCTGTGGTAACTATGAATTCTTTGTAGGTATCAATCCAATTACTAAGGTCTTTGTCACTTGGACGAGGATAAATCCAACCATTTTCTAATTTGACATGATACCAAGTTTGTCCTTTTTTATTTTTTTCCTTCGTGTCAATAATTTCAACAACTTTCAACTTATGATAAGCCTCAACCTTCGTTTTGTCCTCAACTTCATCAACTTCACTTAATTGATAATAACCACGTTTTTGATTAAAATTAAGAATCAACCAAGCTAATTCTTCTTTAGATATTTTTTGAGTCAAAGCTTTTTTGCGCAAATAATAAATCGTCCAATCGTATGGGATTTTCCGCTCTTTTTTAAATAAATGTGGTTGTTGAATCTTAAATTCTTCCACCATTTCATTAAAGGATTCAACAAATAAAAATTGATTTTTCCCATTATCGTCCGTGAAAGACGCAAGTTTTGGTTCCGAGTGATTAATAAATTGACCTTTATGTGTTAGGAAGTCGATTTGATTTTTATAGTGTTCGGGTAAAAAGTCCAAAATATTCAAAACCCTATGAAGTCTTTCTCTACGCAAATTATCTCTTTGATATAGTTTTCTTGTACTTCTAGCTTTTGTTCTGTCAGCAGTTTGAGAAATAGAACCTCCGGCATCAAATTTTCCCAAAACATCTTGTGTCATTGGAATAATTCGACTCCCCATTCCTAGAATCTCACCTTGTTTGTTGTCAAAGTCTTGTTTCACCAACGCCCATCCAATTGAATTTGTCCCCAAATCCAGTCCCAAAATTGTTTTTGTATTACTCATAAGTAGTGGTTATTTTTTTAAAGTTATTAAAAATACAAATTTTATTCGCGCGTAAAGGTAAAATCCGATGAACGTAATCTATGTAAGTTCTTCTCAACTTTTCTGGAAATAAAATTCAAAAAAAATGAAATTGGAAGGAAAAAAGATTTAGCTTTGTTGAACTGAAAGCAAATCACAATAAGGATTATTCCGTTGTGAAAACATTCAAAGCGGGGCAACTCGCTTTTTTTTTTGCCCTAACTATTTCACGAACTCCTTTAAAAAATAGACACTTCGTGAGCTAAAACATTTACTACAGCCCGTCTTTGATGGGTCGTTTTTATTTTAGGCTAGTTTATATTACCCGCGTTTTGAAACAAAGCTATACACACGGTAGGTTAACAAGATATTGGTCAGAATCACTGCAACCACTAAATAACCCAAGTTGTCAAAATTTTCCAAAGGACTTGATTGCGTCTTTTGTTCAACAATCCAGCCGCCAATTAATGCAGCAACACCACCAGCCATTTGTTGTAGCGAAGAATTGATGCTCATAAACGCACCTCTGTCTTTCATCGCAGGAATAGAGGCTGCCAATGCTTGCGAAGGAACCATGCGCGCCATAATTCCCATCATCATGAAAACATTCACGAGGATTAAAAGAAATAGCGAAACTTTTGGTAATTGCGTATAAATCAAAACTGTAACAACCATCAAAAGTGATGCGCCAGTGAAAATTGTAAACTTGTTAAACCGATCACTTAAAATTCCAACTACGGGCATGATGGCAAAAGTTGCAAGACCAACAATCATAAACATTAGGGGTAAATCTTCTTGTGAAATTCCGATGTTGTTGACGGAGTAGGTGCTTCCCCAAGGCATCATGAGGTAACCTCCTAAAGACATAAAAGCTGTTGCGATGTATCCAATTCTGTATTCCTTGTTGGATATGGTTTGCCACAAATGTTTGAGAGCATTTTCGCGTTGAAGTTTAAGATGAGCATTGACAGGTTGAAGTACGAAAAGTGCAACGAAGAAAATAACACTTGCTAGAATTACGATAAGGTAAAACGGAGCTTGCCAATGCCAAACTTTTGCAAGGTATAAACTGATTGGAATTCCTAAAATTTGACTCATTCCAAAGCCCATTTGTAAGAAACTCATTACTCTTCCTCGGTGATTCAAATCAAATAAATCCGCAACAATTGCAAGAGAAATCGAAGAAATTACTCCTCCAAAAATTCCAGTAAAAATCCGTGCGAAAACGAGCAACCAGTAACTGTTTGCAAGACCACAAAGTAGCGTTCCGATGATAAAGCCACCATAGAAAAAGAGCAATAATTTCTTGCGGTCGAATTTATCGGCAAAACTTGCGGTCAAAAATCCTGAAATTCCAGCAGAAAGTGCATAACTAGAAACGACAACGCCAAATTGAGCAGGTGTTATTTTTAAATCTTTGATCAACAAATCACCGAGTGGCGACATGACCATAAAATCGAGAACCACACTGAATTGAGTGAGTGCAAGAATTAAAATAACGACAACTTGATAGGAAGTGAAAGGAACTTTTTCTGTGTTTTTGCTCATAAGTTTGCAAAAGTACAATATGCAGGATTTTAAATTGACTGTACTTGTTAGAATTTGTTAATCCATTAGTTAAATTTTTACCTAATTTTATTTGTTTTTTCAAATTACTCATCAATTCCCATGAACCAAGTATTTTTTACTTTTTTAATGTCCCTCTTATTATTACTAAGCGCTTGTAAAAAGGATGAGGAATTCGTAACCAATTCAAAACTTATTATCAAACTAGAAATTGATTCTACCCAAGTTCGATTGGGAAACAACGGTGAAGAAAGTACGCTACCTTTTCTAGGAGATAAAAGAGGGCAGCATCCAAAATTCAATACAATTTCAGCAAATTACCTTGAATTATCTTCCAATCCAAACACACCTTTGGGAGGTGGAGTAATTTTGTACAATAGCCCAGAAACTACGCTAGGAGGAAGCAAAGCAATTGATATTTCAAAAGCAAAAACTATAGTACCAGGCGATGTTTTTCTAGAAATCCCAATTAAAAACATTCCTGTTGGTGACTATGAATGGGTTCGATTATCGGTTTGTTTACAAAACTACGCTTTGAGATACTATTACGATGGTATTGAATACAATGGCACGATGGCAAGTTTTATAGGGTATAAAAACTACATTTCTTCACTCCTAGTTAAGTATCAAACTTTAACAGTTAATTCCAATCAAATCCAAGGATTCTGGGCTTTTGAATCTATTTTAGGATTACAATCTGGCCTTGGAATCAATTTAACAACTGTTCCAAATGTTTTGGCTTCCACTTCCCCTAATCCAACAGGATCTAGTGTAATAACTGGAAAATTTCAAAAGGTTTTCACCATAACAGGAAAAGAAAAAAATGATATAACCGTAACACTTTCCATTTCGTCAAACAATTCTTTCGTTTGGAAAGACTTAAATGGAAATGGACGATGGGATCTTGACCAAGGGGCGGACGAAAGTATTGTAGATATGGGATTAAGAGGCTTGATTCCGATTGTTCAATAATCACTCGTTTAAAATTTTATGAAAGCATTATTTATTCTATTCAGTTTCTTTTTATTGTCTTCAAAGACTTTAGCAAATGATGGTGTTTACCTTACAAGAGGAGGTGCGATTTATCCATTTAAGGAAACTAAAATTTCAATTGAACGAGAGATATTATCATTTACTGTTCGTGACGGAATTTGCACAGTTGATGTTTATTTTGAATTTAATAATCCTGAAAAAGAAAATCGCAGGCTTCAGGTTGGTTTTCAAGCTCCAACAGCTGTTGGTGACGTTGATTCGACGAATAGTAACACCAATATGATTTCTAATTTTACGATTTTTTCAGAAGGTAAATTAGTACCTTATCAGTTGAAAATAGCTGAGTGTGAAGATTGTGAATTACGTAATCTTGAACCCAACAATTTAAACTTTGGACAAGGAAATCAGGGGCTTTTTGTGTATTTGTTTAATATTGATTTTAAACCCGGAATAAATAAAATAAGTCATTCTTATTCTTTTCCTGAAAGCAGGAATATTGCTATTAATGAAATTTACAATTATATTTTGACAACTGGTTCAAAATGGTCAGGTAATAAAATTAAGAATCTTACCGTTCAATTTGACTTGGGAAAAAATAGCTATTTTTATGTTGATGATGTTTTTGGTGAAACTGCAAAATGGTCATTCGTTGGGGTTGGAAAAATCACTAATGAGAAAATAATTGATTACGACAATGAGAACTTCAAATTTGTGAGAATCGTTTCTGGAAAACTACAAATTGATGTTGCTGATTTTGAGCCTAAAAAGAATATTGAATTTGGGATTGTAAGAAGAACGAGCTTTTGTTTAAAATGGACTGATTTATCAGATATTGAAGAGGCAATTGCAAATAGACATTATATCAAAACCGATGATTCAGAATTTATAAAACAGGAATTCGAAATTATCCGTTGGACAATCCTAGCTCAATACGGATTGGTATTTCCAGATGAAGAATTAAACAAATACTTTAAACAGTTTGATTGGTATATTCCAAATCCAAATTTGAAAGAATCTGAAATTCAATTTACTGAAGAGGATTTAATATACATTACAAATATTTTAGTACTTGAAAATCAATAGTTTTAAAATTCTTGAATCCCACTTTGAGTGTGCATAATCGTAACAGAAAAATACTTAATTCTTAAATCCAACGAATTCGTAACCAAAAAGAAGCATAACAAAGAGATTAGATAAATTTTAAACTAGCTCTTATTTTTTCTTCCTAATTTTAATTCCTTTTAAAATTCTAACTATGAAAATCACAATTTCTTTTCTTTTGCTTTCAGCAATCTTTTTTATTTCCGCTTGTAAGAAAAAACCAAGTGAAGCAGATGAACCAAAATTAATAGTCAAAATTGTGGTTGATTCCACACAAGTTCGACTTGGAAATTTAGGAACACCTAGTACAATTCCAGCTGGAAATGCAGGACAACATCCGAGTTTTAATTCAATTGCCGCGCACTATTTGGAGTTGGCGCCAAGCGCAACAACAGCTTTAGGAAATGGCACTATTTTATACCATGCTCCCGAAACAACTTTGGGAGGAAGTACAGCAATCGATTTTTCAAAAGCAATCGTTAAAAAGTCCGGCGAAGTTTACTTAGAAATTCCATTGAAAGATGTAGCAGTTGGAAATTACGAATGGGTACGTTTATCTGTTTCTTATCAAAATTACGATGTCAAATTTCATTACGCAGGTCAACCTTACACAGGAACAATTGCAAGTTTTGTAGGCTTTAAAAACTACATCACTTCCTTTTTAGTTAAAAATCAATCGGTATCTGTTAATGCAAACAAATCGCAAGGCTATTGGGCTTTTGAATCAATTGCAGGCGTTCAAACAGGACAAAGTGCAGGTTCGACAACTGTTCCCAATCCTTTGGCATCTACTTCACCAATTCCAGCAGGTTCTTGTGTTGTAACAGGTCAATTCGCAACGCCTTTTACAATCACGGGAAATGAAAAAAATAACATTACTGTAATCATGTCTTTATCTGTAAATAAAAGTTTTGAATGGAAAGATTTGAACGGTAACGGCAAATGGGATGTTGACCCAGGATCAGGAGAGGATGTTGTAGACATGGGATTAAGAGGTTTGATTCCGATTGTTCAATAAAAGTTAAATAATCAATAATATCGCTTAAGATTTTAGTTGTTTACTTTTCAATCTTCTAATTTTGCCAACCTAACGAAAACCGAATATGAGAATCGAACAAATTTATACTGGCTGTTTAGCTCAAGGAGCTTATTTTATTTCATCAAATGGTGAAGCAGTGGTGATTGATCCATTGCGTGAAATTCAACCCTATATCGAAAGAGCAAATGCTGATAATGTGAAAATCAAATACATCCTAGAAACGCATTTTCATGCAGATTTCGTGTCAGGACATTTGGATTTGGCAAAGGCGACTGGTGCAACAATCGTTTATGGACCCAATGCAAATCCGAGTTTTGAATTTCACAGTGCAAAAGACGGTGAACTTTTGAACGTTGGCGACATCACTTTTAAAGTTCTTCACACGCCAGGTCATACGATGGAATCCACTTGTTATTTGTTAATTGACGAAGGTGGAAAAGAGTTGGCTTTGTTTTCTGGCGACACTTTATTTATTGGCGATGTTGGTCGTCCTGATTTAGCTCAAAAAGCTGCGTCAATGACACAAGAGGATTTAGCTGGACTTTTGTTTGATTCTTTACGTGAAAAAATATTGCCTCTACCAGATTCAGTTGTTGTTTATCCAGCTCATGGAGCGGGAAGTGCGTGTGGAAAAAACATGTCGAAAGAAACAACTGATTTACTAGGAAACCAAAAAGCGACCAATTATGCTTTGCGTGCAGATATGACCAAAGATGAATTTGTTAAAGAAGTTACGGATGGTTTGTTGCCTCCTCCAGGATATTTTGGAATGAATGTAGCAATGAATAAAAATGGGTACGACGCTATTCAAGAGGTGATGCAACGAGGACTAAAACCTTTGTCTGTACAAGCTTTTGAAGCGGCAGCAAACGAAACAGAAGCCTTAGTTTTAGATACGCGAACAGCAATGGAATTTTCCAAAGAATTTATTCCAAACAGTATTTCAATCGGCTTAGAAGGACAATTTGCACCTTGGGTTGGAGCTTTGATTCCAAACGTAAAACAAGAAATTTTATTGGTGACAGAACCTGGAAAAGAGGAAGAAACAGTTAAACGTTTAGCAAGAGTTGGTTACGATTATGTAATTGGCTACTTAGACGGAGGAATTGAAGCATGGAAAAATGCAGGGAAAGAAGTTGACAACATTGGAAGAATTACTGCCGAAGAATTTGCAACTAAATTTACAGAAAAACCAATCGTTATTGATGTAAGAAAACCAGGTGAATTCAGCGGTGAACATGTTGCGGACGCTCTTTCAATTCCTTTGGATTTTATAAATAATCACATGGCTGAATTTCCGAAAGAAGAACCTTTCATATTGCATTGTGCAGGCGGATACAGAAGTATCATTGCAGGTTCAATTTTAAAAGCAAGAGGATTCAATAACTTCGTTGATGTAATTGGAGGCTATGGCGCAATTTCAAAAACGGACGTTCCAAGAACAGACTTCGTTTGTCCTTCGACAAAGAAATAGATAATTGAGTGAAAAATTGTACTAGTAGATCTTACTAAAAAAACTTTTTTGTTTTCTACTAGTAGTTTTTAATTGACTATCAATCAGATTCCTCCCTCTGGTCGGAAGGACAAATGAAAATGGAAAAGAATGCGAAAATGCGTAGCATTTTCGCCACTAGCCCCATACAAATCGTCCTTCCGAACGAAGTGAGGAAACTCTTGGAAAGCTCAATAGAAACCACTTTTAGAGAAGAATTCTTTTAGTAGTTTTATAGATTCCTCCTTCTGGAAGGACAAATGAAAATGGAAAAGAATGCGAAAATGCGTAGCATTTTCGCCACCTGCCCATACGAATCGTCCTTCCGAACGAAGTGAGGAAACTCTTAGAACAACTCTTGAAATTCTTTTTTCAAGTATTCAATCGCGATGTCAGAAGGAAACTGATCCATTTGGGAAAGAATTTCAAAAATCTTTGCTGAAAGCTCCATTCCTGTTGATGTTGCTGTCATTTGATTTCCAGCTAAATTGATTAATTTAACAACTTCCTCTTTGGAATCCTTTACCATTTTCCAAGCAAGCGGAGAAACAAATAATTGTTGAGCCACATTGTGGTTATACTCATCGCGAATTGCTTTTAAAAACTCTGCTTGCAATGCCATTGCAGGCAAACCAGGATTATGCAAACGCATCACCAAACTATTTGGGTGTAAACGTTCCATTAATAAAATCGAACGCTGATAAGCTTCAACTCTGTTAGGCAGAAAAAACTCTTGTCGTTGTTTTTTTAGTTCAAATTGTAAATGTCTTATTTCTTTATCTCCTTGTTTTGATAAATTCTCACTCATTTTATTGAGAAAAATATAAACTAAAACAACCATTGCAACTGCCGTAACTAGCAAAATACCGAAAAACAAAACCAAATTCATAACTTCTTTTTTTATACAAAGATAATTTAGTAAGTCGAACTTGTTACAAAAATGAAGATTTGCAAAAAAGCTTTCTTATTTTTATGAACTTAAAATTTATATGTCAAAGGAATTAATCATTGCTGTACTTGTTGTCTATTTTCTTGTTTTAATAGGAATTTCAATATTAACATCTCGAAATGCAGATACGACTACTTTTTTTACGGGCGACAAACAAAGCCCTTGGTATTTAGTTGCTTTTGGAATGATTGGTGCTTCACTTTCTGGCGTTACTTTTATTTCTGTTCCCGGAAAAGTAATCAATGATAGTTTTTTTTACTTTCAAATTGTACTTGGTTATGTGCTTGGTTACGTGGTGGTTGCTCAAATTCTGATGCCCATTTATTACCGTTTGAATGTTACTTCGATTTATCAATATTTAGAACAGCGTTTTGGAACAGTTAGTTATAAAACAGGCGCAAGTTTCTTTATTCTTTCTAGAACTTTAGGCTCAGCAATAAGGCTTTATATGGCTACAATTGTTTTGCAACTTTTTCTGTTTGATTCGTTGGGTGTTGATTATTGGGTTACAGCAATTATTACCATTGCGTTGATTTGGGTTTATACTTTTAAAGGTGGAATCAAAACAATTGTTTACACCGATACTTTTCAAACTTTTTTCCTTGTTAGTTCTGTGATTGTTTGCACGATTGTTATTGCGCAGGCATTAAATGTCGATTTCAGTGGACTTTACGAAAAAATTTCAGCGACGAAAACTAGCAGTGGAAACTCAATGACAAAGATTTTTCAGTTTGAAAATCCGCTTGCTAAAAATTATTTCTGGAAACACTTTTTCGGTGGAATGTTTTTGACAATTGCAATGACAGGTTTAGATCAGGACCTTATGCAAAAAAACCTTACGTGTAAAAACATTGGTGAAGCGAAGAAAAACATGATGTCCTTTACAGCCGTTTTAGTTTTTACAAACTTTTTATTTCTTGTTTTAGGTGGTGCAATGTATGTTTTCGCAGCAAGTAAAGGAATTTCACTTCCCGAAAAAACAGACCACGTGTTCCCAGAATTGGCATTGAATAAATTTGGAACTATTGCAGGTGTATTTTTCCTTTTAGGAATAACGGCTTCTTCTTATGCCTCTGCAGATAGTGCACTTGCAGCGTTAACAACAGGTTTTTGCATCGACTTTTTGAACTTTGAAAAACGAGAAGAAAAGGAGCGCAAGAAATTAAAACTCATCGTTCATTTTGCTTTTTCAGTTTTGTTTTTAATCATTATTCTGCTAACAAAATGGTACGTCGATACGCATCCACAAGCGGATATTATTACGATTATTTTAACTGTTGCAGGTTACACTTATGGTCCATTGTTGGGATTGTTTTCTTTTGGAATTTTCACGAAAAGAATTCTTAATTCCTCAGTAGTTCCATTTATTTGCGTCATCGTTCCATTAATCTGTTATTTCTTGGATAAAAATTCAGTCAATTGGTTAAATGGTTATAATTTTGGATTTGAAATTTTAATCATAAATGGACTTTTAACCTTTGGTTTATTTTATATTTTTAGTAAAAAACAAGCATTAATAGCATGAAATTATCTTAGTTGATTTTTAATTAATTTCCGCTTCGGATAAGAAAATCAATCGGTGATTTCCTGCAATAAAACAATTAAATAGATGAAAATAAATTTAGACGATTCTGGATTGCATTTGCGATTTGCACCATTAACCCTAACAAGACCAGTTGGAAATTTGAGAATTGGGATTTTGACAAATGACGAACGATGGAAAACTTTTCTTCCTGAGGCTGAAATTGGATTTATAACTGAAGCCTATTTGTCGAAAAAATTCAAAAAGATTGCAGACGGTATTCGTGTAAATGCAGCCATTATTCCAAACGAAGACATTGTTGCTTCTGTTGTTCATTTAGAACCTAATACAGCATTATTTTGGAATGAAATTTTAGTAGCTTCAATTGGCGATGGAAGTAAAAAAGTGCAATTTACGGGTGAAGAACCAATTTTTATCGAGCAAAGATGGCATTTGTACCAAAAAAATGGTGCAGTCCTAGAACAAGATTTTAATTTGATTACCGCTGGAAGAAAATCTCAAAAATTGAGTAATTCAAATACGCTAATTGGTCCTGCAAGTCGATTATTTCTTGAAGAAGGAGCAATTGTTGAAGCTTCAATCTTAAATACAACAACGGGTTCAATTTATATCGGAAAAGATGCTGAAATAATGGAAGGTTCTATTGTGCGCGGAGGATTGGCTTTAAATGAACATGCAGCATTGAAATTAGGTACAAAAGTTTATGGCCCATGTACTCTAGGTCCACATTGTAAAGTTGGCGGCGAAATTAATAATGTTTCTTTTCAAGCTTATTCCAACAAAGGACACGACGGTTTTTTAGGAAATGCTTTGATTGGTGAATGGTGTAATTTGGGTGCTGATACGAATTCCTCCAACTTAAAGAACAATTATGGCAATGTTTCAACTTATTCGTATGAACACAACGCTGAAATTAAAACCGATACACAATTCATGGGTGTTTGCATGGGCGACCACAGCAAATGCAGTATCAACTCAATGTTTAATACAGCAACTGTAGTTGGAGTTTCGTGTAATATTTATGGAGCAGATTTTCCTCCAAAGTTTATCCCTTCCTTTTCTTGGGGAGGAAGCAGCGGTTTTGTGAAATTCAAACTAGAAAAAGCAATTGAATATTCGAATAATATGATGAATAGGAGGGGATTAACTTTGACTCCTGAGGAAATAGAAATCTTCGAATTTTTAGAAAAGTAAAACTCATAAAAAAAGCGATTAAATTTTAATCGCTTTTTTTATGTTTCTTATATTCAAGTAACTATACTGATTTTCCAATTGAATAAACAACAAAACCAATTTCTCTCATTTTGTTAACATCGAGAATATCTCTTCCGTCGAAAATAAAGGCAGGTTTCATCATATTGTCGTAAATCTTTTGCCAGTCATAGGTTTTAAATTCATCCCATTCAGTTAAAATTGCAATTGCATGTGCATTTTTACAAGCTGTGTAGGGATCATTTTCAATACTTAAGAATTGATTAATTTCCTCTGAAGTATGAACATTCAAATATTCTAAATCACCGATAATTTGATGCTTTTCTACTTTAGGGTCAAAAACGTGAATAGATGCATTTTCTTCCATTAAGGCACTTGTCACATAAATTGCCGCCGATTCTCTTGTGTCGTTTGTGTCTTTTTTAAATGCCCAACCTAAAACAGTAATTTTCTTTCCTGATACTGTATTGTATAAGGTTTTGATAATGTTTTCAGCGAATCTTTTTTTCTGATGATCATTCAAAATTATCACTTGTTCCCAATAGTCTGCAACTTCATTTAATCCATAGGATTTAGCAATATAAACCAAGTTTAAAATGTCTTTTTGGAAACAAGAACCACCAAAACCAACAGAAGCTTTTAAGAACTTATTTCCAATTCGTGAATCCATTCCAATTGCGCTTGCAACTTCTTGAACGTTTGCTCCAGTTACTTCACACAATTCAGACATCGCATTAATAGATGAAACACGTTGAGCTAAAAAGGCATTTGCAGTTAATTTAGATAACTCTGATGACCATAAATTAGTGGTTAAAATTCGCTCACGAGGAATCCAAGAATTATAAATTTGAACCAAAGCTTCAATTGCCTCTTGTCCCTCAGGTGTTGTTTCACCTCCAATTAAAACTCTATCGGGATTTTGTAAATCGGCAACCGCTGTACCTTCAGCTAAAAATTCAGGGTTGGATAAAATTTGAAATTGTAAATTATTTGAATTGTTTTCTAAAATATTTTTGATTGCTTCGGCAGTTCTTACAGGAAGCGTCGATTTTTCAACAACGATTTTATTTGTAGTTGCTGTTTCTGCAATTTGACGAGCGCACAATTCAATGTATTTCAAATCAGCAGCCATACCTTTTCCTTTACCGTAAGTTTTTGTGGGTGTATTTACTGAAATGAAAATTAATTCTGCTTCTACAATAGCTTTATTTATATCGGTGCTGAAAAACAAATTTCTACCTCTCGCTTCTGCTACAACTTCTGCCAAACCTGGTTCGTAAATGGGTAACTTCGATAAATCTTCATGATTCCAATTGGCAATTCTTTGTTCGTTTAAATCTACAACAGTTACTTGAATACCTGGGTTTTTCTGTGCAATTACTGCCATTGTTGGACCACCAACATACCCAGCTCCAATACAAGCTATTTTTGTTACTTTCATTTGAAAAATTTTGTGCAAAAATACCATAAAATTTAAATAAGTAATTAACAATCATTTCTAAATCTAAAGGAGAACGAATAATTCTTGTGTACTTTTCGATAAGCTATAAAATCGTTCTACAGCGATTAATTTTTCTTATTTTCGTGTTTTACAATTTCAATGAAATACCTAATTCTTTTGTGTCTTTTCTTTTTTGTCTTTCATCACAAAGCTCAAAATGCTTCCTATATCTATAAAGGTTCAAGTTCGTTCTCGTCAGACATTCTGTTCAGTTTTGAT
Organism: Flavobacteriales bacterium; assembly: GCA_018883325.1. GTDB lineage: Bacteria > Bacteroidota > Bacteroidia > Flavobacteriales_D > Crocinitomicaceae > UBA952. Next base: position 14,176 of record VEQH01000047.1, on the reverse strand, counting down.
GGTAAATATTTATATAAAGGAAAATCTTCTTTTTCCTCTGACATTCTGAATTCCTATGACGGTCAATATATTTACAAGGGGAAAAGCTCATTTTCAAGTGATATTCTTTTCACTTTTGACGGAAAGTACTTGTACAAAGGAAAATCATCTTTCAGTTCAGATATTCTTTACACCTTTGACGGCAACTATATTTACAAAGGAAAATCTACTTTTAGCTCGGATATAGTTTACACTTATGATGGAAAATATTTGTACAAAGGAAAATCAACTTTCAGTTCAGACAGGATTTATTCCTACGCTGGCGCAATTCCAATTTGTTTATTCATAACTTTTCTATAATGGCATTTTTTACCCAAGATTACCTTGATTTTTTTATCGAACTCGCTGCAAACAATAACAAAGATTGGTTTGATTTGAATCGAAAACGCTACGAACAATCAGTTAAAATCCCATTTCAACAATTTACGAAGCATTTAATTAATTCCATTTCTAAAGATGAACCTGCTTTCAAAGAATTAGAACCAAAAGATTGCATGTTCAGAATCAATCGCGACATTCGTTTCTCGAAAGATAAAACGCCTTACAAATTAATGTGTTCGGCAGTAATTGCGCCCGGAGGTAAAAAAAGTCGTGCAATTAATGGCATTTATTTTGAATTAGGTCCCGAACATGTTAGGGCTTATGGTGGAATTTACGAGATTGACAAAGAGGATTTAGAAGCTGTTCGAGAAGGAATAGCAGCTAATTTGGAAACCTTTAAAAAGCTTTATACTGAAACAAATTTTAAGAATTTATTCGGTGAGCTTAGAGGCGAAAAAAATAAAATAGTACCTGCCTACCTTCGTGATGCAGCTGTACAAGAGGAACTCATTTTTAACAAGCAATTTTATTTCTTTGCTGAATTCCCTGCTGAAACAGTTGTCAAAGCTGATTTAGATAAAATTTTACTCAATTGCTACCATGTAGGCAGACCAATGGAAAACTTTTTAAACCAATTTATTCAACAACCATGAAACGCATTTTATTACCACTTTTTCTATTTTCTACTTTTATTTCCTTTGCTCAACTCAAGGAATTAACTTTGAAAGATGCAGTAATGCTTCAAGGTAGAAGTCTTGCTCCTGAACGAATTAATAATTTTCAATGGATTGCAAACACCTCTAATTACTCTTATTTGAGTAAAAATTGGCAATCGCTTTTCAAATCTGATGTTGTCAGCAAAACTGAAACTGAAATTGCTACAATTGCTGATATTAATCTCGCTACAGGTGCAAAATTTCAAGGATTTATTGGTTTGACGTGGATCGATGAAAATCAGTTTACATTAAACGACGGAAGCGTTTTGTTGACTTATAATTTATTGACTAAAAAAGGAAATATCCTTCAGTCCTTACCTGAAAATGCTGTAAATGCTCAATTTCATGCTTCATTAAATCACGTTGCTTTTACAATTGAAAACAACCTTTGGATTCAGAAAACGGGCGAAAATGCGACGGCTGTAACGAATTTTACAGATAAAAACATTGTGAGTGGTCAAACAATTGCACGCAATGAATTCGGAATTTCACAAGGGATTTTTTGGTCACCAAATGGTGCATATCTTGCTTTTTACCAAAAAAACGAAACAAATGTGCACGATTATCCTTTGTTGGATATTAATACAACTCCTGGTTCTTTGATTTCGATTAAATACCCAATGGCTGGACAAAAATCAGAGGAACCAAAACTAGGAATTTACAATCTTTTATATAAAACTACAATTTACATTTCTCCACGCGGAGCAAAAGATGATTATTTAACCAATGTTTGTTTCACACCCGACAATAAATTTATTCTAATTGCAGAAGTTAACAGAGGTCAAAATCACTGTTGGTTAAATGTTTACGATGTAAATACTGGTGCTTTTGTAAAAACAATTCTTGAAGAAAAAAATGACAAATGGATCGAGCCCGAACATGCTCCATTTTTTCCATTGGCAACGAGCAACAACTTTATTTGGGTTTCAGAACGAAGCGGTTTTAATAATTTGTTTTTGTACGACTTCAACACAAATGCAGTAACTCAATTGACCAATCACAATTTTGTTATTAAAGAAATTCTTTCAGCGAGTAAGGATGGAAACATGATTTATTACAAAGCAACAGGCGAAAATCCGACGAACACACTTGTTTACGTTTTAGATAGAAAAAAAGGAAAAACAACCTTATTGACTCCAAAGGAAGGAACCCACAATTTTGCTGTAAATCAAGCGGGAACTTATTTCTATGATGCGTTCAGTAGTGGAAGTGTAGCTCATTTTGCTCAGATCACGTCTATTTCTGGGAAACAACAAAAATTATTGATTGATTCAAAAGATAAGTTGTCTGAATATAAATTAGGTAAATCCGAAATTGGAAAATTGAAAGGAAAAGATGGTTCAGATTTGTATTATCGAATGATAAAACCTAGCAATTTTGACGCATCAAAAAAATATCCTGTTCTTGTTTATGTTTATGGTGGTCCTCACGCGCAAATGGTTACCAATTCTTGGCTAAATGGTGCAAACCTTTGGATGTATTGGATGGCTGAACAAGGCTACTTGGTTTACACGCTTGATAACCGCGGTTCCGCAGAAAGAGGTTTTGCCTTTGAATCTCAAATTCATCGTCAACTCGGAACAGTAGAAATGGAAGATCAGTTGACAGGCGTTGATTACTTAAAATCGTTACCTTATGTAGATGCAAATCGTTTGGCAGTTCATGGTTGGTCATTTGGCGGATTCATGACTACTTCCTTACTATTGCGTCACCCAGATGTATTTAAAGTTGGTGTTGCAGGTGGACCTGTGACGGATTGGAAATATTATGAAGTGATGTACGGTGAACGTTACATGGATCAACCTGAAGAAAATCCAATAGGTTATGAGCAAGCTTCATTATTGAACCACGCAGGAAATTTGAAAGGAGATTTATTGTTAATTCATGGAACAATTGATGATGTTGTTGTAATGCAACATAATTACGCTTTGGTGAAAAAATTTGTCGATTTAGGAATTCAAATGGATTTCTTTCCGTACCCGATGCATAAGCACAACGTAATTGGAAAAGACCGTGTGCATTTAATCGAGAAAGTGTTGAATTACGTGATTGAAAACAATAAATAGTGCGTTTTATTCTAGTTGTTTTTATCGGTTTTAATGTATTTGTTGGTTTTTCTCAAGTTGTTGAAATCATAAATTATAGCAAAGAAAAAGTACATGCTCGAGGTATAGCATGTGCAAAAAACAAACTGCTTTTAGCTTGTAATGATGGTTATTTGTATGCGCACGACTTAATTAAAAGACAATCAGTTGTGCTCAATCCGATTGAAGGCGCACGAGAATTGCGGGATGTTGCTTTCACTAATTCACATCTAATTACGATGCAAAGTGGTGATGAAGCTTTAATCATTCAAACGGATTGGGAAGGGAAATCGAACACTGCTTTTTATCTAAGAACGAGCAATAACGAAGAACTTAAAAATGTATTTCTGGATGGAATTGCGATTGAAAAGAAGCTTGGTTTTTTAATGGGCGATCCAATTGACGGCTATTTCACGCTGTATTATTCGACCAATGCAGGAATTGATTGGAAACCATGCCAAGGGAAAATTAAAGCTTTCAATGGAGAAGCAGGTTTTGCCGCAAGTGGAAGTACCGTTCAAATTTATGATGGCGTTTTTTATTTTGTTTCAGGTGGTTTAAAATCACGAATTCACATAAGTAAAAACAAAGGGAAAACGTGGGAGAGTTTCGAAATTCCATTTGAATCAAAAGAATCTGCTGGTGCTTTTTCGTTGGCAATCAAAGACAAACAAAATATGTTAGTGGTTGGTGGCGATTACACGAAAGCAACAAGTCAAGAAAAAAATTGCTTTTTCACAGCAGATGGAGGTAAATCGTGGCAAACTTGCACAGTTCCACCAACTGGATACCGTTCTTGTGTGATTTACACAGATGGAATTTACTATGCTTGTGGCACAAACGGAATGGATTATTCGGAGGACAATGGACTAACTTGGAAAAATCTCAATGACTTCAATACTTTTTCAATGGCTTTTGATACTCAATTTATTTATGCCAGTTCACTAAATGGAAAAGTGATTAAACTGAAAAAAGTCAAGTGAAATAAGTTTTTGATTATCCTTTTTTTTCTGACGAATATCAGTTTTTAATGTGATACAAGTAACAAATTAAGCAGTACCTATCTTCTAATTTTGTTCTATTAAATTAAAAAACATGAAAGTAGAACAAATTTATACAGGATGTATTGCACACGCAGCGTATTACCTTGAAAGCAATGGTGAAGCAGCAATTTTTGACCCACTAAGAGAAGTTCAATCCTATATCGATAGAGCAACGAAGGATAATGCGAAAATAAAATACGTATTTGAAACCCATTTTCATGCGGATTTCGTTTCAGGACATTTGGATTTGGCAGCTAAAACGGGAGCAACAATCGTTTATGGTCCTACAGCAAAACCGGGATTTGATGCACTTGTTGCTGAGGATAATCAAATTTTTGAAGTCGGGAATTACAAAGTAAAAGCGATCCATACTCCTGGTCATACCATGGAAAGTACAACCTATTTATTGATTGACGAAAACGGTAAAGAGCATGGGATAATTTCTGGAGATACTTTATTTATTGGTGATGTCGGACGACCAGATTTGGCGCAACATGTGATTGCTGATTTAACACAAGAAAAACTTGCAAATCACTTATTCGATTCATTGAGAAATAAAATAATGCCACTTTCAGATGATTTAATTGTCTATCCAAATCATGGCGCAGGAAGTGCATGTGGCAAAAACATGAGTAAAGAAACAACAGATACACTTGGAAATCAAAAGAAAACAAATTATGCGTTGCGTGCAGATATGACACGAGAAGAATTTGTTAAAGAACTTTTGACAGGATTAACAACACCTCCAGGATATTTTCCGAAAAATGTATTGATGAACATTCAAGGTTATGAAAGCCTTGATAAAGTTATGGAACGCGGCAGAAAAGCACTCACAGCTCAAGAATTTGAATTTGTGGCAAATGAAACACACGCTTTGATTTTAGACACGCGTGCACCTGAAGTTTTTGCTAAAGGATTTATTCCAAACTCAATAAATATTGGACTTGATGGAAACTTTGCAATGTGGGTAGGGGAGATGATTACCGATATCAAACAAGAGATATTATTAGTAACGGATAAAAACCGTGAGGAAGAAGCAATCATCCGCCTTTCGAGAGTTGGTTACGATCATACAATAGGTTATTTAGCTGGAGGTTTTGAAACATGGCAAGCTGCAAACTTTGAAACTGATAAAGTTGAAAGAATGACAGCTAAAGAATTAGAAGTAATTTACAGCACTGAACCAATAATTATTGATGTAAGAAAGAAAAGTGAGTTTGGTTCCGAGCATGTTGTAAAAGCTGTAAATATTCCGCTAAATGAATTGAATGTACGTTTTACTGAGTTGCCAAAAAATCAACATTTTATCCTTCATTGCGCAGGTGGATATAGAAGTATGATTGCCGCTTCAATTCTGAAGTCACGTGGATTTGAAGATTTTAAAGATGTAGAAGGTGGAATGACTGAAATTTTAAAAACAAACATTCCAAAAACAGAATATGTTTGTCCGACAACATTACTTTAGACCAAAATAACAACAAAATGAGAAAGGTTATTGGATTAATTTCTGATAACCTTTTTTGTTTTGAAATTATTTTAATTGAGTTTCCGCAATCGTAAGAGTAAAAATACTTTATTTTGAAAATCAAGAATTTAATCGAAGTGAGAACTATTTTGTAAATGTCAACGAACCATTTAAAAATATTTGCTTAAACCATTATTTAAAGCTGATGAATTTATTGTACGGCTACAAAAGCTTTTACTCAAATTATTTTATTTCACTGCTTTTAGCATGCGATTTTTACCTTGTAAGTCTTGTCTAATCTCGATTTGTTTAAAACCGATTTTTTCAAGGTAAGCAATTACTTCTTTGCTGAATAAATGATGTAATTCAAAATAAAGTAAACCTCCGCTTCTTAATTTTTCTTTAGCTAAGTCAGCGATGCGTTGGTAAAAAATGATTGGAGAATCATTCTCAACGAAAAGGGCAAGGTGAGGTTCAAAATCTAAAACATTTGCTGCCATTTCAGTTTTTTCATTTTCTGGAATGTACGGCGGATTCGAAACAATTAAGTCTAAATCAGCAACCGATTTCCAAAATTCAGCATTGGTGTTTAAAGCATCAGCTGTTTCAAATGAAACTTCTAGCTTGTTCAATAGTGCATTTTCACGTGCTAAATTGTTCGCATCTTCAGAAATGTCAACTCCAAAAATACTGGCACTTTTGTAAACCGTTTTCAATGCTAAAGCGATGCAACCCGAACCCGAACAAATATCCAACGCCTTTTGAATGTCTTTGTTTTCCGAAATCCAATCAACCAATTCTTCTGTTTCTGGTCGTGGAATCAAAGCACGATTATCGCATTTTAATGTAAGGCCATAAAATTCAGTTTCACCCAAAATGTATTGAAAGGGTTCGTTATTCTGTAATCGTTTTACGTACGAACGGATGAACAACAAATCGGATTCCGACAAGCGAAAATCTGCATTCATAAGTAAATCAGCGCGCGACCAATTGAAACGTTTACAGATTATTTCTGTCCACATAAGTTTCAATTCGGATTCTGAAAAACCTTCCAATCGTTCGTAGAAATATGCTTTGGCAGAATTGAGGGTGTTGTCTTTTACAAACATGGCGCGAAAATAAGAAAAAATTGATGTTTGAATTTTGATTTTGGATGTTTACTCCAATGTTTGACAGAATGTTTTCTTGCATGTTTAAATTTAAATTCTAAATACATTCTTAACTTTGGTTGGCAATTTTGTATTTATTCAATTCCTCTTTTATGACGAAGGTTAAACTGTTATTTTTCCTAATAATCTTTCAAAATCTATTTTTGGCGCAAAACACGAGTTCGGTCAATTATATTTATCCGAAGAAAATCAGTTTGCGTGTTCACATTTTAAAAGGTAGCGCGCGAATTTTTGTTGTAAAACTTGATCCTTCGAAGAAGTTAGCGAAAAAAAAGCAAGTTAATAATCCAGCATCGATACCAAGGAGATATTTTAAGGAATTTAAGATTGATACCATCCAAGTTGCAGGAAGGGCAGTTTTTCGATGGTCACCAAAAGATAAAGCAGCGACTAAAACGGTTTTGTTTTTACACGGTGGCGCATATATGATGAATATTTTTAGGCAACATTGGAACTTTGTGGCTGAAATTATTCGCCGTACAAATTGCAATGTTATTGTTCCTGATTATCCATTGACGCCAGCAGTTACCTATAAGGAAAGCTTTAAAATGGTACGCGAACTTTATGCCGATTTAATTCAAAAAATAGGTTCAGAAAATTTGATTTTGATGGGCGATTCTGCTGGAGGTGGATATGCTTTAGCACTTTGTGAACAGAATAATGAATTGAATGTTGCCCAACCTTCCCAATTGATTTTGATTGTTCCGTGGCTTGATATTACGCTTTCTAACCCTGATATTTTGCTCACTATTAAGAAATGTCCAACTTTAGATTTAGAAAATTTAGTCAAAATCGGAAACGCTTGGTGTGGTGATTTGAATCCGCAAAATTATTTGGTAAGTCCTATAAATGGTGAATTTAAAAACATGCCAAAGATGAGTTTATTTATCGGCACACATGACATTCTTATTGCTGATTCTCAAAAATTCAAAAAGATGTTGGAAAGTCAAAATATTCCTTTGAATTATTACGAATATCCAAAGTTGTTTCACGATTGGGTGATGTTGGTGAGGTTGAGAGAAGCGAAAGATGCATTGTCTAAAATGGCGGAATTAATCAATAAACAATAATCCTAGGTTGAGGTTTTACTGTTTTCGCAATTGAATAAATTCTTTGATTTTTTCGTTTTCAATTAGAACGGTGAGGTTGTAATAAGCCAGTTTCCATTCGCCTTTTTCCTTTATACAAATACCACTGCCTCGACAATCTTCCATCCAAGTTTTCAAATCTTCATCAAACCAAGCTATTTTTCCGTCTTTTGAAAAATTCCATTTGCGATTGCTTGCTTTGAAATCCCATGCTTTTCCTTTGTCGAAATAAGGTTTTGAAAAATCTTGAAATTCCTTTTTTGTCCATCGTTCACCAGGCGCAGTGCCGAGGAAAATGAAATCATCAGTTGTTGGTGTAAAGTAAGCTTTAAAATCTGCATTCGTTGCAGCTAAATGCCATGCATCCATCAATTTATCTAAGCTTGCTTTGTCTTTTTGCGCGAAAGAACTGAAGTTAATTAATACAAGAAAAGAAAATAGAATTTTATTCATATTTGAAGTTAGAATTCAAAAGTGAAGAGTTAAACACTCACCTTTAGCCCTTGATTCTTAGCTTTTATCCAAAGATTATTTTTTACTTTTCTCCAATGCTTGACATGCTTTCACGGCATTGTAAACATTCACTACACCGCCAGTTGTACAAAGCGGTTTTAAATCTTCGTATTTAACAGAGGTATTGAACATTATGTCTTTGATTTCACTCATTGTTAAACTTGGGAAATATGATTTTAATAACGCAGCAACACCAGCAACCATTGGTGCAGCCATTGATGTCCCTTGAAGATTTTTGTAGTCACTTTGTGGAACAGTGTTGTAAATTTCAAACCCTGGAGCAAAAATATCAACGCGCTCTTGTCCGAAATTTGAGAAAGAAGCAACTAATTCATTTTTGTCTTTCGTTGAAGCTCCTATAGTTATAAAATGTTTTAAAGGTTCAGCTTGAAAACTATATAAAGAAGTTGGGAAATTTGGTTCATAATCAACATCTTTTGCATCATTTCCAGCAGCGTGAACTAACAAAACTCCTTTTGAATCGGCATATTCGAAGGCTTTAAAAACCTCTTCTTTGTGCGGAGAATAGGATTTACCAAAAGACATATTGATAACTTGCGCACCGTTGTCAACCGCATAACGAATTGCTAAAGCGATGTCTTTATCTTGCTCATCTCCGTTAGGAACCGCTCTTAAAGACATAATTTTAACATTATCAGCAACACCATCTCCACCTTTACCATTTCCACGAATTGCACAAATAATTCCAGAAACGTGCGTTCCATGTAATGCGTCAGGACCTTCTACATCTGGATTTCCATAATTTTTATCGTTAAAATCGTCAACATTATCACCAATCAACGAGCGATCATCATAATTTACATTCAAGTTGAATTTAACTTGATCCATGATGTATTTAACAGTTTCCTTGTCAAATTGACCGCTTTCAATCATTGGCATATATTGTTGAAAATTTGCCAATTCATCTTCAACTTCGTATTTAACAGTTTCATAAAGTGTGAATTCTTCGTCAAATGCGATAGTTGCAGGGTCAATTCCTTCATATTTGTCCATAAGTTTTGCCAAAATACGCGCCTTTTCCAAGCGAGCAGCATCCAAATTTTCACCTTTAGCATTTCCTAAAAAGTTCCAACCATGAACATCATCAATGTAGCCGTTTTTATCGTCGTCGATTCCGTTTTTTGGAATTTCTTTAGTATTAACCCAAATTTTCCCTTGTAAATCTTCGTGCTCGATATCTACACCAGAGTCAATCACAGCAACAATTACAGGTTGAGACGTTTTCTTTTTCAATAAACCATAAGCTTTATCAGTTTGCATTCCTGTACCCTCACCATTATACCAATTTAATGTTCCTGGAATTGGTTGAGCTATGATTTTTGTATTGAAAGCAAAGGCAGCTAAAAGAAGGCTGATTTTAAAGAAGGTCTTTTTCATGAACTATTTTTTTTCAAAAATAACATTTATAAAGTGAATAATTAAGATTAAACAGAATTGTATTTAATTTTGATAGTTACTTATTTAATTCTTTTCGTAATTTGCGAAATATTCTTTATATGAAAAATATTTTACTCCTGCTATTTACCATTTTCTTTTCTGCTCAGGCTTTTAGTCAAAAATCTTATTTTAGGTTTGAAGACTATTTAAAAGAAAATCCTAAAAATTTAACATCTTTCACTATTCCAAATTCTTTTTCAAATAGACAGTTTTTGGAAAGAGCACAAGTGAAAATAAAGTACGAAACGACAAATTGGTTGTTCATTCAAACTACAGCAGAATGGATGAATGAGCAACGTACAAAAGGAACAATCGATAAATTTTATTTTGAATTTGCACCTCCTGTTGCTTTAGGAGATTCAGCTGTTTTTCGTCATAAAGTGAATTTGATTCATCAAGGTGTTAGTTTAGATACTACTTATACAGGAAAAGGTGTAATTGTTGGAATTGTTGACGAAGGAATTGATTTTAACCATCCCGATTTTAAACTTTCAAATGGCAAAACAAGAGTCTTACGTTATTGGGATCATACAACAAATAACGGAACGATACCGGAAACTTACGGTTATGGTATTGTTTGGAATAAAACTCAAATTGACAACGGACAATGTACAAGTTTAGAAACTGGAACAGCCCACGGAACTACTGTTTCAGGAATGGCAGTAGGAAATGGAAGAGCGAACAATACAAACAAAGGAATGGCTCCAGAAGCTGATATAATTGTTGTGGAAACTGATTTTGGACTTCCAAATTGGACCTTAACAATTGCTGACGCTTGTGATTATATTTTTAAAGTTGCCGATTCTTTGGGTAAACCCGCTGTCGTCAATCTTTCATTGGGAAGTTATATAGGTAGTCATGACGGAAAAGATCCAGCAGCAGAATACATAGATCAATTACTCACGCAAAAGGAAGGTAGAATAGTTGTTTGTGCAGCTGGAAATTCAGGTGAACAAGGGAAGTACCACGTTAGAGGGAATCTTTCACAAGACACGTCATTTGTTTGGTGCAAAAACAATCCAGGGAATACAGTTGTCGGTTCAAACAAAATATTCTTCGATTTATGGGCAGACACTTCAAGTAATTTCTCCTATGCATACGGTGCAGATTTACCAGCTCCAAATTATGGTTTTAGGGGAAGAACAGCTTTCAGAAATATTTATGATGTTTTCGAAAATGGTCCTGTTAACGATACAATTTACAACTCAAATGGTGATCGAATTGCAACAATTCAAACTTATAGAGAAGTTGTTGGATCAAATTTCCACATGCAAGTAGTATTTAGAAATGTAGATTCATTAAGTTACCTCTATCGTTTTGAAACTTTTGGCACGGGAACTTATGATATTTGGGGAGGAGCTTGGCTTGGTTTGAGTGATTTTGAAACGCAAATCCCATCGCCTTCAATTCTACCAGCAATTACATTTTATAACGCACCTGATACGCTTCAAACAATCGTTTCTTCGTGGAATTGTTCAGATAAAGTTATTTCAGTTGGAAATATTCGCAACAGAGCTAGTCATATTGACAAGAATGGAAATACTTATGTTCCAACTAACTATGTGCCAGTTGGAACAATCGAGCCTTCAAGTAGCAAAGGACCAAATCGTTTAGGCGTTGTGAAACCAGATGTTGCGGCAAGTGGCGGAATTTCATTAACAGCGGGACCAATGTGGTTTATTTCAAATACGGTAAATAACCCATCGATAGATCAAGGAGGTTTTCATGTCAGAAATGGAGGAACTTCAATGGCTTCTCCTGTTGTTGCAGGTATTGCAGCACTTTATCTGCAAAAATGTTCAAAAGCAACCTATCAAGACTTTAAAACTGATTTATTGAATTCAGCCAACACAAATACTTCGACAGGAGTGACTCCTAATTTTGCTTACGGCAATGGAATTGTAAACGGACATGAAACAATTCTTCAAAAACATCGACCAGCTGTTGTTACAGGACCAAACGGAATTTGTCCCGGTTCAAGTGCCACACTGACCTTATCGACAAGTATGATTCCAACTTCGATTCAATGGTCTAATGGGGCTCAAACGATGACAACAACAACTGCAACTCCTGGCGCTTATCGCACAGTTGTAACAGATGTTATGGGTTGTAAAACAAGATCAAATGCAATCAATTTGACTTCTTTTTCAAATCCATATGTCGATGCAGGACCAAATAGATTAATTTGTCCAAATACAGAAATTACTTTAACAGGAACAGGAACAGCTTCCTCATACAATTGGCTTGGCGGCGTTCAAAATGGAGTTCCATTTATTCCAACTCCAGGAATGTATTACGTAATTGGTTCAAACAGCGGTGGATGTACAGCAAAAGATTCTTTATTTATTGATTTTTATTCAGTTGAACCAATTATTTACAATGAAACTGTAACACAAATAAGTCAAGGTTCATTGCCTATAAATTTAACAGATGGAATTCCATCAGGAGGAAGTTACGCTGGTGACGGTGTAATCGGTACAAGTTTTCATCCCGGTTTAGCAGGAGTTGGAACGCATGTCATAACTTACACTGTACCTGACGTTTTTGGCTGTAGTCAAACTGCAACTTCAACGATTACAGTTTTTACGAATGCAGGAATTTCTGATGAAATGGACGCAAACATAAAAATTTATCCAAATCCGAGTAGTCATCTCCTAAATGTTGAAGCCTTTGGAATGACTCAAGGAAAAATAATTTCTTTGGACGGAAAATTGGTAAGTGAAGCAGCGAACAATGATTTTTTTACCTTTGATGTAACGGAACTTAGACCAAGTATTTATTTACTTGAAATGAAGTTCAGCAATGGACAAACCATTGTTAAGCGATTTATGGTTGAATAAAAATTAAAGTTTGAAAAAAATTATTGTTGCTTGTTTTTCAAGCATAGCGCTATTTTCTTTTGCACAGCCTTTAAAGATTAAAAAGAACGAAAGCGGCATTTTGAGTCTTGGTGTTCGTACCACAGTTTCGCTATTTAATGATAGTGAAACTAGCAATTTTGGGACAGGAGCCGGTGGTCAATTTAGATTGCAATTAGCTGAAAGAGTAAATACGGATTGGTTTTTTGACTATTTAACAGCTGATGTATTGAATCGTGGTCATCGAACGGATTACCACATTGGCTGGAGTGTTTTGTTTTATCCTTACCTTAAAGAAAATCAATTATTTAAGCCTTATGTTCTGGCAGGACATTGTTTTGATTATTCGCGGTTGGCTGAAAACGCAGACAAAACAAATTATGCTGAACGTTGGAGTTCTGCTGTTCAAATGGGACTAGGGACACACATTAATTTGTCACAAAGATTAGACTTTTCTGTGATGGGTCAGTATATGATTCATTTGGGAAACCATATCTCACCTGAATTAATAAATAATCAGTTAGTGTTCACAAGCGAACATCAACATGGAGCTAGTTTAGAAGGTCATTTGTTAATTACTTTAGGTATTCACTATAAAATCGTTGACTTATGGGGAGGCAAATAGTTTTCTTTTTAATTGTTGAATTGTTTTGTTTTCAATCCCAAGCTCAAAACGATAGTTATTTTCAACCAGGATTGATAAAAGCTTCTGCGACTATTACACCGGGAAGGATGCTTCAAAACAAAGCGAATTCAATTTACATTAATGGTTTTTTGGAATATGTGGTAGATAAAAATTATAGTTTACGAGGTGAAATTTTTCAATTTATCGATGCGAACTATTCAAGTAATTCGAGTTTTTCAAATCCAAATTACATGAACCGCATTTATTTTGGTGGTTTTCGCCATTTTGGTAAAAGCAATTTTAAAATTACAACTGGTGCTCAAATGGGAGTCTTAATGGTTGATTATGACTATTCTCTTTTTGAAAAACAATTTTATGTTGCACCATCCTTTGCATTAAAAATTGGTGCCGACTATTACGTTTGGGATTATTTTCATTTTTTCGCCAATCTAACTTATGTCAATTCAAAAATTCGTGGCTCCAAAGTGGGTGAACACAAAATGGACGAATTGTTATTTTCTGCAGGTTTAGGATTTCAAATAAGCACAATCAAAAGAAATTAATTGATCATTTATTAAATAATCTGTAAACTAAAGTTTTAGATACAGTTCAATTTGAATTTTAGATTGCTGAAATTGAAATCAAGGATACTGTATAAAATAAAAAACCGATGACAAAATAATTGAAGTCATCGGTTTTATTTTTATTTGAATTTATTGTCTAAATCGTTGTAATTATAAACCTGAATTTTACTTTACAACGTGAATAAATCCATTTTTTGGGCCACTATCTAAAGG
>VEQH01000096.1 GCA_018883325.1 Flavobacteriales bacterium | reverse complement strand
AGCAAAAGGCGAAGGAAATTCTTACACCACCGAGTTTAGGCAATATGATCCAAGGTTAGGAAGATGGCTGTGCTTGGACCCGTTGATGGCGATGTTTCCTTGGCAAAGCCCTTATTGTGCGTTTGATAATAATCCTATATATTTTACAGATCCTTTGGGGTTGGCGGCTGAGGGAGGGCCGGATAAAAAAGGAGAACCAGAATTAAATAAAGATTTGCCAGAGGTAAAATATGTTCATAAAAGAACACCTCTTGAAAAATTAAAGGGATTTATGAACTCGATTAAAAAGAGTTTGAATACATTGAGTGCAAATAAGCCTGAAAAAAAGAAAGAATCTGATAATCAAGTAAAACAAGTTGGTGATTTGTGGACTAAAGAGGAATACGATGAGCGTTTAGAAAATCCTGCAGTAACAACAATGGCGATTGGAATTTCTACTGCTGCAAATTCTGAATGGGGTGGCGTTGGTGCATCAATGAATACTGATATGTCCGAAGAAGAAAAGCAAGAATTTTTCAAAGAAGACGGATTAAAAACAATGTGTATTTTAATGATGGAGTTCCATCAAGGAATAGGTAATCAGACTCGTGTTTTCAATGAAAGTGAAGGTCATGCAATTACAGAAGATGTTAAATGGTCTGCACAAACATATATAGCATTAAAACATCTTGAAGAACAATGGAAAAACAATAAAATTAAAATTGGGGAACAGTTAGATTACAAATCTAACACAAGCCCAAGACAAACGGGAATAGTAACTGCTTTTTGGGCTCATGGCAATCAATATTTCTATAATAGAACCTCTTTTTACTTAGGTGGAATGGAATATTCTATGTGGATTTATCAAGACAAAATAGTTTTTAAAGTCGTTAATGAACTAACGATTTCATCTGGTGTAACAAAAGACAATGGTAATTCAAATTTAATACGAGTTAAGGGAGAAACATGTCCTTTAGGTAATACAAAACAAGTATTTTGGTTTACTCATTCACTTCCGTCAGGTCCACCACCACGATAAAATTTTCCAGAAAATGAAACTACGATATATTTTACCTATAGTGTTACTTACTTCAATCATAGTTATGTTTCTGCAATTCTATGGAAGTTTGTTTCTACCAATGTATGTGAGAAATTCAGTTGACGGCTCAACAACGATAACTAAAAAAATAACTGATGATTATTATTATACATCAAACTCTAATGGTATTTTAAAAGGTAATGAGAACGGGGGTATTATTGTATATGATGATGGTATAGATAGTCTCGGTTCAAATGAAAGTTTTATTTTAGTTTTCTCAAAGAAAAAATATATTTTAATAAGACTAAATAATAGAAAAATAGATTCTATTTCTTATGAGGTTAGATTTAAAGATTTTAATACATTGAAATTAGTTGATTTGTCATCTTTTCTAAAAACTTCAAAATAATAGATAAAATAATTAAATAAAAATTCCAAATTTTTATTTAATTCAGTTTAAAGTAAACTCTAATTAAACAAAGCATCATAGAAAATTTTCCGCAAAAAACTTAAAATAATCCTTGCTACCGCACAATAAACTTAAAACCTTACCTTCGCTTAATCAAGGTTAATTAAAAATGAAACTACGAATACAACTATTGTGAGACAAGTAATGGCAACCTATGAAGTAACTTTAAGTACCACTTTAAACCGTGCGTACCTCACTGAACAAAATATCTACGGGGCTTCTCGTCTTGGAATACGCAGAAAATACACAGCTATTTACGAAAATGGAACAGTTGCCTACACTATCCCTGATGTGCAACAAAATACCCTCGGAAATATCGACTACGAAATCACCAATTACCTCGGTAACGTAAACGTAGTTATTTCTGATAGAAAGATTTGGAACACTTCTGCGTTCAAAGCAGTATCAAGAAATTATACCGATTGTTTTCCGTGTGCCTGTCCGCCCTTTTGGCGGAGCATGGAGATTTCGAGTAGAACATCTGTGGGAACGTATCGATATGGGTATACAGGAAAAGAGGACGATAATGAAATTAGTGGAAATGGAAACAGTTATGACTTTGGAAATAGACAGTACGATCCACGAATTGGGAGATGGTTATCACTCGATCCTTTGAAAGCAATTTACCCTAGTATGTCTCCATATTGCTATGCAGGAAATACTCCAATTGCAGCTAAAGATCCCGATGGAAGATTGATTATTTTTGTGAATGGGTACAGATATGGTCAAAAACGAGGTACAAGTGATGACTTACCCGCTGGTCGCGAATATTGGTCAGAAGAATTTATTTATGGAGCAAGTAAATATTTTTGTGATAAAAATTTTATGTTTGTAGATGGTACAGGAAGTGGCTTGACTTCAAGTGCTCAGACAAGACAAGAAGCGGGGAAAATTTATGCTATGGTTGTATCTGAATATTTAAGAATTGCTGTTGAAAGTTTAGGGCCTGATGAAAAAATCCAAATCGTGACACATAGTATGGGAGCAGCTTTTTCAGAGGGAATGATTGAAGAATTTATGAAAAACCCTGAGTTAGCTAAAAGAATTGAACTGGTTGCACATTTCTCAGCAGCAGACGCAGATGAAATTAAGCTTTCGAATATAGAAGAAATAGAAAGAGTTCAATTAAATTATACTCACGATAATACTTTAGCTCTTAAAGATCCAGGATCCATATCAACAGGTGGTTATAGAATTCCTGGTGTCAAACGATTTGGGGTAGTTAAATCAGATATTAAGTTTTTACATAACAAGTATTATAGGGCAGTTCAGAAAAGAAATGAAAATGAAATGGAAAGAATTAGTGAAGATGAATTTGGTACGGGAGAAGTTCCATATATTAAAACTACTGACAATTATAATTTTCATTATGATTCGAAAGGTAAGGAGTTTACATGGAGATTTTTAATAAATATGGATAAAAATAATAAAATTGGAGGCAATACTTTCTTTATGAAATCAAGTGCTGCTAGAGAAATGGAATATCCTAACTGCGATTCAAATAAAGAATCTTCGCCAATATTTAAACCAAAGTAAGATTTTATCTAAAAATGAAAACAAAAACATTACTGACAGCCTTAATTGCAATTTTACTCCAATCATGTATTGGAGATGGAATGTCTGATGATCAAAGAGAATTTTATTCTCATACTCATAAAATAAGTGTCAAGGAGAAAAAATTTATGTATGAATTAGAGAAATTAGGGTATGAAAAGATAAAAATCACTTCACCTAGTTATGAGATAGATGATAAAAATAGTGCATATTATTTCTTTCATTTGACATGTCCGTTTGAACAAACTTTAAATAATAAGGATAGTATTCGAAATATTTCAGATTCTTTAGCTGATATTTTGTACTCAAGGATAATATCTGATTCAGTATTAGACGTTTGCCAAGTGATAAGTATTAATCTTAATTTAAGAAAATCAAATATGAATGCTAACAAAAGATTTCTAAGTTATGACTACAATAAAAAAAAACTAGAAATTAGAAACGGTTTTAAAGTTATTGAAGTTAGAGAGGGTGTTTTTAAAAGAGTTTCAGTTAAATAAATTTAACTAATTACAAATTAGCCCAAAAGTGCAACAAAACACACAAGGAAATATCGACTACGAAATCACCAATTACCTCGGTAATGTGAACGTGGTGATCTCCGACCGTAAAATTTGGAACATCACCGCCAATGCATTCAAAGCAGTACCAAAAAATTATACCGATTATTTTCCATTTGGCATGGAGATTTCGAGTAGAACTTCCGTGGGAACTTATCGATATGGGTATAATGGTATGGAACAAGACCCTGAAGCTAAAGGCGAAGGAAATTCCTACACCACCGAATTTAGGCAATATGACCCGAGGTTAGGTAGATGGCTGAGTTTGGATCCGCTGGCAAGTTCTTTCCCTTGGCAAAGCCCGTATTGTGCATTTGATAATAATCCCGTATTGTTGATTGATCCAACAGGATTGAGTACTGGAGATCCTCCGCCAGGATGGGCAGAAGAAAACGGTTGTGAAGACCCTGAAGAAGGTACATTGTTTATCTCAAAAAAAACAGGGCCTTTTTCATCTCCAAGTGGTGAAATGATGTCTGGCACTGGAAATGAAGGTGTTTTTGATGATAAAAAATTAAAAGCAATTGCTTGGGTTTATGCAGACAAAGAAAGTGACACATGGTTAGCTGTTGGTTTTGAAACACAAGCAGGAGAAAAATACTCATGGAATGCTGATAAAAACTATTATGTAGATTCAAAAGGAAATGAATTTGATGACTGTGCAACCATGGATTTAACAAATATGGTAGGTGGAGCAGTTACACCTGCAGTTCAATCTTTTATTGACCACAACGAAAAAAATGATGCTTTCTATTCATTCAAGAAAGCACTCGCTGCTCACAAAGGAGGTCTTGCAAGTTTTGTATGGGATGGATTTAAAAAAACCATATCTGATATTGGCTCAGGAGGACATAGAGGTACCCAAGCTTTGGGATCTATGTATATGGGGTTTTTGTCTTCAGGGAACTCACTAGGTTTAACTAATTTTGGTACAATTCCAATATTGACAACAACAAAAGACGGATATCTATTAGGGAAAATAACTTTTGGTATGCCTTTTTCTATTGATATCCAACGTTTTGGTGCAATGAGTGCAAACGGTCTTGATTATTGGAGCCCTACAATCTTTGGTTCATCTCGTTTTGCAGCTAGAACATTCAATGCAATTAAGCCAGAATGGAATAATTTGTCAGTTTACACTACTGGAAGATTACCAAAAGGAACTCAAGTTACATTGGGAATAATAGGATGGCAAGGTGTAAAGCATCCTGGTGGTTTGATACAATTTCAAGTAAAATCAAAGTTAATTAAAAGTCAAACTTCAATATTTAACTAAAATAATGAATCCTACAGCAAATAATTTTCCTCAGATTTATCAATTTTCCGGATATTTAATTGAGTATATAAATTTCAGAGAAATTTGTCAAGGAGGCCCGGAAGTTGGAAATTTGATTATTAACTCAAAAAATATTTTTCCAAAATTGGAATTTGGAGGGCCTCTATATTTTCATAATTCAATAATTTATGTACCAAAATTTGTAAAACATGGATTTATTTTGGTTGAAATTGATTTAGTAAAAAAAAAAATTAAACAAATTAGCGACGTTGAACCATTAATTCTAATAAAGGATATTGAAGAAAACATTATAAAATATTTTAATGATATCGAATGTCGAAATATTATTAAAATTAATTTGAATTTATATGAAAACATAAAGAAAAGAACTACTTGTGAAAAAGTTATTTCGATACTTAAGTCGCTACTTTTACGAAAAACTTAAAACCTTACCTTCGCTTAATCAAGGTCTATTAAAAATGAATCTACGAATAAAACTATTTTGAGACAGGTAATTGCAACATATCATGTAACATTAAGTGCCGCTTTAAACCGTGCGTACCTCACTGAACAAAATATCTACGGGGCTTCTCGCCTTGGAATGCGCAGAAAATACACAGCTATTTACGAAAATGGAACTGTTCCCTACACCATCCCTGATGTGCAACAAAACACACAAGGAAATATCGACTACGAAATCACCAATTACCTCGGTAACGTAAACGTAGTTATTTCTGATAGAAAGATTTGGAACACTTCTGCGTTCAAAGCTGTAACAAAAAATTATACCGATTACTACCCGTTTGGGATGGAGATTTCGAGTAGAACGTTTAATTCTGGGACTTATAAATATTGGTATATAGGTTTAGAAAATGATAATGAAGTTTCAGGAAATGGAAATAGCTATACTACAGATTATCGCCAATATGATTCTCGTTTAGGCAGGTGGAAATCTTGCGACCCAAAGAGACATTGGTTTCCTTCAATGAGTGCTTATTGCTACGCTTCAAACTCACCGATTGCTGGAAAAGATGATAATGGACTTTATACTATTTTTGTGAATGGGTATATTTATAATATGCCTATGAATTCGAGTGATAATATTACACCAGGAAAACCATATTGGCAAGGTAACAAATATACTGGAAATCCAAATCAATTTATTAATTCAGCACATGAATATTTTTGTGATACTGGAGAGAAATTTGTTAACGGAACTGGGAATTGGATTGGTTCAACAGCAGGCGAAAGATTCAATACTGGTAGAATTCAAGGTATGAAAATGGCAAAACAAATAATTGCTGAAATAGAAAAACTTAATAATGATAGGAATCTTGATGGAAGTTTAAATACTGAAAATGATGTTACAGAATTAAATTTTGTTACTCATAGTATGGGAGCTGCTTATTCAGAAGGTATGATAGCAGCATTTATGAAACATAAAGAACTAAAAAAATTACTTGAAAATGGACAAATAATTCACTTTGCTGCCGCTGATGCTGATGAAATAATAATATCAGAAAATTCGAAACATTTAATGAGATCTCAATTAAATTATCTTCACGATCAAACAATAAATAATCGAGCAGATATAGGACAAAAAAAAGGAGGGTATAGAATTAAAGGGGTGAAAAAAATTGGAATTGTAACCAATACTGAAGGAGAACTACATAAAGGTAAAACCAAAAAGAATTACGATTTACATTTTGACACTAAAACATATAAACAAAGTTGGGAATTTTTAAAAGCATTAGACTTTACTTCAGAATTACAAAACAGCAACTTCAATGCTATTAAACTTGACAAAAAAGATCTTTATAAAACATATAAACCAAAATAGTAAAACTTATAAGTATGGAGTCAAAATATCAAAAATTAAAATTGGAAAATTTAATCAATTATTTACCGACATTATATTATTCCATTTTTTTTATTAGTTTTTTTTTACCTTATGTTTGGTGGTATGATTATGACTTGTTTAACTCGAAAGAGAAGATAATTGTAGTTAAAATATTTGGATATCAAGACTTTTTCTTGTTCGCAAAATTAATAATCTTATTATTAATTGGTCTTTCCGTACGTTTTAAGAGTTTTTTTTTGTCTTCATTAATAATTTTATTATTTTTCTTACTGATATTTCTCGAAGAAGTTTTTTTTGGTATTGGAGTAGGTGCAAATGGTATGTTTTTAAGTAATAAAGGAATTGGTTTTCACCTATCAACTTTCGTATCAATACTTTTAATTATTCATTATTTGTATAAAATTTTTAAAATGAGCAATAAGAATGAAAATTTAATAAACTAGTTATTTTTATGAAATTTAAAATTCATAGAAACAATTAAAATTTAATTAAAATATCCCTATAAACGTGGTTATTTCTGACCGTGAAATTTGGAATGCCACCATTTCTGCATTCAAAGCTGTATCGAGAAATTATACCGATTATTTTCCGTGTGCCTGTCCGCCCTTTTGGCGGAGTATGGAGATTTCGAGTAGAACTTCTGTGGGAACTTATCGTTATGGGTATAATGGTATGGAACAAGACCCTGAAGCTAAAGGCGAAGGAAATTCTTACACCACCGAGTTTAGGCAATATGACCCAAGGTTGGGTAGATGGCTGAGCTTGGATCCGCTGATGGCGATGTTTACGTGGCAAAGCCCTTATTGTGCATTTGATAATAATCCGATTTTGTACAAAGACCCAAGTGGATTAAAGTCAGAAGGTGGACCAGGTGATGGAAAATCTCCCTACCATAATAAACTGAATCCTGCACCGAAAAATGTTGAAACAACTGAAACATATGATTGCGATAAAGAATATGAATACAAATTAGATAATGGTGAAAATTTCAAATTAGACCCTACAGAAGGACAAGCTAAAAGTATTAAAGTAAATGATAAAGAATATGAAGCAAAGTACAATACAAATCCAGATAAAGCAGGTGAATTTTTAGGATACTACAGCACTGATGGTGGAGACAAAAAATTTACTCCAAAAGTTCAGTATGATTATGCATGGAATTATTTTACAGCTGACAAAAGCTTTAATGAAAATTTAGGAAAAGCTTTTAAGCATTGGTATAATAATGGAAGTTCTTATATCTATGAGAATAACAACGGAGTATATAGTGAAACTGATATCTTTAATAAAGATAATTACAATTGCTGGGAGTTTGCATTGGCTTTGACACAATTAAGAAAAATTAAATACACAAACGGTTGTATGGTTGATAAATTGGCTGATAATCAATTAGAATCCAATTATAAAAACGTTGCACCTAATAAAGTAATTCCTGGGAAAACAATTATAAGAATGGCGTTTAAAATGAATATGGACTATTATAATGGTCATTATGCAGTTTATTTAGGTAAAAATTCTGCTGGTGGCGTTATTGTTGCAACAAAAAATGGCACAGATGCACAACCTAGAATAATGCTTCTTGATGACCTATTAAAACAACATCCACAATTTGGAATACTAAAAGGTCTGGACGGAGATAATTCAGCATATTACAATCTAAAATAATATGAAAATACTAGATAAAATCTCAATTTCATCAAAGAAGCAGTTACTATTGTCAATTTTGATAATCTATTTAATTTGGGTTTTCTATCAAATTGAGTTTAGATTGTTTTATATTCTACTCAATCTAGAATATATGGGTGTAATAAGTCTTATATTTTTTAATCCAAAAGGAATTAAGATGCCTTTATTATTGATTTGCTCGTTTTTACTCGGGTTTATAATTTTGGATGTTTTTGAAGTCAGAAGTAGTTTTCCAGTTTATTATATTCTTAAACCAATTTTAGAAAAAATAATATTTTTTAATGATGGATTGTATTATTTATTATTCCATTTCGTTTTATATGTTTGGTTTATCTACCTAACAATCAGAAAATGAAAAACAACTAAAGTTATAGGAAATCATTACATAAAAAAAATAATTAACATTTTTATTTAATAAGTCTAAAAGTCACATTGCTCTTCCACAAAAAACTTAAAACAAGCCCTTTGGTTTCGAATAACTATTGAAAATGAAAACAATTATTGAAAGGCAATTAATGGCAAGGTATCCTGTTAACTTTTCAAATAATGGTTTTGGGGTAAACAGCGCTACACTCATTGATCAACCCATCTACGGTGCTTCTAGAATAGGAACGATAAATACAGATACCCGACTTTACGAAAACGGCACATCGCCTTACCTTATCCCAGACGTTGTCCAAAACACTTTAGGAGAAACTTCCTAC
>VEQH01000046.1 GCA_018883325.1 Flavobacteriales bacterium | reverse complement strand
CAGCAAATGGTGGGATTGAATTATTGAAAGGGGTTAGAAAATATATTGATTTTTACAACAATGAAAGAAGACATGATTCATTAGGTCAAATTGCCCCAAATGATTTTTATAAAACCAATCTTATGGTATCTTGAAATATCTTAATTTTGACAAATAGCTGTCCAGTTAATTGGTGCCATTATAATCTTTACAAATATTGGATTCTCCGTATTATCTAATTTTTGATTTTCTACTAAAGTCAAATAATTTGAAATAGTTAAGCTAATTCCAATAATTATAAAGCATATTCTCCAAAAATATTTTTTAAAAAATGACATCAAATTTTATAAGTTAAATTTAATAGTTTGTAGAGCAGCTTCTTTAACTTAACTTTCCTATTAATTGAAACCTTTTCCATTTAAGAAGAGTTTTTAGTTCAATATAATTGGGTTAAAGATAACATCAAACCAAATAACCAAAAATCGAAACCAATTTATCGTTACATATTGTTACAAGTGTAAACAAAAGCAGGAGGGAAGTTAAAAGGAGTGAAGTTCAATTTTACAGATGTAAATATTTTTTTTAGCGCGCGTCTTGATTGCAATGAGTATTGAAACTGAACGAATTGACCTTCTTTATTTAAATGTGATTTAATTGCATTTAAAATATTCTGACGGATTTCTGATGGAATTACTGCAAGTGGTAAAGAGGAAATAATTAAATCCGCTTTTTCGTGGCCTAATTCTTTTAGGTATTTGCTAATTTCTTCAGCAGAGCCATGTTTTAAGTGAACGTTTTTGTGAGCTATTTTCTTTTCCAAGGCTTCAAAAAATGTGTCATTCAATTCAACGACAATGAGTTGCGTATTTGGACCCATTTTTTCGATAATCTTCTCAGTGAAAACTCCCGTTCCTGGACCAAGTTCAATAATGATTTTCGCCTCTTTAATTGGTAAATGATTCAACATTTTTGAAGCAAGAAAACGCGAGCTTGGAGCCATAGCGCCAACCATGTTTTTCTCCTTAAAAAATTGCTTTATAAATGATCTTTTTGACACTTGCTTAATTTTGAATGATTGCTTTTCCACCATTAACCACAGCTAAAACTTTTCCTACTAAAGTTTGCTTATAAAATGGATTGTACGGATGTTGAGATAACAAATTCTCTTCATTTAATTCCCAATTTAAACTTGGATCAAAAACAGTTGCATCAACTTGATTTCCAACAGAAATAGCGTGTTGATTGATTTGTGCGATTATTCTTGCATTATGACTAACGCTATTAATGAATTTGTCCAAATCAATATGCGTGGTGCAATTTAATGCTCCGAATAAAGTTTGTAATTGAAAAGCTCCAAAACTTGCATTGTCAAATTCTAATTCTTTTTCTTCTTGATCCATCGGTCGGTGGTCAGAAACAACTGTATCAATCGTTCCATCCATCAAGCCATGCCAAAGTTCCAAGCGGTCATTTTCTGTTCTTAAAACAGGTAGAACTTTCATGATTGCGTCAAAATCCAACATGTTTTCCTCTGTATATAGCAAATTCATTAGATTGACATCAGCTGTTATGTTCAAGCCTTTTCTCTTCGCTTTTCGAATCAATTCAACACTCTCAGCACAAGAAATACCTGTTAAGTGCATTGTTCCACCAACGTATTCCACCAAACGTAAATTGCGTTCAACTTGAATGATTTCGGCAATACTTGGATCAGCTTTTAAACCCGTTTTAGTGGAAGCAATGCCTTCGTTTACCATTCCTTTTCCTGCCAATGAATAGTCGCGAGAAAAAGCAACTACACGTCCGCCAAAGTTTTTTGTGTAAAGTAAAGCGCGATACATAATTCCAGCGCTAACAGGATGCAAATCATCTGAATACAAACGAACACCACTTTGGAATAAATCATACATTTCAGCTAATTCTTCTCCTTTCAATCCTTTTGTGATTGCTCCAATTGGATGAATTGCAACTGCGTGATTTGATCCTTTGCTCATCATATATTCAACTTGCGATTTTCCGTCAACAATTGGTTGTGTTGTAGGCAAAATGCAAACGTGGGTAAAACCTCCGAAAGCTGCTTGATCTAAACCAGAAAGAATAGTTTCCTTGTGCTCAAATCCAGGATCACAAAAATCTGCTTTTAAGTCCACCCAACCTTGCGATAAGTGTAAGTTTTCTGATTCAATAACAATCGCTTCCTCATCTGAAATGGAGTTTTCAATTCTTTCAAATTTCCCATTATTGATAAGAACGTCTTTGATTTGATTATCAAATTCAGAGCTTTTGTCGAGGATTTTGGCGCTTTTTAAAAGTAGTTTCATTTTTTTCTATTTCCAGAACTTTAATAATGCTATTTCAAAAAGGATAAAAAGTAAGCTCAAAAGCAAAAGAATTCTCCAGTATTTCGCTGGTTCATCAATCGCAATTGGACTTAAACTTTGTCCGTCTTGAATAGTGCTAAAATTACAATTTTTTATCCCTTGAGAAGTAAATGCTTCAATGATTTCTGTTTTTTCCATTAATGAATTATTCGATTCACTTCTGTCAAAATTCAAGGCTAAATTTCCAATAATTCCATCATTTACAATGGAATAGTTTCCCGGTTTTAGTTTCTCTACAGCTTCCATTCCTGAAATCGAAAGATAGGAGCGATTGCCGATTTTTTGAATCAAAGGAATAAATTCAATTGTATTGCTTTCCAATTTCAACGGATTATCATTTTGAATTTCTTCAAATACTGGAATTTTGCTTTCTTTTCCAATGATTGAAAATAAGGGATAAGCGCGAATCGAGAGTTCTCCTGCTCGAAGTAAAATAGTTGGAAATAAAGCATTTGAACTAAAATTACTGAAGTCAGCTTGCAGTGAACTTAAAAACAAATACGCATTTTGATTAGAGCGCAACAAAAGAGGTTCACCATTTTTTAATTCAATTAGAGTAAAAGCCGTTGACTGTCGCATTTGACTGACATTGTAGGCTTTAACAATACTCGGGACATTTAAATTTTCATTTTCTTTTTCAAAAACACCTTTGAAAAATGGATCTTTGTATTGAATTTTATTGATTTTAAGTCCTGAATTTGCAATCGAATTTATACTCGGAAGGTTCAATTCTCCTAATAAATTTGAATAATCACTTTTCTGAATGTTTGTGCCAGGTAAAACAAACACACTTCCGCCATCATTTGAAAATTCAACGATTTCACTAATTAAACCAGAAGGAATCTCATTCAAGCCATTTAATACGAGTAGATTAGCTGTGTTTAAATTATCTTTTGAGAATTCAAATTCAGAAATCGAGCTTGTTTCGTAAAAAGGTTCAACATTAAAGACTTTTTGAACATCAGCGGAAGCATCTTTTCCATTGATAATCAAAACGTTTGACTTTTTAGCTACATTGTAAGAAAAGTAAAAATCATCGTCCCAAAACAATTGTTTGTCGTTGATTGTCAGTTTCCCTGTTTTAATACCAAATTCATTTTCAGTAAATTGAAAGCTTGTTTGAACTTTTTTATTCGCAGGAACATCAATAAACATATCGCGTTTTGACTTCCCAATTTCTAGGTGCAATTCTAAATTAGCCGCATCTTTATCTGAGAAATTTCTCAATTGAACAAACAATTCATTTGGATCTCCTTTCTTATGAAATGGATTTGAAAACCAAACAGAATCGATTGTAACGTTTTCGATTTTTTGCGGAACAAGTTGAATTGGGAAGTAACTATTTTTCTCATCAGCTTTTAATTGCTTTGAAGAAAAAGTATTTTTTTGAAAATCAGATAATACTACAAATTGCTGTTTACCAATGCGTTGTTGTTCATTGTTTTCTTTTTCTAAGAAGTTTTTTTGCCAATTGATTACTTCATCAGTTTTTCGTACTAATGGCGTGTATGAAATTTTATCGAGGTATTCAATTGCCTCCATTTTACTTACAATTCGCTGTTCAATTCCATCTAACTTATTGGTATTAAGCAAAATGCCTGTTTCTAAAGGTGCATTATTGATTATTCTTCGAGCCATTTCGCGCGCTTCGGAAAGTAATTCTCCTTCGGTTCCTTTGGCGCTCATTGAAAATGAATTGTCGATGTAAATTGCAACAACATTTTTTCCAACAGTATTTTTTGCTTTTGAATCTGTGAATGTTGGTTGAGCAAAAGCTAAAATCAAAAATGTTAATGCCAATATTCGTGCGATTAACACTAATAAATTACGAAGTTTTTTAGCTGATTTATTTTCTTGTTCAACGAATTGAATGAATTTTAGCGAAGAAAAATAAAGCGTTTTGTGTCGTCTAAAATGGAATAAATGAATAATGATAGGAATCGCTAATAAAAACAAAAACCAGAGTGCGTTCGGATAAAGAAATTCCATAGTCCAAAAATACGAAATTTAAGTTTTCTGAAGTTCATTTGTAAGTAGAACTGCTAATTCTTTTGCTTGATTTTTAAGCTCATTAACAGCTGTACTTTCCCAAAGTTCTCCTTTCAACAAAGAACCGATGGCAAATAGTTTTTCATTTTCTTGATTATCAGCATTTATCGTTCTAAATGTTTTGGTATTCGCACGTAAACCTAAATTTAATGAATCTTGCGAAATTATTCCAATTGCATAAAGTTGATTCAATAAATCGTTTTTAGTTGCCGTAATTTTTGTTTCTGGACCTGTACAATTAATAACAGAACCGATAATAAATTCTTTGTTTTTCTTCAGTCGTTTGTCCCAAAGAATTACATTATTTCCTGATTTTGATTGATTTAATTCAACTAATTTCCCCGCAAGGATTTCAAGTTGTTGATTGATTTGCTCTTTCATTATTTTGTCGTAAGAGACAAATGGAATACGGTGACGAGCAACTCCCCAAATGTGTCGAACTCTTCCCATAAATTTAGCTTTTTCTTCCGCAGAAAATTGTTGCCATACTTTTGCAACATTTGGTCGAAAAGCATCAATAATTGGTTCGGGTGAAACACCAAATTTCCGCAAGGTTTTCACTTCTTGGTTGAAATAATGTACTAATTCAAGCAGTGAAATTGGAGTTTGAATTGTTGCCAATTGCGATTTAAAATCAAGATTGAAATTTCGGTGAGGCAAAATGTTAAAACCATTCGGTGAAATAGAAATAATTTTTTCGTTGAAATGACTTTCGCGTAAACTTAAAACAGTATCAACCATTGTTAGTCCATTACCAATAATCAATAGTGGCAATGAATAATTTATTTTTGAAAAGTCAATTTTCCAAGGATTTGAAAAATAGTTTTCACTTTCTAGAAAAGAATCAGAACAGTTTTTGGGTTTTCCAGGTTCTTCATTACCTGTTGCTAAAACACAAATATCACTTGTTATTTTTTGCGTTTTAGTTGAAACAAAAAAATGATTTTCATACTCGTTAATTGAAGTAACTTTTTCTGAAAAAACGATTAAATCACATTGTTTTTCTTTCGCCAATAATTTGGTTTCCTCCCAGATTGAAATGAGATATTCTCCATAAATTTTACGAGGTAGAAATGCATTTCCAACGATTGATTTAGATTCATTTTTGTAATTAGGATGCATCAAACACCAATTTAAAAAATGTTCGTTATCATCAGGAAAGGCACTCATTTTCGAGGCAATCACGTTCAATAAAGCCGAATTTTGATTACAATCGTAAGCAACACCTTTTGCCAATTCAGAAATGTGATTGAACAAGTTAATAGTACATTGATTTGTTCGCTCAATGATCTGACGCGCAAGAAGTGTTCCTGCAAATCCTCCTCCTATTATTGAAATTGATTTTTTCATAACAAAAAAAAACTGCCAGTTTTCTAGCAGTTTTAAGGTTTTATTTAATCGCCTCCATTCGTTTTTTATACTCGGCGGCTTTTTCTGAATTACCTAGTTTGTAATGTGTTTTGTACAAAATGTCTAAAACTGGTTTTTCATTTGGATTTTTTTCGATGAATTTTTCTAAAACAACTAATGCTCTTCCAAGTACTTCTTTTGATTGTGCTTCTAGTTGAGAAACTTTTGGATCTTTATAATCTAATTGACCAGCTTCATATTTTAGTTCGTTTGCCCAGTTAAATAAATGAGCACCTAATTGATATTGCGCTTCTGTATAATTTGGGTCAATTTCTAAAGCTTTATTTAAAGATTGTTCAGCTTTGTCATTTTGTTTTAAATCAATGTAAGAAGTTCCCAAAACATAGTATAATTGTTTGTTTTTAGGGTCTAATTCCAAACCTTTATTTAAGAATTTCTCTGCTGCAACAGCATCACCTTTTTGTAAGTTGATATTAATTAAAGTGATAATAACATCAATGTTTGATGGCATCATCTCTAAAATTGATTCAGCCATTTCATTCGCTTTATCATAGTTTTTAACTTTCAATAAACTATCTACGTAGTTGTTTAAACTTAAAGTTGTGTTTGTGTAAGCCTCTTTATATTCGTTACTTAAAAACTTTTGAACTTGGTAAGCACCTGCGAACATTTGAGTAGCTTGTTCGTAGTTTTTAGCATTGTATGCTTTGATTCCCATGTTAAAAGCCATTTCAGAACGGAAATTGATGAAATCTTCCGCATCTTTTTTATAGGTTTTCTTTGGGTCTTCAATAACTTTTTTGAAGCTTGCTGTAGCGATATCACTATTTTGTTTGATTAAATCTTTGTCAACAGCTATTCCTTTCATCACATCAACAGATGTTAACTCTACTAAAGCGTAATAAATCTGACCTTTGTAAAGGTGCATTTTCATATCTTCAGCAGTTTCTGGATTTACAGCCGCTAAATCGATGAATTTTTTTGCTTCTTCCACATTCTTTTTAGTATTAGGATCCATTATTGCCATTGGATTGTACTTTTTCATTAACATGGCAGCATCAGTTACATTTTTTTTCTGAGCTGTTGAAACAAGTGGTGCTGAAACAAGGAATAAACCGAGAGCAGCTGTTAAAAAATTTGCTTTCATAATTTAGTTTAATAGTTCAAAGATAATTTTTATTCTTCTCCGTCGTTGTCAATTTCTGTGCCAAGGTCTTCAGATGCATCTTCTTCAGGTGCTTCAAGTCCTTCAACTGCTTCATTTAAACCTTCAACAACTTCGATTTCTTCGTCTTCGTCCTCCGTTCTTGGTACTCTTGCAATTGCTGCAATTTCTGCATTTCCTTTCAAGTTTATCAATCTAACTCCTTGAGCAGCACGTCCCATTGTACGAATTGTGTCAACATGCATTCTAATTGTAACTCCAGATTTTGTAATAATCATTAAATCATCCTCGTCAGTTACATTTTGAATAGAAAGTAGTTTTCCTGTTTTTTCTGTAATATTTAAAGTTTTTACCCCTTTACCACCACGATTCGTAATTCGGTAAATTGGTTCTTTATCTTCTGGATCGTTTAAGTAAGTACGTTTACCGTAACCTTTTTGTGAAACAACAAGAATTGTAGAGAAAATATCTTCAACGCAAATCATTCCAACTACTTCGTTATTTTCATCGTTTAGATTCACACCACGAACACCAGAAGCGTTTCTTCCCATTGGTCTAACTGAAGATTCATTGAAGCGAATTGCTCTACCTGAACTTGTTGCTAAAACGATTTCGTTTGTTCCGTTTGTTAATCTTGCTTCTAGTAATTCATCATTTTCACGAATTCCGATTGCGTTGATTCCATTTGTACGTGGGCGAGAGTAGGCCTCTAAAGAAGTTTTCTTAATCACACCTTGTTTTGTACACATGATGATGTAATTGTTGTTAATGTATTCTTGATCGGTTAAATCTTGAACTTTAACGTAAGCTTTCACTTTATCATCACCAGGAATATTAATCAAGTTTTGAATTGCTCTTCCTTTAGACAATTTATTTCCTTCAGGAATTTCGTAAACGCGCATCCAGAAACAACGACCTTTTTCTGTGAAAATCAATAGGTAATTGTGATTCGTTGCAACAAATAAATGCTCTAGGAAATCTTTATCTCTTGTGGTTGAACCTTTTGAGCCCATTCCACCTCTATTTTGAACTTTGTATTCTGCTAAGTTTGTACGTTTAATGTAACCAGCATGTGAAATCGTAACAACTACTTCATCATCTGCGATTAAATCTTCCATTCGCATTTCACTTGCAGCATATTCAATACGAGATCGTCTTTCGTCACCGTATTTATTTTTCATGTCTTGCAACTCGTCTCTGATGATTTGTTTTCTTCTGTCGATGTTCTCAAGAATTTCTTTTAAATCAGCGATTAACAACATCAAATCTGCATATTCTGCACGTAATTTGTCTTGCTCAAGTCCAGTCAATTGGCGCAAACGCATATCTACAATTGCACGTGTTTGAATTTCTGACAAACCGAAGCGAATTGCTAATTTTTCACGCGCATCATCAGGACTAGCAGCATTTTTAATGATTTCAATTACCTCGTCGATATTGTCCGAAGCAATGATAAGTCCTTCTAAAATGTGTGCTCTTTCTTCTGCTTTTCTAAGTTCGTAACGCGTTCTACGAATAACAACTTCATGACGGAATTTAACAAACTCCTCAATCATATCTCTTAAGTTCAATAATCTAGGACGACCATCAACTAAACAGATGTTATTAACTGAGAATGAAGTTTGTAAAGCCGTGAACTTGTATAATTTATTTAATACAACGTTTGCAATTGCATCGCGTTTAATTTCAAAAACAATACGCATACCATTACGGTCAGATTCATCACGCAAGTCAGAAATTCCTTCAATTTTTTTATCGTTAACCAAGTCAGCGATTTTTTTAATCATCTCTGCTTTATTCACTTGATAAGGAATTTCAGTTACGATGATTTGCTCGCGACCATTTTCTTCCTCAATTTCTGCTTTTCCACGCATTACGATTCTTCCACGCCCTGTTAAAAATGCTTCACGAACTCCTTCGTAACCATATATAATACCTCCTGTTGGAAAATCAGGAGCTTTAACAAATTCTAATAAATCTTCAATTTCAATTTCTTCGTTGTCAACATAGGCTAAAATTCCGTTAATAACCTCCGTAAGGTTGTGCGGAGCCATATTTGTTGCCATACCTACTGCGATTCCAGAGGCACCGTTCACTAATAAGTTAGGTATTTTGGAAGGAAGTACACTTGGCTCTTCTAAACTATCGTCAAAGTTCGGTCTAAAATCAACCGTTTCTTTGTCTAAGTCATCCAACATTTCTTCAGAAATCTTTTTTAATCGAGCTTCTGTATAACGCATTGCTGCAGGGCTATCACCATCAACAGATCCAAAGTTACCTTGTCCGTCAACCAAAGGATAACGTAAAGACCAAGGTTGAGCCATACGAACCATTGTATCGTAAACAGAACTATCTCCGTGTGGGTGATACTTTCCTAAAACTTCCCCAACAATTCTTGCAGACTTTTTGTAAGGGCGATTGGAGTAAACCCCTAAATCTTGCATACCATATAATACGCGACGATGAACAGGTTTAAAGCCATCTCTAACATCTGGAAGTGCTCTTGAAACAATAACTGACATCGAATAATCAATGTAAGCTGATTTCATTTCATCTTCAATATTTATCTGAATTATTTTCTCACCTTCTGCCATAGTTTGCTCCTTTTTTTATATTCTGATTTATTTTTTTTCAAAGCCTCCAAAATTACTTAATAAACTATGCCGAAGTAATCGCTAAAGCTTAATTTACTAACAAATTCGCATTAAAAATTGTGAATAATTTGGAAGGTGTTGAAAAAATTAAAAGTTATATTTGTCAATAGCAAAGACTATTTATATGGATGCAAAATTTTCTCCACGAGTTAAGGATATGATTTCGCTCAGTAGAAACGAAGCTGTTCGATTATCTAATGAGTTTGTTGGATCTGAACATTTATTGCTGGGGCTTTTAAAACTCAATGAGGGCACTGCTATTTCATTGTTGCAAGAATTTCAAATTGAGCTTAGTCAAATAAAAAGTGACTTAGAACGAATTTTAAGAAAAACAGCGGTTCCTGAGTTGATGAACCACAATATTCCTTTGACGAAACAAACGGAAAATATTATTAAACAATCTTTTTTGGAAGCAAAACAATTTAAATCTGCCATTATTGGAACGGAGCATTTACTCCTGACCATTTTAAGGTATCCTGATTGCGTGGCTTGCCAAGTTTTAAACAAATATGGAATTATGTACGAAAATGCAAAAGACGAATACGAGTCGATGATGGAAGAAAGACAGCATCCTCGTGCTCAATTCCCTGGAAGTGGGAGTGGAGAAGAAGATGAAAGTTTCTCAGCACAGCGAAAACCAGCTGACCCAAAATCTAAAACGCCAGTGCTAGATAATTTTGGTCGTGATTTAACGAAAATGGCAGAGGTTGGAAAATTAGATCCAATCGTTGGTCGTGAAAAAGAAATTGAACGCGTTAGCCAAATTTTATCGCGCAGAAAGAAAAATAACCCAATTTTAATTGGTGAACCTGGAGTTGGAAAAAGTGCTATTGCTGAAGGATTGGCAATAAGAATAGTTCAACGTAAAGTATCACGTGTTCTTTTTAATAAACGAATTATTTCCCTTGATTTAGCATCTTTAGTTGCTGGTACAAAATACCGTGGACAATTTGAAGAGCGAATGAAGGCTGTGATGCAAGAAATTGAAAAGAATCCAGACATTATTCTTTTTATTGATGAAATTCATACGATCATCGGTGCTGGTGGCGCAAGTGGTTCATTGGATGCCTCTAACATGTTCAAACCTGCTTTGGCAAGAGGAGAAATGCAAGTAATCGGTGCAACAACTTTAGATGAATACAGACAATACATTGAGAAAGATGGAGCTTTAGAAAGACGTTTTCAAAAAGTATTAATCGAACCAACATCAATTGATGAAACGATTCAAATTTTGAATAATATCAAAGAAAGATACGAAGACCATCATTCTGTTACTTATACTGATGATGCAATTGCAGCATGTGTGAAGCTAACAGAACGCTACATTACAGACAGACATTTACCAGATAAAGCGATTGATGCTTTAGATGAAGTTGGTTCTCGTGTTCACATGACAAATATCAATGTTCCGCAAGAAATTTTGGACATTGAAGCGCAAGTGGAAGCATTAAAAGATCAAAAAGCTGAAGTGATTCGCTCACAGCAGTATGAGAAAGCAGCTGAATTGAGAGATAACGAACGTAGATTGCAAGAGCAATTAGAAGCAGCTAAAAAACGTTGGGAAGAGGATTCTAAAAACAACAAAGTAGTGGTTACAGAAGAACATGTAGCTGAAGTTGTTTCAATGATGTGTGGAATTCCAGTTACGAAAGTTTCTCAATCTGAAACGGGTAAATTGGTTAAAATGGCTGAATCTATTCGCGGAAAAGTTATTGGTCAAGATGAGGCTGTAGAAAAAGTTGTTAAAGCAATTCAACGAAACCGCGCTGGATTGAAAGATCCAAATAAACCAATTGGTTCGTTTTTCTTCTTAGGCCCAACAGGAGTTGGTAAAACGCAATTAGCAAAAGTTTTAGCGAAAAATCTTTTTGATTCAGAGGATTCATTGATTCGAATTGATATGTCCGAGTTCATGGAAAAATTCTCAATTTCTCGTTTAGTTGGAGCGCCTCCGGGATACGTTGGTTATGAAGAAGGTGGTCAATTAACTGAAAAAGTGCGTAGAAAACCATATTCAATTGTTTTGTTAGATGAAATCGAAAAAGCGCATCCTGATGTGTTCAACTTGTTATTACAAGTACTTGACGATGGTCACATGACAGATGGATTAGGTAGAAAAATTGATTTCAAAAACACGATTTTGATCATGACTTCCAATATTGGAGCTCGTCAATTGGCTGATTTTGGAACAGGTGTTGGTTTTGGTACAAAATCTCAAGAAGATGCAAAAACAGAAAATTCTAAACTTGTGATTCAAAATGCACTTAGAAAAGCTTTTTCTCCTGAATTCTTGAACCGTGTTGACGATATGATAATGTTCAAATCCCTTGGTAAACCTGAGATTTTGAAAATTATCGACATCGAATTAGAAAAATTGTACCAACGAATCAATGGTCTTGGCTATCAAGTTGAACTTACTGAAAAAGCAAAAGATTTTATTGTGGAACGTGGTTACGATGAGAAATTTGGTGCACGTCCTTTGAAAAGAGCGATTCAGAAATACATTGAAGATCCACTAGCTGAAGAAATCATTAATTCAAGTTTGAAAGAAGGTGATACTATTTTACTTGATTTAGAAGATGGCAAAGAAGAACTTACAGTGACGATTAAAAAATCAAAAGCTCCTAAAAAGCTTACTGAATAAGTAAAATGCTTAGAATCATAAAAAAACGTCTTAGCAATAGGACGTTTTTTTTATGCGTAAATTTTACAGAAATCTAACGACAAGTAGCGAGTTTTGCAACTCTTATTTTGGATTGAAATATCTTTCTCTACGGAATTAAAAAGTTCACATTCACAGTTGCATTTGCAATACTTGACGCATTCAAAGTTAATGGTACGTCAAAATTATTGTTGATGTAATCTCCACTAGAAAAATTACCGTCACCATTTATGTCGTAAATAGCATTGACGTAGTATGTTCCAGGATGCATATTGTTGAAAGTAAAGCCCGTCGTTGATTTCGCACCAACTAAAACGTAACGAGAACGGTATTTTAAATTTGCAGCATTGAAATTAAATCCGTTGAAAAGAGCTTGAGTGCTAACAATAATAAGTACTTTTTTACTTACATCGATACTTGATGGATTAGTAATATTTACAGTAACGTTTGATTTTCCGATATATGGTTGAGCTGATTCAGGAAACGGTTCATTCGATATGTTGTAATAAATTGCTTCAGAACGACCGTCAAAAGTTGTTGTGAAGTCCTTTACTACTTTTTTCTGAGGAAAGTTAAAATGAGTAATCGCATTTTGTGTCGCTGTTTGGTCTTTCAGTTTGGCACGCCAAATCATATGTGTTTGCGGAGTTGAAACCGTATTGAATTTATTAGTGTAAGTATGCATAATCAAACTGTCTTGTTTGAAAGTAATGTCTGAATATACGCGGTTTTTTCCTGCAATTGGATCAACAAAACGGTAAAAAGAACTTGTAGCAGTTTCACTTACACTATCAATTACAAGGTAAGAATTACGAACATTTCCAGCAAAACCTCCACCATTTCGAAATGCAATTTTGTAACTACAATCAATCTTTACGATGAAAAAACTCATGAAAATATCATTCAAAGAATCAAGTTCATTTTTGGCAGAAACCTGCGCTTCCGAAATTGGACGAAAATCAACAATCCATTCAGGGAAGCTTCCAAGTGGTGTTGGAGAATAAACCGAACCGTTCCAAATACCTGGCAACTTTGCTAAAATACCAAAACCTTCAACTGTTGAATTGGATTTTATTTCCTCGAGTTGACAAGCAGAATCAGCTGGAGGATTTTTGTCCTTGCAAGAAGAAAGCAACGTTAAAATAGAAATGATTAGTGTGAATTTGAAAACTGAAAACGGAGAACTGAATGTGAAATAAGAATTGGTTTTCATAAGGTAGATTTTTGAGTCTAAAACTAAACTTTCTCGGATTGCAAAGAATCGTTGAGTAAGTCATAAACAAAAGTACCAAATTCGCTAGTGAAATAAACGTAAAATTGTTCTAAATCAATACATTGAGGGTGATTGTCTTTATTTTCTTCAAATGCTGAAAATTCTTGTTTAGCGATTTTACGGAAAACTTTTTCTAACACTTTTTCTTCTTCCCAAAAATCATCTTCGATTAAATAGATTGTTGATTCAGGATTTGCATCGAAAAAAGGTGTTTCATCAGCAACTGATTTTGCCCAATCTACGAAAGTTGGAGTAGGAGTGATTTTAATAAATCCACGATTTAAGATTTTCATTTAGAGGGAATTAAATTTAATTTTTCGTCGGCAAATTGATACCAAAGTGCTTTAGAATTTCTTTTTTGAATAATGATGTATTTGTAAATATCAGTATTTCTATTGAATTTCACATAACGCATCAATTTTGGAACATCCATTTTCTTGTTAGAATAGAAGAAATCAATGTGTTTTTCTGTTATCAAGGCTACAAAATAGAGTTTTGAAAGTGATTTTGAAGAAAGTATTTTAGATGATTTTTCTATATCTAACCAATTATAAAACGCATTTTTGGTAGCGACAGAATCTTTAAATTCCCAAGCAAAATGTTCTATGTTTTCTGTTGAATCTGATTGTTGAAGTAAAAATGCGGACTTTTTAAGCGGCTGAAATCGATTTATAAAATGATTTTGCTCTAGTAGCGATATACGTTGAATTTCCAGTAAAACAGAATCTTGATTGTATTCTTTTAAGTAGGGGAGAAGTGTATCCTTTGCTTCCGTATATTGTTTGATTCGTTGTTTACTTTCTGATTTTGGACGAATTTCATCAAGGTTTTTAACGGCTTGTGGTTTTTCAGTGCAGGCTGTATTTAAGCTTAATAATCCAAGAATAAAAACAAGTAAAACGTTATTACATTTCATAATTCAAAGTTAATTGAAATTTGCGGCTTTGTTTAAAAGAAGTAATGCTTTATTAATGATTATGAAGGAGGAGAAAATCTATTGTTCTTCGATAAATTTAATACTCAATACATTAAAAACAATTGAGTTATCGAGATTTACAACATGACCACAGTCTGCAATCACGGATAACTTTGAGTTTTTATCATTTTCAACGAGTTTTTTAACAGGCGCTAAAAACAAATGATCTTCTGCACCCATTATGTACAATTTAGGAATCATGGATTTGTCTTTTTCAAGTTCCGAAAGGTATGCTGTTAATCGAGCTGTCAATTTAAACCATCTTTTAAATTCTTTATCCATCAGTTTTTTTGCTTCTTGAATAAATAGTTTTCGTGACCTCTCATGATTTTTCTTTGGCATCATCACTCTTGCGAAAATTTTGTACAAAACCATATAAGGTAAAACGTTATTGAAAACTCTACCTATTTTCAAAAGTAAACGCGACTTAAAATTTAATTCTGCTACAGCTCCTGCAAAAACCATTGATTTCACAATTTTTGGTTGCAAGGAATAAACTTGTTTTATTATAATTGAACCCAAAGAAACACCAACAAAATGTGCTTTCTCAATTGAATGTGCTTTTAAGGTTTCCAAAACATCAGTAGCAATTAATTTGAAACTGTATTTTTTTGATTCTGATTTGATTTTCGATTGACCGTGACCTCTCAAGTCGACTAATAGCACATTAAATTTCTCAGAAAATGGCTTCACTTGCTTGTGCCAAACAGCCGAACTTCCTCCCGCACCGTGAACAAACACTACCCATTCACTGGAGTTTTCATTGAAGATTTTGGTCGTAAAAAGCATCTAATCTGTAAAAGTATTCATGTATTTAACAAAGTCAACATGTTTATGTTTAATTGTGAAGAATTGATTCATTTTTTAGTTCGCAATAAGATTTTTATAAATCCTTTTGACAAAAAGATTCGTGATAAAAATGTAAACTTTTTTGTAGAAATAAGGATGTAAAAAGTGAAAAATAGACTTATTATTGCTTAAAATGTAAAAATAGACAGTTTTAAATCTGTTTATTTATGTTATTTTTGTAGAAATAATTAAGAAAATGGGGAATTTAAATCTTATTCCAACAGCGAAAATAATCGAGCGTTTACGTTATGAGAATCCTTGGTGGGTAACAAACGAAATACCTGAAACATATAGAAACATGTCAAGACGTTTGTATTTCGATTTGTTTTTTCCTTATGTTAAAGAAAAGTCAATAAAAAGATCTGTGGTTTTAATGGGACCGAGACGTGTTGGAAAAACGGTTTTGTTGTTTCATAGTATCGATCAGTTATTGAAAGAACAAGTTAATTCACAACAAATTTTCTTTGTAGGAATTGATAATCCTATTTATGTGCATTTGAGTTTAGACGATATATTGTCACTTTGTAAAAATGCACTTAACCTTGAGAATTTAAATGGATGCTATGTGTTTTTTGATGAAATACAATATTTGAAGGATTGGGAACGTCATTTAAAAATAATGGTTGATACTTTCCCAAATACAAAATTTATAGTTTCAGGATCTGCTGCCGCTGCCTTAAAATGGCATAGTACAGAAAGTGGCGCTGGAAGATTTACTGACTTTATGTTACCGCCATTGACTTTTCAAGAATATATTCATTTAAAAAAAATGAATCATTTAATTTACAATGGATCAATTGTATATGGTGAGAAATCAATTCCTTATTGCTTGACACATGATATTAAAGTACTCAATAAGGAATTTGTAAATTATTTGAATTTTGGTGGATATCCAGAAGTCGTTTTATCTGAAAAAATTCAAAGTGATATGGGAAGGTATGTGAAAAATGACATCGTTGACAAAGTTCTTTTGCGCGATTTACCAAGTTTATATGGAATTAAAGATGTTCAAGAATTAAATAGATTTTTCACTTACATCGCCTATAATACAGGAAATGAGTTTTCGTATGAATCAATGTCAAGGGAAAGTGGAATTCAGAAAGATACTTTAAGAAAATACCTTGAATACTTAGAAGCTGCTTTCCTAATTAAGGTATTGAACAAAGTTGACGTGAATGCAAAACGACTCAAACGTGTTACAAATTTTAAAGTTTACCTCACAAATCCATCGCTACGAACAGCCTTATTTTCGCCAATTTCTGAAACGGATAGTGAAATGGGGAATATGGTAGAAACCGCTGTACTTTCTCAATGGATGCATCGCGAAAATTTAGATTTAACCTATGCTAGATGGAAAGACGGAAGACGAGAAGGTGAAGTTGATTTAGTTTTGGTTGATGATAGAAATTTCAAACCTGTTTGGGCCGTAGAAATTAAATGGAGTAATCGTTATTTTGAAAAGACAAAAGAGCTAAATAGTTTGTTGGAATTTTGTAAAACCCATTCATTTAAATCAGCTTTGGTTACCTCAATTGATAATGCTGGAGTGAAAAAAGTAGATGATATTCAGTTGTCATTTTTACCAGCCTCAGTTTATTCTTACAATATTGGAGATATCACTTTGAAGATGAAAATTTCCAGTTAAGAATAATTACCTATTCTCATTATTCGAACAAAAAAAAAGCACTTGCTGAATATTCAACAAGTGCTTTTTACTTATTTATGAAAAAATTATTTTTCTTTTACTTCTTCGAAATCTACATCTGTAACTTCGTCTTGTGGGTTTGTTGATTGTGCATTTTCTGCACCACCTTGTGCACCACCGTTCGCGTTAGCAGCATTGTACATATCCTGAGAAGCAGCTTGGAATACATTGTTTAATTTTTCCATTGCAGGCTCTAAGTTCGCGATGTTGCGAGCTTCAAACTCTTTTTTCAATTCTGCTAATGCATCTTCGATTGGTTGTTTTTTGTCTGCTGGAATTTTATCTCCGTATTCTTTCAATTGACGCTCCGTTTGGAAGATTGTTGAATCCGCTTTGTTGATTAACTCTACTTCTTCTTTTTTCTTCTTGTCAGCTTCTGCATTTGCTTCAGCTTCAGCTTTCATTCTTTGGATTTCTTCGTCAGACAATCCTGAAGATGCTTCAATTTTGATAGATTGTTGTTTTCCTGTTCCTTTATCTTTCGCAGAAATGTTCATGATTCCGTTAGCATCGATATCGAAAGTTACTTCGATTTGAGGAACTCCTCTTGGTGCTGGTGGAATATCTGTCAATTGGAATCTTCCAAGTGTTTTATTGTCAGCAGCCATTGAACGCTCACCTTGAAGAACATGAATGTCCACAGATGGTTGGTTGTCAGATGCTGTTGAGAATGTTTCAGATTTTTTAGTTGGAATAGTTGTGTTTGCGTCGATTAATTTCGTCATCACACCTCCCATTGTTTCGATACCAACCGATAAAGGAATAACGTCTAATAACAATACATCTTTTACTTCACCAGTCAATACACCACCTTGAATTGCAGCTCCGATTGCTACTACTTCGTCAGGATTTACTCCTTTTGAAGGTGCTTTTCCGAAGAAACGTTCTACAGCATCTTGAATGATTGGAATAC
Organism: Flavobacteriales bacterium; assembly: GCA_018883325.1. GTDB lineage: Bacteria > Bacteroidota > Bacteroidia > Flavobacteriales_D > Crocinitomicaceae > UBA952. Next base: position 18,633 of record VEQH01000046.1, on the reverse strand, counting down.
GTGTTGAACCTCCCACTAAAATCACTTCGTTAATATCAGATGGAGATAAACCTGCATTTTTCAAAGCTGAACGACAAGGAGCGATAGTTCTTTCAACGATTTCAGAAATCAATTGCTCGAATTTCGCACGAGTTAATGTTCTAACTAAGTGTTTTGGAATACCATTTACTGGCATAATGTAAGGTAAGTTGATCTCAGAAGAAGTTGTTGAAGACAATTCAATTTTAGCTTTTTCTGCAGCTTCTTTCAAACGTTGTAAAGCCATTGGATCTTGACGTAAGTCTAAACCTTCATCATTTTTAAATTCGTCAGCTAACCATTTGATGATTGCCTCATCCACGTCGTCACCACCTAAGTGCGTGTCACCGTCAGTTGACAATACTTCAAATACACCGTCACCTAATTCTAGAACTGAAACGTCATGTGTACCACCACCGAAGTCGAAAACAACTATTTTTTGATCTACTCCTTTTTTATCTAAACCGTAAGCTAAAGCTGCAGCTGTTGGTTCGTTGATGATTCTTTTGATTGTTAATCCAGCGATTTCACCTGCTTCTTTAGTTGCTTGGCGTTGCGAATCGTTGAAGTATGCAGGAACAGTAACAACTGCTTCAGTAACTTCTTGACCTAAATAATCTTCAGCAGTTTTTTTCATTTTTTGAAGAATCATTGCTGAAATTTCCTGCGGTGAATATTGACGGTCGTCGATTTGCACACGTGGAGTATTGTTGTCGCCTTTCACAACTTTGTAAGGCATACGTGCGATTTCTTTGTTAGACTCATCAAAACTTGTTCCCATGAAACGTTTGATTGAGCTAATCGTTTTTGTTGGATTGGTGATTGCTTGACGTTTTGCAGGATCTCCCACTTTACGCTCTCCACCATCAACAAATGCTACTACGGATGGAGTTGTTCTTTTACCTTCTGAATTTTCAATTACAACCGGTTGATTTCCTTCCATGACAGAAACACATGAGTTTGTTGTTCCTAAGTCGATTCCAATTATTTTTCCCATTTTAAATTATATTTTCAATTTGACGATAGCGGAAAGTCAATTTATATGCCATTGAAAATTAATATGAAAACTGTGACATTTTGGTTGAATTGACCATTAACTCGCTGTCATATTGTCAAAAAAAGTGACAAATAAATACAATTTAGTAAGAAAATAATGTTTTAAACGGACAATTGAATTTTAAACAAGTTCTATTATTCGCAAGCACCATTTTCTTTAGCAATTTCTACCCAGTATTCAGCAAGAATTTCTGGATTTGCTCCAACAGCTTTTGCCAAATACAACGCAATGCGCATCATTTGAACAGAAGCAGCCTGAATTTCATCAAAATTGTTCAGCTCGGCGAATTTATCTTGCGCTAATTGTTGCAGTTTTTCATTGTGTTGAGAAATGAATTCTATGACATTTTCCCTGTTGCAATCAAAGTCAGGAAAGAGTAAAGCATCCAACCATTCTTTGCCAATTTGTAGTGCTAAATTATTCGGTGAAGTACTTCCAAGTTTCCTCCAAGTTTGAAGTGTTTTTGTTTCTCCTGTTCCCACCAATCCTGTATCCAAAAGAAGTTCAAAAGCAATATCTGCTAGGTTTTGAACCACTTCCAAGTAAGCATCTTGTGCTTTTTCAAAGATTGAAGTTTCTTGACCAATTAGATATTTCCTCACACTTAATCGAGGTAAATTTAGTACTTCCGGACAGCCATTTAAACAAGGGAAGCTTGTTCCTTCATAAATATAATTTGCTTCTCCATTTTGTATTTGTCTTCCTAAAGGAAACAATCGACACGCTAAGGAACGACCTTGATGAACGCTGCATCCAAAACCATCAATGTATTGACTACAAGCAGGAAATCCATTTTTATCTTTTTTTCCATCAAAACGCAATAAAATTCCTCCGAAATCACAATACAACTCGCTAAAAGTTTGAACAGGAATCTGTTTCTCTTTTGCCAAACAAGCTAATTCCCAAGGGTTCAAAAAAACTTGTTTTCCATGGCAGCAAGTTCCAGTTCGAGAGCAAGTCAACGGTAATTCGTCGTTAAGTTTGAGTGGCGTAGAAATCATCGTAACGTTTTGTCAAAGGTTAAAATAATTCTTGGATTTGAAGAAATTCGATTCTAAAATGAATGATAGTTTAAAAGTCTTTCACGAGAAAAAGTTTTATTTTTAAAGATATTTCAAATTTCATTTTAACTTAGAAAAAAAATCCAAGAATGAAACCATATATACTTGCTATTGATGCAGGAACAACAAGTTCAAGAGCATTGATTTTTGACCAAAAAGGCAATCAAATTGCTTTGGCACAATACGAATTTAAACAATATTTTCCCAAAGAATCGTGGGTTGAGCACGATCCAATTGAGATTTGGGAAACGCAGGTAAAGGCAATCAAAGAAGTACTTTTCAAAGCAAATATTTCTCCAGAACAGATTGAAGCGATTGGTATAACAAATCAACGTGAAACAACGGTTGTGTGGAATAAAATTACAGGTTTGCCAGTTTACAATGCAATCGTTTGGCAAGACAGAAGAACAGCTGCTTTTTGTGAAGAATTGGTGGCGAAAGGATATGAAACAAAAATTCAAGAGAAGACAGGTTTAGTGGTAGATTCCTATTTTTCAGGTACAAAAATTAAATGGATTTTAGACCAAAAACAAGAGAATCGAAGTTTGGCTGAGCAAGGAGATTTGTTGTTTGGAACAATTGATACATGGCTAATTTGGAATTTAACCCAACGTCAAACACATGTTACCGACCCAAGTAATGCGAGTCGAACTTTGCTATACAATATTCATGATTTGAAATGGGACCAAGAATTAGTTGATTTATTGGAAGTTCCGACGACAATGTTACCAGAGGTAAAACCTTCTTCTGGAATTGTTGGTTATGCACAACTTGCGGATTGGAATTCGAATATTCCGATTAGTGGAATAGCTGGTGATCAACAAGCGGCTTTATTTGGACAAATTTGTTTTGATGCTGGAGAGGTTAAAAATACTTATGGTACAGGTTGTTTTTGTGTGATGAATACAGGTGAAAAACCAGTAAAATCAAATAATAAAATGTTAACCACAATCGCGTGGCAAGTGAATGGTAAAACTTCTTATGCAATTGAAGGAAGTGTGTTTATTGCTGGTGCATTGATTCAATGGTTGCGTGATGGATTACAAATTATTGAGTCTTCTGCTGAAGTGGAAGCGTTGGCTAAATCTGTTGAAAATAATGGTGGTTTAACTTTTATTCCAGCTTTAGCAGGATTGGGAGCACCTTATTGGGATTCAAATGCGACAGGTGCAATCATGGGTATTACCCGTGGAACAGTAAAAGGTCATATTGCACGTGCAGCATTGGAAGCAATTGCAATGCGTTCAAGGGAAATTATTTTTGAAATGCAAAAAGATGCAGGAGTTGTTTTTTCATCATTGAAAGTAGATGGTGGCGCGAGTAAAAATAATTTGTTAATGCAAATACAATCCGACTTATTGAACGCAGAAGTGATTCGACCAAGTACCACAGAAACAACGGCTTTGGGCGTTGCATTTCTCGCTGGATTAGGGACAGGATTTTGGAAAGATCAGGAAGAATTAAAGAAAATTTGGCAACAAGAAGCTGCTTTTCAACCGATTCAAAATGAAAATACGGCAAAAATAGTTTCACTTTGGAATTTGAGAATGGGTAAAATTACGACTAAATGAATCGCTCTGAAAATCTAAAAAAGGTTGCGCAAACTGAAATTTGGGACGTACTTGTGATTGGAGGAGGCGCAACAGGATTGGGAACCGCTTTAGACGCAGCAAGTCGAGGCTTATCAGTTCTATTAATTGAGAAATACGATTTCGGAAAAGGAACATCATCAAGAAGCACGAAATTGGTTCATGGTGGCGTTCGCTACTTGAAAAATGGTGATATTTCTTTGGTTACAGAGGCTTTACGTGAACGAGGATTAATGCTTCGAAATGCACCTCATTTGGTTCGCAACATGCGTTTTATTATTCCAACTTACAGCTGGTGGGCAAATCCATTCTATGGTGTTGGTTTAAAAATATACGATTTGATGGCGGGAAAACTTGGACTTGGACCTTCTGAAATGTTGAATAAAGAGGAAACAATTTCCCAAATTCCAAATGTAAATCAAGACGAGTTAAATGGTGGAGTAATTTACCATGATGGACAATTTGACGATGCGCGAATGGCAATAAGTCTGGCGCACACAATTGACGAAAAAGGTGCTTGTGTCTTGAATTATTTTGAGTTTTCTTCTTTTATAAAAAAGGAAAATCAGTTGCTTGGGGTGCTTGCAAAGGATAATTTGAACAATCAATCCTATCAGATTTTTGCAAAAATTATTATCAACGCAACAGGTGTTTTTGCGGAGAAAATAATGAAATCTGACGATGAAAATGCAGCTTTGAAAATTCGACCAAGTCAAGGGGTACATTTGGTACTTGATAAAAGTTTCATGAAATCAGAAAATGCGATTATGGTTCCAAATACAAGTGATGGACGAGTGTTATTTGCCGTTCCTTGGAATGATCATGTTGTTGTTGGAACAACGGATACAGAAGTTTCTGAGATTTCTTACGAGCCCAAATCAACTGAGGAAGAGGTGAATTTTATTCTTGCAAATGCTGAAATTTACATGACAAGAAAACCCACAAGACAAGATGTGAAAAGTGTTTTTGTTGGTTTACGTCCTTTGATTTCGGCAACAGGAAAATCTTCTAAAGCTCTTTCTAGGAAACATGTTGTAGAAAGAAGTACTAGTGGATTGATTAATGTCTTAGGTGGAAAATGGACAACATACCGAAAAATGGGGGAAGATGCGATTGATTTAGCTTTGAAATTCAATCCTTTGACTGCTCGAAAAAGCGAAACTGAAGAAATGAAAATCTTTGGTTTTCAAGAAAATAGTAATTGGGATAATCCGCTTCACGTTTATGGAACTGAACTGGAAAAATTGGAAAAATTTGGCAAAATGGAATCTTTGTCGAACAAACTTTTTATTTGTGAAGCTCAAATTCGCTACGGCGTCCAAAAAGAAATGGTGATTACTTTAGAAGATATGTTAGCACGAAGAACGCGTTGTCTGTTTTTGGATGCTACTGAAACAATTGCGATTGCACCAAAAGTTGTCAAAATATTGGCAGAAGAATTAAATCAAAATATGGAGTGGGAGCTACAACAACTTAATGAATTTACTAACCTTGCTTTAAATTATAAATTATGAATATTTACCTTGCTGAATTTATCGGAACTGCCATTTTATTGATACTTGGTGCTGGCGTTGTCGCAAATGTTTCCTTGAAAAAGACACTTGCAGAAGGAAATCAAGCTTGGTTGCTGATTACAACAGGTTGGGGATTGGCCGTATTTGTAGCTGTATTTATGGTCGGAAAAATTAGTGGTGCTCATTTGAATCCTGCCGTAACAGTTGCCTTGGCTACTGCTGGAAAATTTGATTGGAATTTAGTTCCAGGATATATACTTGCACAACTTTTGGGTGCAATGGCAGGAAGTTTTTTGAATTACCAATTTTATTTTGACCACTATAAGTCAACAGAAGACGATGCGACAGTAAAAGGAACGTTCTGCACAGGTCCAGCTATTCGTAACATTCCAAGAAATTTATTCAGTGAACTTTTTGGAACCTTTATTTTAATCTTCGCAATTTTTCACATTGCAGGTCCGAGCGTTGAAATTGAAGGTATTGAAAAAGTGCAATTTGGTTTAGGAGCACTTGAGGCTTTACCTGTAGGACTTTTAGTTTGGGTCATTGGAATTTCACTTGGCGGAACAACAGGATATGCAATCAATCCCGCTAGAGATTTAGGTCCAAGAATTGTTTATGCATTCTTACCTCGACCGAATAAAAATCCTGATTGGGCTTATGCTTGGGTTCCAGTTGTTGGGCCATTAGTAGGTGGAGTTTTAGCCGCATTAGTTTATATGAACTTATAACAAGACCGTTTCAAAAGTCGATAATTTAGGCTTTCTAAAAATTTAAACCCGGAGTTTACCCTTGTAAATGAGGATTTTAAATTTTTAGAGTAACGACAAGTAGCGAGTTTTGCAACGGTCTTATAATTTTAGAAAATAGTTTCGCGAATTGGGTAAGGTAAAATACTTTTCGTTCAACTTCTAAAAATTGATTGATTAAAAGCGATAAATTCTTTAATCGTTTAAATCATAAAATTCTATCTTTGCACCATGAAAATCACCGACGAAATCGTAAACCACATTGCGCACCTTTCTAGACTCGAGTTTAAAGGTTCAGATCAGGAAGCAATTAAGAATGACATGGAAAAAATCATTGATTTTATGGATAAATTAAGTGAAGTTCCAACTGAAAATGTTGAACCTTTGATTTTTATGTCAAGTGAGGTAAATCGTTTGCGAGAGGATGTTCCTGTTGTATCAATCACACATGAGGAAGCTTTGAAAAATGCACCAAAACGCGATTCTGACTACTTCCGAATCCCTAAAGTTCTCGATAAATAAATTTGAAAGTTACAGGTTTTTCTTTCATCCGAAATGGAATTAAATTGGACTACCCAATTGTTGAGGCTATTCAATCTATTCTACCAATTTGTGATGATTTTGTAGTTGCAGTGGGCAATTCAGAAGACGATACTTTGAATTTAATTAAATCAATTGATCCACAAAAAATTCGTGTGATTGAAACCGTTTGGGACGATTCGATAAGAGAAAACGGTGCTGTTTTGGCAGTTGAAACCAACAAGGCTTTTCAAGCAATTGGTGATGATACTGATTGGGCTTTTTATATTCAAGGTGACGAGGTAATTCATGAAAAATATCTTCCCGTAATTAAAGAAGCGATGCTTGCTTACAAAGACGACAAAAGGGTAGAGGGTCTACTTTTCAACTATCAGCATTTTTATGGTTCTTACGATTATATCGGAGCATCGAATAGTTGGTATAAGGAAGAAATTCGTGTGATACGCAATGATAAAACCATTTATTCATTTAAGGATGCACAAGGTTTTCGTAAAGGTGATAATGAAAAGCTAAAAGTGATTGCTATTCCTGCATTCGTCAATCATTATGGTTGGGTGAAAGACCCACGAGCAATGCAGCAAAAGCAAGAAAGTTTCCACAAACTATGGCACGACGATGATTGGATGGAGAAAAATGTTGCTAAAGCTGAAACTTTTGAATATGAAAAACATGTAAGTCAATTGACTCGTTTCAAAGATTCACACCCGAAGGTAATGGAAGAACGATTGAAAAGGGTAAACTGGAAGTTTGATTTTGATATTTCAATGTCTAAACGCAGCACCAAAGACCGTTTGAAAGATTTACTTTTATTGATTGGAATTAATCCAAATTACCAGAATTATAAACTGATTGGAAGAATTAAGAAGAAAAATTAGTCTTAAGCCTTACATAGCTGTTCTGTACTTTTCAAAAAAACCTTGAATATCTTGAATTCCACTTTTTTTCTTGATTTTTTCTTTTAATCTTCCAATATAAACATCAACATGTGCTTCATTCATTCTTTTGCTGATGTATGAAGAAGGTTTACCGTAGAAGTATTTCATTTTGAGTATCAAAGCATCGCGTTTTGAAAGAAAACTTAATAAATGACTCATTGCTTTGTGAAGATCTGTTGCATTTTGCAAATCATAAAGTGAAGAACTATCCATTGATTCATCTGCAAAATGAAGTCGAATAACTTCTGATTTTTCTTCTGATATAAACTTTAGTTGTTTTTTACCATTTCTTTTTCTTAATTCGGAAATACAAAAGTTGTTTGTAACGGTTCTAATCCAAGCTTTTGTATCGAAGAGATTTGCTGATTCCGAATAAAATTTACCAATTTGATGAAAGAGAAAAATCGAAAAATCTTGATAAATGTCGTTGATATCTTCACCTTCAAATTTATCGCGAATCAGTAAGTAGATGAATTTACTGTATCGATTCATTACTTCATTGAAAACAGCTTCTTGCAGTTGTTTATCCATCGATTAAATTGGCGCTTCTTTTGCCGATTAAAAATTCTAAACCATTCATTTTTTCTTCCAATTCGTAAAAAGTAGAGGAATTGATTTTAGTAAAAATCGCGTTTAAAATTTCAGTAGATTCTTGAATAGGTTTTCTTAATAAAAGAATTGGCGTTTCTTGTTTTTTAAGCTTGTAGATTAATTGTGAAAGTTCTTTTCTTATGTCTTGACTTGTCATTCCCATTGGATATAGCCAAAGGTGGATTTCGTGAAATTCGCTTTCCGTGTAGAGTTGTGTTTCAAGCAAGGCACAGCAAAATGCTTGATAAATTAGCTCTGAAGGATCTCCAACTATGAGTTTAAAGGATGTTGAAATTTGTTTAGATTGAATCAACGAAACAAATTTGTTTTTTAAACATTCAAACTCATAATCGCAATTGGTTTCGAACTTTAAATCATTAAATAGAATTGTATTTTTCAATCCAGAAAAAGGAATCGCAGAAGAAAAAGTCAGGTGATTCGATTTTGATGTTACGGAATGAAAAGTTTTAAAAACTTCAAAAGCTCGATTTCCAAGGAAAAGGATAGGTTGGTAGCTGTTAGAATTCATGTTTTATTTTTTAAAACGAAATTTCATCTGTGAATATAACAAAATAAAGTGGAAAGCGCTAACTTTTTTGTTTTATTCAATTGAATTAGTTCTTGTTTAGATTAATTTTAAATGAGCGAAAAACAACGTATTCTTAACTAAATTTGATGTTGAGACTTTAAATAAAAACTAACTTTAGAACAAAATTTGAAATTATGTTGATGCCATTTAATTTACAACAATGGATTGATGAAAATCGCGATTTGTTGAAACCACCTGTTGGAAATAAAAATTTATACAAGCAAGCTGGTGATTTTATTGTAATGATCGTAGGAGGTCCAAATGCTCGCAAAGATTATCACTATAATGAAAGTGAAGAATTATTCTATCAAATTGAAGGAGATATAACCGTTAGAGTTCAATTAGAAGGCGAAGCAAAAGATATTCAGATCAAGCAAGGTGAAATGTTTTTACTTCCTGGAAATATTCCTCATTCACCAATCAGAGGAGAAAATACTGTTGGTTTGGTAATTGAAAAAGTGCGCAAAGGAACGAATCTAATTGATGGATTGATGTGGTTTTGTGAAAAATGCAATACGCAACTTAAAGAATATAAATTTCCGCTTGAAAATATTGAAAAGGACTTTTTACCACGATTTAAGGAGTTTTACAATTCAGAAGAAATGAGAACTTGTAAGAATTGTAAACACGTTATGGAAGTTGATGAGCGCTTTGTTTAAAAGCGCTTTTTTTTTGATTAAAAGATTACAAATTGGTATGTGTTTGTAACACCAATAGAACTAAATTTCTCTTCGAGTTTTAATCTTTTTCTTCTCAATTCTTTGATTGTGTAAACGTGAATTGGTTCTTCGTCAATTCCGTTGTATAAATATACTTGCCCTTTGTTATCTTCGAATTGCCAAGTTCCGTGTTCATATTCGCCTTGTAATTGACCTGCAAAATTCGTTACAGTTGACTTTGAGTAAGTTCCATCTTTGTCAAAAACCAATTTAATAGTTTGATTTTCATCTGTTTTATCCGTTTCGTTTCTAAAGTAAGACTCTAAAATCCAATCATTGCAAAGTCTTGCTTTTCTTGTTGTGAAAGAAATACTTGGACCATCACTGTATTTGCTACAAGAAGTAACGGTTAAGAAAGAAATTGCCAATAAACTAAGTACGAATAATCTCATTTTGCTGATTTTTTTTCAAATTTAGCATAAATTCTTTCACTACAAAAAAGCTAATTAAAATAAATGAAATCTAATCAATCAAAAAGCAACTAATTTGGGTGGTAAGTAGCAATGATTATATCACCATCATTGTTGATTTCTTTTAATTTCAATTCATTCTCTGCCAGTTTTATTATTGTTCTAAAACTTGATGAGGTAGCCCCAGTTTCGGTAAAAATAACCTGTGTTTTATTGGCGTTAAATTTCCATTTTCCATCTGAATCATCAGTTATAGGAATTCCTAAAATGTAAAGTGTAAATTTTATACTATAAGTTCCATTTTCAGCGATTACCGCAGTCGCATTGATATTTTGTAAATCAATTTCGCTACCATTTTCGGTTTGCTTTACCAATTTCCATTCGCCAACCAACCTTGATTTTTTAGAACTTAACGAAAAATTTGGACCTTCTTCATATTTATTGCAAGAAGAAAGTAATGTGATAATCAAAGCTATAAATGCTAATTTGTAGAGTTTCATAGGTTAAATTTTTGATAAAAATAAGTCATTTCTTTAAAATGAAAAAAGCTACTCTTAATCGGGTAGCTTTTACTTTTTATATAAATTGTTTTTATTGAGGTTCGTAAGTTGTGATATTTACATTAGAACCACTAACTTGTTTTAATTTTAACTCTTTCGCAGCTAATTTCAAGATTGTTTGACTTGTTGGCGTTGATTGACCTGTTTCAGTAAAAATCACTTGTGTTTTGTCATCATTAAATTCCCATTTACCTTCATTTTCAATAGGAACTGGTAACCCTAAAATAGCATAAGTGGTTGTTGTTTTGTAGGTTCCATCTTCTTTAATTGAAGCAGTTCCTGCGTAACTTGTCAAATCAACGTCAGTTCCATTTATTGTAAGTTTAACAACTTTCCATTCGCCAACTAATCGCGATTTTTTACTTGATAACGCAAAATTAGGTCCCTCTTCGTATTTGCTGCATGAAGAAACAGATGCCCCAAGCATAAAAAATGCGAAGCTGTAAATCATTAACTTTTTCATAATTAGTTTTTTTTAGCAAAATTAGGCAATCATTATTTTAATTGTTCCTATAAAACGTTAATTTTGCTTTGCTAACACTTTAGAGCGAAACAGAATTTAAAATGATTCGCTGTTTAATTGAAACAATGCATTTATTTTTACACAAATTATAAAATTAACAGACCTATGAAACGATTTTTTTTCGTGCTTTTTGTTGTTAGTCTCTTTTCATGTTCTGATTCAACCTCAAAAAATGAAGTAAAAAAAGAGCAAGTTGCAGTTTCAAATGAAACGCTTGTTACAGAAATTGAAGGAATGGTTTGTTCAATGGGTTGTGGGGGTTCAATTCGTAAAGAACTAAAAAGTACAGGTGCTGTAAGTAGAGTTGAAGTTGATTTCGATGAAGAAAAAGAAAAGCAAACGGTGAAGATTACTTTTGACAATCACTTAATTTCAAAAAAAGAAATCGTCGATAAAATCGAAAAATTAAATAAAGGTCAATTTTCTGTTAGTATTATTGGTAGTTCATACATTGAAAGTTCAAATGACGACAATGGTTCTTCAGGAAATCCGAAAGTAAATGTTTCTGAATCAAGCTTTGAAATACCAAGTTTATTGGATATTCTTTCTTCAATAGTTGTACAATAATCAATGAAACTTGCATTTAAAGAATTTGGAGAAGGTAAGCCTTTAGTAATTCTTCACGGACTTTTTGGGTTTTCAGATAATTGGGTGACACATGCTAAAAAATTCGCAACCTATTTTCGCGTAATTGTCGTTGATTTAAGAAATCATGGCTATTCTCCTTGGTCTGATAATTTTTCATATCAATTAATGGTCGATGACGTGAAAGAATTATTGGATGATCTTGAAATACAAAAATGTATTCTTTTAGGTCATTCAATGGGAGGAAAAACGGCAATGCTTTTCGCGCAACAGTTTTCAAAAATGCTTGAAAAATTAGTTGTGGTTGACATGGGAGTGAAAGCTTATCCCTTGCATCATCAGCATATTCTGGATTCATTCAAAAACATTGATTTAAATAAATTATCAGCTAGAAGTGAAGCTGAAAAATTACTTGCTCAATTTATTGAATCTAACGGTGTTCGTCAATTTTTACTAAAGAATTTATATTGGAAAGACAAGGGTAAACTTGCTTGGCGCGTTAATTTTCCAGTTTTGGAGAGGGAAATGAATGAAATTTTAGCGGCATTGCCTTTCCAAGAAGTGATGGTTCCAACTTTGTTTGTTCGTGGCGAATTGTCAAATTATATTGAAGATGAGGATTTTGAACAAATTGAGTCGTATTTTCCAGATTCTCAAATTGAAACAGTTGCAAATTCAGGACATTGGGTTCATGCTGAAGCGCCAGAAGAATTTTTTGAAGTTGTTTTAGGATTTTGTATTCGTTGATTAAAATTAAATTTTAAGGAACGTAAACATACCTTACTTTCGTTCTCCAACCACTGATTTGTAAATCAGTTTCAACATCTCGCATTTTTTCAACTGTTAATTCTCGAATGTTTACCACTAATGTTCGGTGTTTGATTTCTTGACAAGTATCAGCAATTGGTTTGAATTGAAGTTTCACTTGTCTAACTGGAGGATAAATTTTGTCATTAAATTGTTCCAGTCCAACACATTCAAAAGTTTCTTCTTTGTCACACGCACCTTCATATTCTATCGTGAAAAACAACACATTTGAATCAATTCTGAGGTCTTTAATCAAAATCATTGGGCAAGATTCAAAAGCTCCAATTTTTGCCATAACATCGTATTCCTCAAGAGATTTTCCTGAGAGCAAAGCAGCATTCCAAGTCGATTTTTTTGAGCAAGAAGTTAATGCTAAAACAGTAAAAGATGAAACTAAAAAGATAAAAAATGAGATTCTTGTCATATTAAATCAAGTGTTTCACGAAAGTAGCGTAATTTTGCAACCAATGAAAACAAAAACGCTCAAAAAAAATAAGGTAAACGTTGTTACTTTAGGTTGCTCTAAAAATATATTTGATTCCGAAGTGATGATGGCTCAATTAAAGGCAAATGCTTTTGATGTTGAACATGAATCGATGGAAGACGACGCTTCAATTGTAATCATCAATACTTGCGGATTTATAGATAACGCTAAACAAGAATCAATTGATACAATAATTCGATATGCCGATGCAAAAGCTGAAGGTTTGGTTGATAAAGTTTATGTAACAGGTTGTCTTTCCGAACGCTATAAAGACGATTTGGAAAAAGAAATTCCAGAAGTAGATGCTTTTTTTGGAACGAGAGATTTACCGCGACTTTTGAAAACCTTGAAAGCTGATTATAAACATGAATTAGTTGGAGAGCGTTTATTGACAACACCAAATCATTATGCTTATTTTAAAATCGCAGAAGGTTGCGATCGTCCTTGTTCTTTCTGTGCTATTCCAATTATGCGTGGAAAGCACGTTTCAACACCGATAGAAGATTTAGTTGTTCAAGCGAAAAATTTGGCTGCAAAAGGCGTAAAAGAGTTGATGTTGATTGCACAAGATTTAACTTATTACGGTTTAGATATTTATAAAAAACGTGCGCTTTCTGACTTAATCAAGCGTTTATCTGACATTGAAGGAATTGAATGGATTCGCTTGCATTACGCTTTTCCTTCAGGTTTTCCAATGGATGTTTTGGACGTAATGAATGAAAGAAGCAACGTTTGTAAATACTTAGATATGCCTTTGCAACATGGTTCGACTAAGATATTACAAGCTATGCGCCGAGGAATAACGCGTGAAAAAACTGAAGAATTAGTTGCTCAAATTAGAGCTAAAGTTCCTGGAATTGCGTTGAGAACAACTTTAATCGCAGGTTATCCAGGAGAAACAGCTGCTGATTTTCAAGAAATGTATGATTTTGTAGAAAGAAGTCGTTTTGATAGACTTGGAATTTTTACCTATTCACACGAAGAGAACACGCATGCTTACGAATTTAAAGATGATGTTTCGGCTAAAACGAAGAAAAAACGTGCAGATTTAATCATGGATTTACAGTCTGGAATTAGTCATGAATTGAACCAATTGAAAATAGGAAATAGTTATAAAGTCTTGTTTGATAGGGTAGAAGGTGATTATTTCATTGGACGCACAGAATTTGATTCTCCTGAAGTTGACAATGAGGTTTTGGTTAAGAAAACAGCCGATAATTACATCCGTTTAGGAGATTTTTCAACTGTAAAAATCACAAGCGCAGATCATTACGATTTATACGGAGATTTGATACTATAAAAATTGATTATTCAAAATTCAAATCAACTTTTAGGATTAATTCACTTGATTTAGAAGCAATTGCTCTTCTATCAATCAATAAATTTACGCATGCTAGAATTTTCTCTTCATCGATTAAAACAAGTTGGTTTTCGCGTAAATGATTAGGAATTTTTGCATCTGTAATTACATCGGAAATTAGTTTAGAGCCTTTAAGTCCAATGGGGTAAATACGATCTCCAATTTGCCATTTACGAATGGATATTTCACCTATTATTTTTGATTCATCTAAATAAATTGTTGATTTAGAAAAGGTTGAAGGTAAACTAGTTGTTTTTTCAATACTGATTTTTGGAAGTTTAAATTCTTGTTTACTCGTAATAAATTGAAAATGATTGTCTTCTCGAATGACTATATTTTGATTCGCATTCCATTGAATTTTCGCTCCTTTTTGAGCATGAGTCAATTGATTAAACGCATCGAATAAAAAAGTTGGAATTGACAGTTTTTTAAGTAATTCTATTTTTTCAATTGCTTGAAGTTGGTTCCACGTTTCAATATTTAAGGACATTGATTTTTCAATTTCAAGATGAATTGCATCTATTTTATGAAGAGTTTCAACTAGATTTTCTTGAAATTTTTCTTGCAATAAAAGTATTGAATTTTCTAAACTTGGAATTTCAGAACTAAGCATCGGAATTATTTCATTTCGCAAGCGATTTCTGGAATAATCATTTTTGGAATTGCTTTTATCTTCTCTCCAATTTATTTTTCGTTCGATTGCGACTGAGTAAATTTCTTCTTTTTTAAAATTCAGTAAAGGTCGAAGAAGTTTATTTTTTGCTTGACTCATTCCTGAAAGTCCTGCTAATCCTGAATTTCTTAACAATTGAAGAAAAAAAGTTTCCAATTGGTCATTTAAGTGGTGCGCTAAAACAAGTTTTGAATTTGATACTTTGTTTAATTCTTGCTTGAAGAAATCGTAACGTACTTTCCTTGCTTCATTTTGTAAATTTCCGCCATTGATTTCTAAATTTTCTTTTAGATAAATTGATTCAATAGTTATCGGAATTTTGTTTGATTCACAATAATTTCGAACCAAAAGTTCATCTTGTTCGCTTTCCTCGCCTCTTAAATGATAGTTGACATGCAAAACTTGAATAGGTAACTTTTCTTCAGCCATCAAATCCAAAAGTAACATTGAATCAACTCCGCCACTAACTGCAACAAAATATAAATCTGCTGGATGCGAATTGAAGAAAGATTTTAGATGATGCGTAATCTTATTCATTTTGCAAACCGTCCATTATTTTTTTGACTTTAATTTGACATTCTTCAAATTCAGCTTCTGGATCTGATTTAATGGTAATTGCTCCGCCAACAGCACATGATAAGTAGTTTGTTTTTCGGTTATAAATTAAACTACGAATCACGACATTGAAATCAAAATCACCGTTGGGCGCAATGTATCCAATAGAGCCAGAATAAAGTCCGCGTTTGAAATCTTCTTGTTTTTCAATCAATTCCATCGCACTAACTTTTGGTGCGCCAGTCATTGATCCCATCGGGAAAGTTGCACGAATAATGTCAGTGAAATTGCTTGTTTCTTTAGGCTCGCAAGCAATCGTTGAAATCATTTGATGAACTGTTGAAAAACTATAAATTTTACAAAGTTCTTCAACAGCAACTGTTCCTTTTTTTGCAATTTTTGAAAAGTCATTTCTAACCAAATCGACAATCATTACGTTTTCAGAGCGTTCTTTCGGACTATTTTCAAGCGCTAATTTATTATTCTCATCAATTTTTATGTCTTCGCTTCTTGCCGCTGTTCCTTTGATTGGTTGAGAAATTAACTTGTTGTTTTTCTTTTGAATGTAGCGTTCGGGACTACCACAAAAAACAAAATGATCTTCCATTTCCAAATAGACTGAAAATGGAGCTTTTGAAATATTATTAAGCTTAAAATAGGTGTCGAGTGGGTATTTTATTTCAACATTTTCAGCATAATACTCTTGGCAATAATTCACTTCATAAATGTCACCTCTTTGAATGGATTCCTTTAATTTATTGACGTTTTGAATGTATTTCTCCTTTGGTGTTCTTGGTTGAAAATGAATATCGAATTTATGAAAGTTTGCATCTGTTTCTTCTTCCAGAAAGTAGTTGAGGAAATCGAATATTTCTGGATTTTTTTCTCCTTGAAGAAAAATATAGTTCTCCTTTTGAAGTCGGATAACATATTTAGGTTTCCAAAAATGCAAATCAGGAAAGTCAAGTCCATCGAAATTCGAAGAATTCAAATTTTCAATGTCATTTTTCAAATCATAACTTAAATAACCAAATAGATAAGCATCCTTATTTTGATCTAGAAAGGATTGTAGTTTTTCAATACAATTTATTCCAGAAGCTTTAATTTCAGTTTGTACTCCAAAAGCTAAAATCCCTGTGCCATCGTTGCTATTGAGGTAACAAATATTTTTCATACATCGTTTCTTAAATAGATTTTAAAGGTACAAGTAATAGCAATTGAAATTGGAGATTTAGTATAAAAATTAGTAAGGAATTTCATAGAAAAGACTTTCGTTATAATCAAAAAAAAAACCGCCCATTTCTGAGCGGTTTTCCTTTCAAAAAATGAAATTATTTTTTGATAACTACTTTTTGAGTAGATGTAGTGTTTCCAACAGTAACATTTACCATGTAAACTCCGCTATTTAAACCAGAAGTTGAAATGCTTGAAGAAATACCATTTGAAGTTGTAGTGCTAATAACTTTTCCAGTTAAATCTGAAATAGTAATTACAGCATTGTCAGCGTTGTTTAATTTAACGTTGATAACTTCGCTTGCTGGATTTGGAGAAACTGAGAAGTTAGAAACTTCATTCATTTCATTTACGCTCAAAGTTGGATCATCAGTCAAACGAACCATGATTGCTCCTGGAGAAGATAAACGGAAAGCTGTTCCATCACCTGTGAATCCTAAAACAGAACCTTCATAAGTATTTTGTGCCATTCCGAAACGAACTTCAGATGTTCCACCATTGTGACAAGCTAATAATAAGATGTCGTCACCAGCAGTAAAGTTTAATTTACCGTCAACTAAATCTCCATCAACCCATTTCAATTTTTGCCATGAAGCAGCAGTTCCTGAAATCGTTTTTCTTTCTGTTTCAGCAGAATAAATATAATCAGTTCCGTCAAATTTGAAAGCTTCAACCCAGTATTCTGCACCAGCAGTTCCTGCAGCTTGTGTGTTTAATCTAACAACAGCACCTGTAGTTGACCAATCATTGAAAATATCCATGATATTACCAATTTTTAATGGGTTACCTGTGTTATTTGTTGTGTTGCTAATTGAACCAGTAGAAACACCATTGTCACGAGAGTATTCTTGTGTTGTTAATTCCATACCCAAAGAAACTGTGTTGTTAGCTGGAGCTGAATCAGTGCCAGCGATAACTGTTGCTAAATTGATTGTTTTTACACCAACTCCAGTTGGGATGTAAGGTGAAGTTACAGCAACACTATCAGATGCACTTGCGTTAAGAGAAATTGATGTACCAGTTTGGTCGTATCCTCCTGTTGCAGTTGCTCTAAGTGCAACACTTGCTTGATTTTGAGCACCGTTATTGTTTACAATTGCTCCAAATGTTAAACCAGGGAAACTAGTTTGTGAGTTGTCGATTGTATAGTAATCTAAACCTTGAGTTGTAGCTACATCAGTTGCTGCATACCAGTTATTGATTTTAACATCATTATCCCAAGCTTCAACGATTTTAACATCATC
The DNA here is from genome assembly GCA_018883325.1 of Flavobacteriales bacterium. Classification (GTDB taxonomy): domain Bacteria; phylum Bacteroidota; class Bacteroidia; order Flavobacteriales_D; family Crocinitomicaceae; genus UBA952. The sequence goes on along the minus strand of VEQH01000046.1, from coordinate 837 downwards.
TACACCCCAGAACCAATCGTAAGCTCCTACATAATGAAAACGAACTCTAACTTGATTTGTCCAAGTTCCTGAACCAATTGCTGAAGTAATGTTTACAACTTCAACTTCTCCTGGAACTGCATTTGTGTTAACAGGAACTTCAGACTCAGGATTAACCTCAAAGATTGTCCAATTTGTTCCACCATCGATAGAAACTTCAACATAAGTTGATTCTAAGAAGTTTCTGTAATACTCGGAGAAAGTTAAATACAAAGCCGCTGATCCTGCAGCAGATAAATCAATATCAGCAGCAGTTTCGAAGTAAGCGTCTTGCGTTCCACTTGCTCCAGCAGCATCAGAATTGATAAACGCAAAATTACCAGTTGCACCAGAGAAAGTTGCTGGCCATTGGTAACTTGCTTGTTGAGCTGTTACATTTGAAGGAAGTGCTGTTAAAAGTTCCCAACCTGGATTACTTCCAGTGTTTGTGCTTTGTCCAGAACCTAATGTTTGAACCCATTCTCCAGCTGTTTCGAAACCACTCATCCAAAGTGTATCTCCTTCTGCTTTTAGAACGTCTTGATTTGAAATTTTAGCTTTCGTAACGAATGTACGATCATGGCTAAAACTTTCTTTTTTTGCAGGCATTTTCTGAGCCACTGCACTTAAAGACGCAAATAATGCTAATGATAAGTAAATCTTTTTCATAATTCTATTTTTGATTAGATATGGGGTTAATTTTATTTTGAGGTGCTGGGATTAAATCACCATGCTCAATCTAAAGTGAAAAAAGTCCAAATCTCTAGAACCATTATTTTTTCTTATGGCCTCTTTTATCTTCGCATTTACACTTTCAGC
>VEQH01000045.1 GCA_018883325.1 Flavobacteriales bacterium | reverse complement strand
AAATTATTTCATAAATTTGATGTGGAAAATCAAAATTCGGAGGAAGCAGCTTCTATTATTTAGGGCTGTTTCCAAAGAAAATTTAATCAAAATTGATTAAGCTTTACACACTTTTTTGAACACTACCGTTATTTTTTATCTACCTGAGAAATATAGAAAAGACAAAAAATATATGATGAGAGCAATTATGCATAACAAAAGAAACATTCGTGCTGCCTACCATACCTTGTTTGCTGACAACGATTTGTTTAACTTATACTTTTTTCAAAAGTGATAAGGCTTATAGTTTGTTATTACATAATAATTTTGATTCTATTGAACAGTTGAGGGATTACTACTTTTCTCGTTATATGACTGTTTTTTGTACATCATCAGAAAATATGAAGTCTACTTTTTCTTATTTTTATTCTCAATTAATGAATATAGTTTATTTCTGGCTAACAAAATAATATCATTTTAGTCGCAAGAAAATTTCTAAAACTACTCAAAAATCCTACATCCAATATTTATCATCTAAACACAAAACCTTTATTTATCTTGTGTTTAGGTGATAAATATTATTGTAAAAAGGACGACGAAATGGCTTGAATCAATAACTACTAAAAATCACCCTTTGAATTTAACACATTGACATGTCCAACAAATCTTCTGTAGTCTTCGTTTTTATTTAGTTTAATTGTGATAACCCAAGTGTAAGTGCCATCTTGAACTTGTTGAACAGACTTTATCGGACCTGTGTAAGTGGCATCCCAGCCAATTTCTGAGTTATACGATTCAAATACAATTTGTCCCCAACGATTATAGATCATTAAATGATAAGTTTCTTTTAAAAAGGCATCTCCAATTACTGGTAAGAAAACATCATTTGTTCCATCGGCATTAACGGTTATAGTGTTGGGAACATAGATAAGTACATCATTAACAACACTAATTGTAATTCTTGCACTATCATAACAACCAGCAATACTGTAAGCATATAAGGTAACATCAAACTCTCCTAAACTATTGTATGTATGAATAGGGTTCGTTGCCAAACTTGTATCTCCATCACCAAAATCCCAAAAGTAGGTATTGGCATAATATGAAGTATTTGTGAAAACAACTTGCGCATCGTCCACAATAAAGTTAACATCATTGGTATTAAAGCTAGCTATTGGTTGTTCGTAAACACACACCATATCTTGTTGTGTTTGAGTTATTGCACAACCATTACTAGAAGTTACAGTTAACGAAACATCATAACAACCTGAATTCGCATATTGGTGATCAACTGAATTGGATTGATTCGATGTCTGACCATCGTCAAAGTTCCAAATTAAGGTTGTGTTTGGTGTATTTAGGGTATCTGTAAATTTAACATCTAAGACTTCACAGCCGATAACCTTGTCAACTGTAAAACCAACGGGAGGACTTTCCAAAATAGTCAAACTACTTACTAGGCTATCAACACAACCAGTTTGGTTATTTGTAGCTGTTAGAACCACTGAATAAGTTCCAATATTTGTATAAATATGAGAAGGATTGGTTAATGTTGAACTTCCACCATCACCGAAACTCCACAAATAATTATTGTTGCCCATTGTATTATTCTGGAAATTGACAGGTGTTAAATTACATGGAGGAGGATTTGAAACATTGAATTGAACATTTGGTAAAGGATTGACTGTTACGGGTAAAACAGCGTTGGAAGAGCATCCATATTGGGTACTGATTAAGGTGATCGTATAATTTACTATTTGAGCTGAATTTGAGCCATTTAATAATAAATCATTAATAAAGGAAGAGTTTTGACTGCTGCTAAAGGTTTCACCCGTTACCAGAATATTATTTACAGCCTGCCACGTAAAAGTTGATGGGATGCTTGATGTTAAGTTTGTATTTACATTCTGATTTGAACAAATCTGAACAGAAGCATTAGTAAGAGTTGCTGATGGATTAACAGTAATGGTAAAGTTTTCGGTATTACCTGTACATGTCACACCCCCATTTGTATAGGAACTAACTACAGTGAAGTTAGAAACGATTGGTGTTGTAGTTGAATTAATTGCAGTAAAGGAGTTAATATTTCCAACTCCATTATTTCCGATTCCAATTGAATTATTGCTGTTCGTCCAATTGTAAACCGTACCATTTACATTTCCTGTAAAAATGATTGCTGCTGTGGGAGTACTATTACAAACAACCTGGTTAGCAGGATCAACGACATTCGGAATTGGATTTACTGTGATGGTGAAAGTTTGAGAATTCCCAATGCAAGTCAAACCTAAATTGCTGTAACTTGGTGTGACAACAATTGAACCTGTTATAGGACTAAAACTCGTATTTATTCCTGTAAATGAATTAATTGTTCCTGTTCCAGTTGTTGCTAATCCAATTGATGCATTTGAATTTGACCAGTCATAAATTGTCCCAATAACATTACCAGAAAAGCCTACGGTGTTGGTTAGGGTTCCATTACAAACAACTTGATCAGTTGGGTCAATTACAGTAGGTTTGGGATTTACAGCTATTGTGAATGATTGTGGAGCCCCTTGACAGGTAATGTTGTTCGTGTAACTTGGAGTAACAGTAACAGTTGCGGTAACAGTTGCTGTTAAATTGTTCGTGGCAATAAAACTTGCAATATTTCCAGTTCCAGAAGCACTTAAACCAATACTTGGAGTGTCGTTTTGCCAATTATATACTGTGCTTGGTGTCAAACTATTGAAGACAATTGCATTTACAGGAGCACCACTACAAACTACTTGATCGCTTGGATCAGTTACGACTGGAGTTGGATTAACTGTAACGGTAAACGTTTGGGGATTTCCAGAACAGGTTATTCCATTATTTGTCACCACCGGAATCACCGTTATAATTGAAGAAATAGGAACTGTGCTTAAATTTGTGGCAACGAAACTTGTAATATTTCCAGAACCATTTGTTGGAAGGCCAATTGCTGAATTTGAGCTTGTCCAATTGTAAACAGTACCAGAAATGTTTCCAGAGAATACGACATTATTTGTTGATGAACCGTTACAATAAGTTGAATTAACAATCGGGTTTACTGTTGGTGTTGGATTTACTGTAATTGTAAATTGTTGAGGAGTACCTGAACATGAAATACCGTTAATCGTTGCTGATGGCGTTACGGTGATTTGAGCTACTGAGATTGAATTACTTGTATTTATTCCAGTAAACGAAGGGATGTTTCCATTTCCATTAGCGACAAGTCCAATGGTTGTATTGGAATTCACCCATGAAAAAGTGGTGCCTGAGACAGTTCCATTGAAATTAATTTGTGTCGTAATATCGTTATTACAGATTGATTGATTGGCAATTGGATTCACCGTAGGCGAAGGGTTAACTGTAATTGAAAAAAGCTGATTATTTCCTGAACAAGTAACGCCGTTATTCGTGTAAGAAACATTGACTTGTAAATTTCCTGAAATACTATTTGAAGTTGCATTTTGAGCCACAAAACTTGGAATATTCCCATTTCCTAACGCTCCTAATCCAATTGATGTGTTTGAATTGGACCAACTGAAAGATGGATTGGAAACATTACTTGTAAATACTACGGCTGTACTATTTGAATTATTACACAAGGTTTGACTCGCAACGGCATTCACAATAGGTATTGGGTTGATTGTGATTAAGAAATTTTGAGGTGTTCCAGCACAAGTTAATCCATTGTTTGTGTAATTCGGAGTAACTGTTATTGATGCTGTTATTGGATTTGAAGTAGTATTTTGCGATGTAAATGAAATAGTTCCTTGACCACTTGCAGCAAGACCAATAGAAGTATTGTTATTTGTCCAGTTGTAAATGGTGCTAGAAACGTTGAAGGCAGAAGTGAAGTTAATTTGGGCATTGCTCGTTGCACAGAATGTTTGACTGATGAGAGGATCTACAGTTGGAGTTGGGTTGATGGTTATCAAAATCGTTTCTGTACTTCCAAAGCACGTTAACCCGTTGTTGTTATAGGTTGGTATTACACTAATAGTTGACGTTTCAGGAGCGTTAGTTGAGTTGGTTGCCAAGAAATTAATATCTCCAGAACCATTAGCCGAAATACCAATTGCAGTATTTGAATTTTGCCAATCATATCCAACGGATGAATTGTTATTCATAAATGTTGAAGTAAAATCAATTAAAGAATTGGTATTGTTACAAAATGTCAAACTAGGCATCGGATCAACTGTAGGAGTCGGGTTGATTTGATACGTAAAAGATGTTGGATTACCTGTACAAGTGAGTGTGTTTACTTGAATTTGAGGTGTAATTGTTATAGTAGAAATTACAGGAGCATTGCTACTATTCAAGGCTGTAAAAGAGGAAATATTTCCATTACCTGAAGCGCCTAATCCGATTGAATTATTACTATTTGTCCAATTAAAAATACTACTAGATGTATTACTTGTGAAAACTACTGGATTTGTAGTCAAACCATTACAAATGATTTGATTATTAGGAGTGATAACATCTGGTTTCGGTTGAACAGTAATTGAAAAAGTACTGGAATTTCCTTGGCAACTTACAGCGTTATTCGTATAAGTTGGGGTAACCGTTATGTTTGCTGTAATTGGGTTGAATGTTGGATTTTGACCTGTGAAACTAGCAATTGTTCCCGTTCCTAAATTTCCTAGTCCTACGACTGTATTGCTATTTACCCATGAATACACAGTTCCATTAATACTTCCACTAAATACCACTGAACTCGTGGAAGTATTGAAACAAATTGTTTGATTTTGAATAGGATTTACAATTGGCGTTGGATTAACAGTTATTGTAAATTGTTGCGGAACACCAATACATGTGACACCATTACTAGAGAAATTTGGAGTAACGGTTACGGTAGAAGTAATTGCTGAATTACCATTATTAATAACATTAAAACCAGAAATATCACCTGTGCCGTTCGCAGCTAAACCTATTGCGGTATTTGAATTGGACCATGAATAGTTTGTTCCATTAATTGAACTTGAAAATGAAATCGTTCCAGTGTTCGTTCCATTACAATAAGTTTTGTTTGAAATAGGATTGACTGTTGGTTTCGGGTTGACAAAGATGACAATTGGAAAAATGGGACTAGAACAACCATTAAAAGTTGAGGTTCCTACAACACTATAATTTACTTGTTCAATACCAGTTCCATTATTTGTTAAAACATCATTAATAGTCGAGGAAGTCACGATAGAAGTGCTCTCGCCAATAACATTGAGATTTTGATTTGCAAACCAATTGAATGTAACATTTGTATTGGCTACTAGATTTAAATTAACAGCATTTCCACTACAAATCGTTAGTGTATCTTCATTTAAAAGTGCTAAAGGTGGTTTCACAGTAACAGCAATTGTTTGTGATGAACCAGTACAATTTCCATTGACAGAAACTGGTGTTACACTGTAGATGACAATTTGATTTACGGTGGAAGTATTAATCAATTGATCGCTAATAATACCACCTGTATTTGTTGTGATGGATTCACCAGTTACGTTTGAATTATCAATGGTCGTGAACCAAGTAAAGTTAGCAGGAACATTGGCTGAAAGTACAGCATTAACTGCCGAGCCACTACAAATTTCTGCGGTTCCTGGAATGGAAAGTAAAATGTCAGGCATAACTTCAACCACAAAACTTGAATCAGGACCTACACAGCCCTCTGGAGTTGAAACGGGACTTACAATATATTGAACATATTGAGGTTGTAATGTCGCGTTAGACAATGTATTAGTAATTGAACTCGAGTTTTGAATCAAACTAACTTCTCCTGAAACATTTGGATTTGTAACAGCATACCAGGTAAAATTCGAAGGAATATTACTCAACAAATTTTGTGTGAATGATGTATTATTACAAATTGTAAAATCTTGAATTGGATCTAAATGTGGTAAAGGATTTACTGTTATTTGAAAACTGACAGGAGTACCATTACAACCAACACTATTTCCTGTGAAAATTGGTGTTACAGTTAAATTGGCAACCACAGGAGTTGAACCTAAATTTTGAGCTGCAAAAGCACCAATATTTCCAGTTCCAGCAATATTTAATCCAATGGAAGGAGTATCATTTGTCCAATTGTAAGAAGTTCCCGTCCCAGAGAAAGAAATTGTACTTGTATTAGAACCACTGCACACTGATTGATTTGCTGGTGTTACAATTGAAGGTGTTGGATTTACTGTGATTGAAAAGCTTTGTGGGATTCCAGGACAAACACTACTCCCAGTGGTGAAATAGGGTGTAACGTTTATTGTTGCCACAACTGGATTTCCTGTTGAATTCAATGCTTGAAAAGCCGAAATATTTCCAGTTCCATTTGCTGGCAAGCCAATTGAAGTTGTTGAATTTGACCAAGAATAATTCGTTGCAGAACCTGTAAATTGAATTGAATTTGTTTGTGAGTTGTTACATACTACCACATCCGTTGGGTCATTTACAGTTGGAGTTGGATCAATTGTAATTGTAAAGCTTTGGTTATTTCCATTACAAGTTAACCCCGCATTAATGTATTGAGGTGTAACATCAATTTGGGCGGTAATGGAGGTTGCTCCCGTATTTTGAGCGGTAAAACTAGCAATCGATCCATTTCCAGTAGCAGATAAACCAATAGAAGGAATTGAATTTGTCCAAGCGTAATTGTTTGCTGTTCCATTAAATAGTACAGCATTCGTATTACTTCCATTACACAATAATTGGTTGCTTGGTGCTATAACGGAAGGCGTTGGATTGACCGTGATTGTAAATGATTGAGCATTTCCTTGGCAAACAACTCCGAGATTTGAATAAAATGGTGTGATTGTAACCGTCGAGGAAACAGGAGCATTGGATGTATTACTTGCGACAAAAGAAGGAATATTTCCATTACCCGATGCCACTAAACCAATGGAGGGGTTACTATTGGTCCATGAATAACTCGTCCCTGTTCCTGCAATTGTTATCAAATTGGTTGGATTTCCATTACAAACAACTACGTTTTGTGGAGCTGTTACCGAAGGTGTCGGATTTACTGTGATGGTCGCCGTTTGTTGTGTTCCGCTACAAGTCACGTTACTAAATGTATATTGTGGGGTTACTGTTATTGTTCCAACAGAAGGACTCGTATTCGAATTCGTAGCAATAAAACTGGCGATGTCATTAGTTCCTGCAGTGGTTAAACCTATACTCGAATTGTTGTTTGTCCATTGATAAGATGTACCCGTTCCAGAAAACAAAATTGCATTGGTTGAAGTAGCATTACAAAGCACCTGATTCTGAATTGGATTTACTGTTGGAGTGGGGTTGATTGTAAAGGTAAAAGTCTGCGTACTTCCACTGCACGATGTACTTCCACCAACTAAGTTAGGTGTAATAGTTATTGTTGAATTAATTGGACTTGTTGTCGTATTTGTAGTGGTAAATGCAGGAATATTTCCACTTCCATTCAACCCTAATCCAATGGAGCTATTACTATTTGTCCAACTGTATGAAGTAGCATTTCCAGAGAACACAACAGTTGATGATAAGTTTCCATTACAAACTACTTGATTTGCAGGCTGAACAGCTGTAGGTGTAGGATTGATTGTTATTTGAACGTCTTGTGTATTACCATTACAGCTAATTGAACTTCCAGTGTATATAGGAGTAATTGTAATTGTGGCAATTAAGGCTGTTGTATTATTATTTGTAGCTGTAAAAGGGGTAATATCACCAGTTCCATTTGAAGCAAGACCAATACTTGGGGTGTTGTTTACCCAATTATAACTTGTACCTGTACCCGAAAAATTGATAATTGATGTACTTGCCCCATTACATACAATTTGATCTATTGGATTTGCAACAACAGGTGTTGGATTTACAGTGATTGTAAATGTTTGTGGTGGCCCACTACAAGTCGTATTTGATGCGCTAAATTGAGGTGTGACAGTAATTGTTGAAATGACTGGTATCGTACTTGTATTTATCGCATTAAAGGAAACAATATTTCCATTACCACTTCCTGCTAATCCAATTGATGTGTTGTCATTTGACCATGAATAAGAAGTACCTGTACCTGAAAAATTTATTGTTGATGTTGAACCGTTATTACAAATGACAATGTCAGATGGATCGTTCGCAGTTGGAGTTGGGTTGACAAATATTGTAAATGAACTAACACTACCTTGACAAGTAACATTCTGATTTGTAAACTGAGGGGTTATTGAAATCGTCGAATTAGTCTGCGTTGTTCCAGAATTAATCGGAGTAAATGATGGAATAACATCTACTCCTGAACTCGCTAATCCAATTGATGGATTAGAATTTATCCAATTATAACTTGTCCCAGTACCATTTATTGAAATAGCTGTGCTAATTACGCCATTACAAAAGGCGCTGTTATTGATAACATTCGCATTAGGAGTTGGATTGATAGTAATTGTGAAACTTTGCGTAGGACCATTACAGCTAACATTATTATTCGAGAAAACTGGAGTAATTGTAACGGTAGCAGTTTGAATTGTTGAAGTAGAATTAACAGCTGAAAATGCTCCGATATTTCCTGTGCCGTTAGAAGCTAAACCTATTGAATTTAACGAGTTTGTCCAATTATAACTTGAGCCAGTTCCCGTTAATACAACCGCATTTGTTGTAGTTGCATTACACACAACTTGGTCTGTTGGATCATTAACGATAGGCGTTGGATTAACAGTAATGGTATATAAAGTACCACCACCTGGGCATGAAACGCTACCTGGAGTAGTTGCAGAAGCTAAAAACTCAACTACTGCTGGAACATTACCTGAATTAGTTAATGTAAATGAAGGTATTTGATTTGTTCCACTCGTTGTTGTTACGCCACTAATAGTTGAGGCGATTGAATTGACAGACCATGTAATATTTGCTCCTGAAGTTGGTGAACTAATAGAAATAGAATTACTCGCATTCTGTGAACAAATCGTTTGATTGCTTTGGTTAAACTGAACAATTGGAGAAGGATTTACAGTTATTGTAAATGTTTGAACAGTTCCGGTGCAATTCAAATTGTTATTCAAATAATTTGGGGTAACACTAATTGTTGCAATTGTTGGATTGGTTCCAGTGTTCGTTGCAGTAAAAGCATTAATGCCATTTGTTCCAGATGCTCCTAAACCGATTGAAGTCGTTGAATTACTCCATGTATAACTGGTACCCGTTCCTGAAAAATTTACAGTTGTCGTTGAACTTCCACTACAAACAGTTTGGTCAATTGGATCAATAACAGTTGGAGTTGGATTAACAGTAATAGAAAATTCTTGTGGAGTTCCAATACAAGTTACTCCTCCATTTGTATAGGAAGGGGTAACGGAGATTGTACCAGAAATTGGGTCAGTAGTATTATTTGTTCCTATAAATGCACTAATCGAACCATTTCCATTTGCAGCCAAGCCAATTGATGCGTTTGTATTCGTCCAATCAAATGTTGTACCTGAAACAGAACCAGAAAAAGTGATTGGACTTGTTTGAGTTGCGTTACAAATCACTTGATTTTGAATCGCATTTACACCTGGGGTTGGATTGACGGTAATCGTGAAACTTTGTGGATTTCCAATACACGAAACTCCATTGAAACTTGCAGTTGGTGTAACAGAGATTTGTCCAGTAAGTGGTGCATTCGTTGAATTTATAGTTGTAAAAGATGAAATGTTATTTGAACCAGTTGCAGAAAGTCCAATTGCTGTAGTTGAATTAGACCAAGTGTATGTGGTTCCAGTTACTCCAAACGTTGAACTAAAAGTAATAGGGTCACTTGCTGTTCCTGCACATTTAACTTGATTTGAAATACTATTTACGGTAGGAGTCGGATTCACTGAAATGGAAAAATTCGTACTAGAACCTAAACATGTTTCCCCTGCATTTACAAAACTTGGAGTCACAATTATTATTGAACTAACAGGAGAGTTTGTAGTATTTGAAGCAGTAAAAGCAGTAATTGTACCAACTCCAGAACCACTTAAATTGATCATTGTATTGTTGTTTGTCCAATTGTAAATTGTTCCACTTATAGCACCATTAAAACTGACTTGGCTTGTTTGAGTTCCGTTACAAACAATTTGGTTGGATGGGGTTGTAACTGTTGGAATTGGATTTAACGTAATTGAAACAGTTTGTGAATTACCCACACAACCGCCAATACTAGAGGTTGGGGTTACTGTATATACAACTGTTTGAACAGAACTAGAAGTATTAACCAAAACATCACTAATTGTTGAACTATTTTGTGATGTTACACTCTCTCCAGAAACTGAATTATTTGCTGTTGCAATCCAAGAGTAATCGGAAGAGACTGTTGCTGTCAAGGCTAAATTCACCGAAACATTAGAACAAATCGCTTTGCTAAGAGCACTTGTCATTACAGGTTTTGGATTCACTGTAATTGTTACCGTCTGTGAAGATCCAGCACATAAACCCAAAGAAGAGGTTGGAATTACAGTGTAGGTTACCGTTTCAACATTAGAAGTTGTATTTACTAAATTATCTGTGATAGAAGCTGTGGTTTGATTACTCAATGATTCACCTGTAATATTCGGATTATCTGTTGCTACCCAACTGTATGCACTTGTTACATTCGAAGTCAAGGAAAGATTTACGTTTGAGCCAGAACAAATAGTTTTCTGATTTGAATTCGTCATATTTACACCCGGAACAATCGTAATTGTAAGTGTTTGGCTAACTCCTGGACAAGTACCCGAACTTGAGGTGGGTGTAACTGTGTATGTAACAACTTGATTGGTTGAAGACGTATTTGTTAAGATGTCATCAATCGTCGTTGTAGTTTTTGGCGACAAACTTTCTCCGTTTATATTTGGGTTATCAGTTGTCGCAACCCAAGAATAATTACTTGACACATTTGAGGTTAGATTCAGATTAACAGAAACTCCGGAACAAATTGTTTTCGCGTTAGCGCTTGTAATATTTACGGACGGAATAACTGTAACTGTAATAGTTTGGGTTGATCCAACGCATGATCCAGTTGTTGAAGTTGGAATAACGGAGTATGTTACAATTTGATTTGTAGTGGAATTATTAATTAAAACATTGCTAATAGCATTCGCAGTTTGAGTAGTTGTGCTTTCTCCTGTAATATTTGTATTATCCGTTGCTGACCAAGTAAATGAACTTGGAACATTTGTATTGAAAGTTATTGCAACATCTGAACCAGAACAAATCGTTTTAGAATTAGTACTCAACATGGATACTGTAGGAACAATCGTTATCGTTACAGTTTGGGATGTTCCTATGCATGAGCCTGAAGTTGATGAAGGAGTAACAGAATAACTTACAGTTTGAATATTTGTACTTGTATTGGTAAGGTTATCAGTAATTGTGACTCCTGTTTGATTGCTTAAACTTTCTCCATTTATGGATGAATTATCTGTTGCAGACCAAACATACGAACTTGCAACATTTGAGCTTAATGGTAAGTTAACACTCAAACCAGAACAAATTGTTTTTGTCGCTTGACTTGTCATCGTTACGGTCGGTATAACTGTTACTGTCAGAGTTTGAGGCGTTCCTAAACAAGTTCCCGTCGTTGATGTAGGAGTTATAGTATAAGTAACGGTCTGAATACTTGTTGAAGTATTGGTCAAGTTTTCAGTAATTGAATTGGTTGTTTGAGCCGTTGTGCTTTCCCCGGTAATATTTGTATTATCTGTTGCACTCCAACTGTAGGTACTCGAAACATTTGATGTTAAATTCAATGCTACTGATGTTCCTGAACAAATCGTTTTTGAATTACTATTCGTCATTGTTACTGGTGGTACTACCGTCACTGTGATTGTTTGTGACGCACCAACACATGCGCCAATAGTTGACGTTGGAATAACGGTATAAACAACATTCTGATTAGACGAGCTTGTATTTACTAAACTGTTGTTTATGGTATTTGTATTTTGTGCACTTGTACTTTCTCCTGTAATAGAAGCATTATCCACAGCGCTCCAACTATAACTACTTGAAATATTAGAAGTCAGTGATATATTTACAGAAGATCCAGAACAGATAGTTTTGCTTGAAATATTAGTCATCGTTACAACTGGTGCCACAGTTATTGAAATAGTTTGAGGAGCCCCAACACAAGTTCCTGAATTTGAAGTTGGCGTAACAGTATAGGTAACCACCTGATTTGCATTCGATGTATTTGTTAAAATATCATTTATGGATGTTGAGGTTTGATTGGTTAAACTTTCATTCGTTATATCTAAATTATCCGTTGCAGACCAGGAATAGGCGCTTGGCACATTTGACGTTAAACTAATCCCAACAGCTGTCCCGGAACATATAGTTTTAGAAGTAACGTTTGTAATAACGACTGTTGGAACAACTGAAACCGTTAAGGTTTGAGCATTTCCAACACAAGAACCACCAATTGATGTTGGTGTGATTGTATATGTAACTGTTTGAATACTACTACTTGAATTCGTAAGTGTATTGGTGATACTTGAATTGGTTTGAGCTGTTAAACTTTCTCCAGAAATATTGGTATTATCGGTTGCAACCCAACTGTAATTAGAAGGAATATCTGATGTTAAGACATGATTAAGCGTTGCCCCAGAACAAATAGTTGTACTAGTTGCACTCGTCATTGAGGGTAAAGGATTGACCGTTACCAAAATTGATTGAGAAGTTCCAATACATGACCCAGATGTGGATGTTGGAGTAACAGAATAAGTAACAACTTGAGAACTTGAAGTAGTATTTGTCAGCGTATTATTTATTGTTCCAGTAGTTTGAACAGTTGTACTTTCTCCAGAGACATTTGGATTATCAGTAACCGACCAAGAATAAGAACTTGGAACATTCGAACTCAAAGTTAGGTTGATATTTGCACCTGAACATATCGTTTTTGTTGATGCACTGGTCATTGTTATTGGTGGAACTATTGTAATTGTAACTGTTTGAGGGGTTCCATTACAAGTACCTGCAGCTGATGTTGGTGTAACAGTATAGGTAACTGTTTGTGAGGTAGTGCTATTATTTACAAGTACGTCAGAAATTGATGTTGTTGTTTGGGCTGTAGTTGTTTCTCCTGATATTGAAGCATTGTCAGTTGCACTCCAAGAATATGAACTTGCAACATTCGAAGTCAGTGAAAGGTTAACGTTGCTTCCCGAACAAATTGTTTTTGAATTGGTATTTGTCATATATACTGCAGGAACCACAGTTACAGTTACTGTTTGTGGAGTTCCAACACAGAGTCCTGTAGTTGAAGTTGGTGTGACAGTGTAAGTGACAAGTTGATTAGTAGTTGCTGAACTATTTAACGTATTTGAAAGAATCGATCCTGTTTGAGCAGTGGTGCTTTCTCCTGTAATTGCTGGATTGTCAGTTGCTACCCATGAATAGCTGCTTGGAAGATTCGATGTGAAGGAAAGATTAACCGAAGTTCCAGAACAAATCGTTACAGCATTGGCATTTGACATAGTTACAACGGGTAAAACAGTAACAGCAATTAAAGTGGGTGTTCCTCCACAAGAACCAGTTGTTGAGGTGGGAGTAATGGTATAATTCACTACTTGAGAACTAGTTGAATTGTTTGTTATTACATCTGAAATTGAAGCTGAAGTTTGAACAGTTGTTGACTCACCAGATGTTGAAGAATTGTCTGTTGCACTCCATGTATAACTACTTTGTACATTTGATGAAAGTGCAATATTTACATTTCCTCCAGAACAAATTGTTTTAGCAGAATTGTTAGTTAAAGTAACAGAAGGAACAACAGTAACAACTAAGTTTTGGGTTACTCCCGGACAACCACCAATAGAAGAATTTGGAGTTATTGAATAGGTGACGGTTTGTATTGACGTTGAATTATTCGTTAGTAAATCACTAATTGAATTACTGCTTTGTGGCGAGGTACTTTCTCCAGATATATTAACGTTATCCGTTGCCGACCAAGAATAAGTACTTGCTACATTAGATGTTAACGAAATATTCACTGCATTTCCTGTACAAATTGTCTTTGTATTTGTACTAGTCATTGTTACAGATGGAATTACTGTTATAGTAATCGTTTGCGGACTACCCACACATGCCCCATTAGTTGATGTAGGCGTAACAGTGTAAACTACATTTTGATTTGAAGTGGAAGTATTTGTTAGTGTATTCGTAATAAGCGCACCTGTCTGACTAGTGACACTTTCTCCATTAATTGAAGTGTTATCAGCAGCAACCCAAGAATAAGTGCTTGCTAAATTTGAGGTTAAAGCAAAATTGACATTGGTTCCCGAACAAATTGTAGCACTTGATGTATTTGTCATTGTTACAACAGGTAAAATAGAAATTGCAACTGATTGTGGGGTGCCAATACATGATCCAATTGTTGAAGTTGGAGTTACTGTGTAATTGACAATTTGAGTTGTCGTGCTATTGTTTGTTATAGTATTATTAATCGTTGGACCTATTTGTGCTGTCGTACTTTCTCCACTTGTGTTTGCATTATCTGCTGCAACCCAAGAGTAGCTACTGGCAACATTGGAACTCAAGCTCAAATTAACATTTGCTCCAGTACAAATTGTTTTACTCGATACACTTGACATTGTTACGACTGGAACAATCGTAACTACAAATGTTTGTGCCGTACCTAAACAGGATCCACTTGTCGATGTTGGTGTAATGGTATAAGAAACAGTTTGATTGGTTGTCGAATTATTCGTTAGAATATCACTTATAACAGAAGTTGTTTGGCTACTAGTTGTTTCACCACTTACATTCGTATTATCGGTTGCGCTCCAAACATAAGAACTCGGCACATTTGAAGAAATAGTTAAATCAACACCGACTCCTGAACAGATTGTTTTTGAGCTCACACTAGTTACAGAAACCGGAGGCATTACGGTAACTGTGATTGTTTGTGGTGCGCCCAAGCATAAACCTGCAGATGAGGTTGGAGTAACCGTATAAATAACAGTTTGAATATTCGTTGTTGTATTTACTAAAGCGTCATTGATTGTTGTTGTAGCACTAGCAGTCGTAGTTTCACCCGTCGTACTTGCATTCGCCGCCGCAGACCATGAATAAGAACTTGCAACATTTGATGTTAAGGATATTCCAACATTTGAGCCTGAACATATTGTTTTGGAATTACTGTTAGTCATGTTGACTGGTGGTATCACGGTAATAGTAACCGTTTGTGGCGTCCCTCCGCAAGAACCTAAAGATGAACTCGGAGTTACCGTATAGACAACTTGTTGAATAGAAGTGGAATTATTGATCAATGTGTTGTTAATCGAATTTCCTGTTTGCGAAGTAAGTGACTCGCCTGAAACATTCGTATTATCAGTGTTTGCAACCCAATTATAGGTACTTGTCACATTCGATGTTAAGGATAAACCAACTGAACTACCAGAACAAATCGTTTTGGAATTAGCATTTGTCATCGTTACTGCAGGAATAACCGTTACAGTAATTGTTTGAGGTGTACCTACACAAGTACCT
The DNA here is from genome assembly GCA_018883325.1 of Flavobacteriales bacterium. Classification (GTDB taxonomy): domain Bacteria; phylum Bacteroidota; class Bacteroidia; order Flavobacteriales_D; family Crocinitomicaceae; genus UBA952. The sequence continues at coordinate 21,277 of VEQH01000045.1, read as the reverse complement.
ATAGACGAGGTTGGAGTTACTGTATAGATAACGTTTTGGTTAATGGTAGTATTGTTATTGATTAGATCTGAAATACTAGTTCCGATTTGTGCCGTTATTGTTTCACCTGTCGTATTGGCATTATCCGTTGCAATAATCGAATACGTACCTGCAATATTTGAAGTCAAACTTAAATTGACTGCTGTACCAGAGCAAATAGTCGCCGTATTGGTATTTGTCATCGTTATGTTTGGCACAACAGATACAATAATAGTCTGAGGACTTCCGGGACATGAACCAGTTGTTGAAGTGGGAGTTACGGTGTAAGTAACATTTTGAACCGTTGTAGATGAAGTAGAAAGCGAATTATTAATACTGCTTGTTGTTTGATTTCCTACAGGTTCCCCGCTAACATTTACATTATCAGTGGCAGACCAACTAAAAGTAGCTGGTACATTCGTAGTGAGCGAAATACCTACAGTTGAACCTGAACATATTGTTTTGGAAGTAACATTCGTCAGTACAACAGGAGGAACAACGGTTATTGTCACCGTTTGAGGTGTTCCCGGGCAATTTCCATTAGTTGATGTAGGTGTAATTGTGTAAGTAACTGTTTGATTTGTTGAAGAAGTATTGGTTAAAACATCTGCAATTGTTGAACCTGTTTGCGCAGTAGTTGATTCTCCATTAACGTTTGAATTTGAATTTGCTACCCACGAATAAGTACTTGCTAAGTTTGATGTTAATGCCAAGCCTACAGATTGTCCTGAACAAATTGTTTTTGTCGTGACACTGGTCATGGCAGGAGGTGGAACAACTGATATCGTAACCGTTTGTCCAGTACCTAAACAAGAACCAGAGGTAGAGGTCGGAGTTACTGTGTAGATTACATTTTGGCTGGTTGTTGCTGTTAAAACATCTCCAATTGTAGAAGTTGTTTGAGCTGTTGTAGATTCCCCTCCAACATTAGCATTTGCTGTTGCCACCCAAGAAAATGTTGCTGCTACATTGGCTGTCAAAGCTAAATCCACAGCACTACCGGAACAAATAGTTTTACTTATTGGACTATTCATTGCAACAGGGGGTATTACTGTTACCAAAATGGTTTGAGGTGTACCAACACAAGCACCAGTTGTTGTGGTAGGAGTAACAGTGTAAGTTACCGTTTGAATCGAAGTTGTTGTATTTGTTAATGTGTTGTTTATTAAAGTAGAAACAGTGGCTGAAGTTGATTCTCCGTTAACGTTTGAATTTGAAGTAGCCACCCACGAATACGTTGCCCCAATATTTGAAGTCAAACTAATATTTACTGCAGATCCAGAACAAATCGTTTTGGAACTTATGTTGGTCATGGTTGCTGTAGGAATAACTGTCGCAAGAACAGTTTGAGGAGTTCCAACGCACGAACCAGTTGTTGAAGTTGGAGTAACTGTATAACTAACTGTTTGAAATGAACCAGATGTATTTGTTAGAACATCATTAATAAGCGCACCCGTTTGATTGGTGGTACTTTCTCCTCCAACATTCGTATTTGATGTAGCAACCCATGAATAGGTTGAAGCAATATTAGAAGTTAGACTTATCCCTACAGATGAACCGCTACATACATTCGCACTTGTAGCACTTGTCATAGTTGGGCGGGGATTAACGGTTACTGTTTGTGTACAGATACTTGAACAACTCGTAACAGCAGTATTTGATGAATTTAAGGGTGTTGCCGTTAATTGTATCGTAAATGTTAGTGGAGTTGTTGAATTGTTCGTTAATGTAATCGTTGGATTAGTCGCGGAAACATTTGAAATAGAACTTGTTCCTCCACTTGGACTAACAACACTCCAAGCATAGGACATTGGAACACTGCTCCCATTGCAAGTTGGTGCTATAGTATTATTAGTTGTTGTAACCGTTAATGGACTACAACCTGAATTAGGACTTACGCCAAATGAACAAGTAGGAGGATCAATTACACAAATTGTTTTAGTTGCTGTAGATACTGTTGAACAACTGTTTTTTTCAGTTAATGTTATTGTATAGTTTCCTGTTTGCGAGAAAATTATTCCAATATTATCTGTTCCAGAGTTCCAACCCGCATAACTATTGGGAAATCCACCATTATCTCCCAAAATTGAACTTCCTGTCAATGACCAACCAGTAGCAGGACTAATTGTCCAATATTGACCTTGATCAGGATTGCAATCTGACGAGGAAACAATTGACCCAGCAATTGATGTATTTACAGTTGTTGCAGTTTGATTTTTACATACTGTACTCGGAATCGTAAAATTAGCAGTTGGAGGAGAAGATGTTCGGATTGGACCAGCAGATGCACTTGATGAACCACATGGATTAATCGCTTGAATACTAACTCCAAAAGCGTTTTGTTCTGTAATGGATCCATTTGTAAAGGATGAACCACAGGATGAAGAATTAAATGTATGCGTTATCGAAGATGGGATGGTAGCTTGGGTATAAGTCAAAGGAGTCGTTCCATCCGAAAAGGTAACATTATACGTTGTTCCTGGGATATTACCAGAAACATTTGAAATTGGAAATGTTAAAGTTAGTGGTGAACAACCTTGTGCGTTAGCTGGATTGCTAATAATTGGAGAAGAAGGCTGATTTCCCACAAAAACATTATAGGATTGGGTAGCTGTACATCCTAAACTAGTCGTAACAGTTAATGTTAAAGTATAATTCCCAATTGCATAAGTGTGGTTGATTGCACTTGTTCCGTTCCAAGCATCATTTGCTGTTGTGAAGTTGGAAGAACCATCACCCCAATTAACTGTATATGTATCAGCGTTTGGATACAATGTAGATGATAATCCATTCTTTATAAATATGATACCGCTTGTTTCACCTGGTTGTGTACATTGCACTAGCCATTGAGAACCATTGTAATTTATAAAATTAGCACTCGTAACTGAAGGCGAAAGAATACTCACATTCACAACATCTGTCTTTGAACAACCGCCTGATGTAGCTGTTACTGTATAATTTCCAGATGAAGCAGCACTTGGGTTTGAAATTGTAATGTTTTGAGTGGAAGCTGTGTAGGAATTAGGACCAGACCAATTGTACGAAACCGATGAACTTCCGCCAGAACTCGTTGCGCCAAGATTGACATTTGTCCCTAGACAAGTCAACACATCATTACCAGCATTTACTTGAAAAGTAGAAAAATTGGTAACCGTCATTTGATCCGTTACACTACAATTCCCAATCGTTGCTGTAACAGTATAATTTCCTGCTGTATTTACTGTAATTGGATTTGAAGTTGAAGCGAAAGCACTTGGTCCACTCCAAGAAAACGTTGGGGTATTCCCCTCTGCATTTGCTGTTGAAGCGGTAATTGTAACTGTTCCGTTTGTTGTGCAAATGGGTTGATCAAGCCCTGCATTTACTGAAAAAGTATTTAAATGAGTTAGAACTAAATTATCTGTTACACTTGTTGTACATCCTTCAACTGAAGCTGTTACAGTATATGTACCTTCATCAGTTGAATTTATTGTTAGCGTATTTGAATTTGTACCAACAAATTGTGTATTGGAGCTTCCCGAAGCTTGAAACGTCCATGAATAGGTCGTTGTACTCGAACTTGTAATAGTTGCGGTTAACGTTACACTTTGATTTGAGCAATAAAATAAATCATTGCCTAATGAAACTGTTATTCCATCACACTGAGAATAAGTCAGGAAACTACTGGAGATAAATAAAAAAAGAACAAAAATTCTTGATAGAAAAAAGGAATTCACGGAAAAAAAATTGAGCGTAAAAGTACTGCTAAATGTTAAAAATTACAAACATCTATTGCACTAAATTTGAGTGCAATTATACTTCTCAATAGTCCTTTTTGAATTGGTCATTCCTCGATCAAATAAATGATAAAAACTTCTAATTTTTTTTAAGGTAATGGGTAGGAACTCTCTATTAAAATGAAGCGAATTTCTTTATCGGGAATTACAAATCCGTTTTTGTTATGTCGTAAGAATCTGCTAAATAATTATTGTTTAAAATCCAATTCCTCATCTGATCGGAATCTCATATGTAATCCTACTTTAAATGTATTAAATTCGACTGAAGGAAATTTAGCGCCTGTTTTTCTTATTCGAAAAAATTTCAATTCATCATGTAGAATAGAAAATATGAAGTAAAATACGTTAGCAATTATTTTACTATTTGTTCAAAAAGTTGGGATTTTTCAAACCATTGCTTTAGAATTTCAATAATTGGAGAAAATCTTTAAATATTCTTTTGAAGAAGTATCAATATTGTTATAAAATCTGAATTTCTCTGTATTAAGTTTGATAAAGGACCAAGCTTAATATACAAACTTAAAATTCGCTGAAATAATGTTAATTCATGATCACTGTTGTTTCATAGCCTAAATTTCTAATAATCTATACTTACCATGACTTTATACATATTAGATTTAGACAATTGTCTTATTTATACTTCTTACTCAAAAATAAGTGAGTTGGATAGTATTGCTCAAAGAAAATGGTACTATTTGTATCATCGACCTGGTCTTTTTAACTTCTTGAATTATATACAAAAAACAGGTGAGATTGTTTTCTATACATCTTCAAAAAAAGAGTATGCGAAATGGGTTGTGAATACTTTTAATCTTGAAAAGGACTACTTGATTTTTTCAAGAAAATTTTGCAGAAAGAAGTTAACAAACTATGGTGAAATCTATTACAAATCAATTTTTCAAATTCCGATTTCTCGAGAGTATGAAAAAATTATAGTCTTAGATGATCGAACTGATTTGTGGGATGAAAAGGGAGTTGAACTTCATGAAATTAAGCCATACATGGGGGAAATTATTGATGATGAATTACATAGTTGGCAATTAAGAAAATTGAAGTCACAACCTAGGATTTGTTAATTTTATGGTGAATATCAAAATTGATGTTAAATGAGTGAATTAAATAAAGATATTATTTATGCAATTGACCAACTAAAAGTTGAGTTTTTAAATGTTGGTGACGATACGTTGGATGACTTTAAAGATCAGGAATGGATTGAATTTCGAGCGCGACATCTTTTTATTGATTTTTGTATAAAATCAAATTTTAAAGTTAATAATTTTCCACCAAAAAATTACAAAGAATTAGAATCTGATTATTTGATAGAAGATGATGATTGGGAATATTATCTGTATAAATGTATTGTTCAAAATAAAAATCTTCAAGAGCTCTATTGGTACTATTACAATAGTTTTTGGCCTTCTCAATTTCAAAATAAGGAGGAACTTATTGATTTTATTGACATTATGTCGGGTGTTTTCGAAATGTCAAATAGTTCTTATTTTAAATAATTCAGTCGGTAAACAAATTCTTATTTAAAAACATTGCTAAGCGGGACATAAAAGTAATTCATGAACTTTTGTTATAAATAGTCACTAAGCAGTATAAGTAGAACTATGTGGTTTGAAAAATTAGTAGGATTTAAAGAAGAAAATCCAAAACAAGTACAGTCAAATTTGGAAATTGATGGTGAGTTTTTGCGGTCGAAAGTAAACGGCGAAACCTTTAAAATTGGAAAATTCGAAGTTCTAACTTTGAATGAATTGAAAACAAAGGTTTCGACCTTCGAAAATTATTCAACAAGCATTATGGTCGAAGAAGTTATTGGTGATGTTCAAAAATTTCATGTTTTAGAATCTAATAATGGTGCATTTTTCCAAGTTGCTTCACAATTTAATACATTGGAAATGGTCAGTCCCCATTACACACCAGAAGACGGTGTTGGAATTTATGAATATGATTATACCCAAGGACCTGCTTGTGCTATTGCTTGTGGCGCAGGAACTATTTTTAGAAATTATTTGGTAAATGTCGATGGTCAAATTGGACAAAGCTCCGAGAAACAAATTGATTGTTTGAAGAAAATTGGTGAAGCGTTAGGAAACGATGAAGAAGAACTTTGGGAAATGATTAATGGATATGCTTTAGCATCAGAAGTAGGACTTCAAAAAATTTCCAAGATGATAAATTCAATGTCAAAGGAAGAATATGAATTACTCAAAGAAAAATTAAGTATTGGTATTCAATGGAATACGCAGGTTACAATCAGTAAAAGCAATAACATTGTTTCTCAAGCTTATTGTTCGGCATTGCCTGTTGCTTATTCTGATGTGGAAAGTGAATTGTGGCAAGACTTCGCGCAACTCATTCTCGAAGCGTCTTATGAAGCAACACTCTTCGCTGCATTATCTAATTTTCAAAAAACAGGCAACAATCAGGTTTACCTTACAATACTCGGAGGCGGTGCCTTCGGAAATGACATTCATTGGATTATTTCAGCGCTTTCAAAGGCAATCAAAAAGTTTCATAAAACGCCACTTCATCTTAAAATTGTAAGTCATTCACGATCCAATCCTAATGTTCAAAAAATGATAAAAGAAGTTGGACTTTGATAAGAACTTAAATGACTTTGAGTTATAATTTTTGAATTTCTAGTAGTGTATTTGGATAGGTTTAAATTTCAAAAAAGTTTGAACTAGTGATTAAAAAGAAATTGGTATCTTTCATTTTTATAAATTCAAAATTCATTTATGGATAGTTCTGTTCATTCGGCTTTCGCTCAATTTTTCAAAGATGAAGCGCTACAACCCTACATTTATTGTCTCTCAAAAAAAATGGAAGAAGGACATATTTGTGTTGATATTAATTTCATCAACGAAAATCGAGAATTTTGGAATGAATTAAGAAAAAATCAAACTTCACCTTTTTCCTTTCCAGAAAAGTCAGAATATGTCGGTTCTGAATTTGATGCCAATAAGCCTTTTGTTTTACACAACGATCGGTTCTACACTGGTAGAAATTTCTATTACGAAACTAGCATAATCGAACATCTTAAAAGTCTTTCATTTTTAACATACGAAGAGCTCCAATTACGCATACAGGCGTTGATAGAGAAGAAAGATTTTGTTCAAAAATTACATTCTTCCTCTGTTGTGGATGATGATGGTCATCCTTTTCCAGATTGGCAATTTTATGCTGCATTGAGTGGCTTTTTGAACAATTTTACCATTATTACAGGTGGACCTGGAACAGGAAAAACAACGACTGTAGCGAAAGTTCTCGCAATTTTAAACGCTATTCAACCTAATATTAAATTGGGATTAGCTGCACCAACGGGTAAAGCAGCAATGCGTATGAAAGAATCGTTGTTAAATACAGTGAATGATGAACGTAACGCATATTTAGGCATTCAAAAAATAGTGGAGTCGGTGAAGCCAAGTACCTTACATCGCTTTTTAGGAAATAAGAAAGATTCTGTTTTTTTTAAACACAACGAAGAAAATCAGTTGGACTTAGATGTGATCATTATTGACGAATCTTCAATGATTGGTGTCAGTATGTTTGCTAAACTGCTAAGCGCCATCAAAGTTGGGACGCGTCTTATTTTACTTGGTGATTCCGATCAATTGGCATCAGTTGAAGCAGGTAGTTTGTTTGGCGACATTTGCAAAGGATTGACAGAAAATGAAAACAAATTTTCAGCTGAAAGATTCAATTTTTTCAATTCGCTTACAACGGGAACTAATTCACTTGATGAAAACGCAATTTTCCAAAATAGAAATTCATTTTTAGACGAATGTTTAATCCGTTTACAAAAGACTTATCGCTACGAACAAGTCTCTAAATTAGGTCAATTCACAAAAGCAGTCATCAAAGGAAAGGCTAACGACATAACAGAGATTGTCTCAATATCAAATGATTCCTTACAAGTTGATGAATCGTATTCGGAAAGTATATTCTCGAATTTCGTCTCGGCTTACGATGCTTACTTAGAGGAAAATGACATTGAACAAGCCTTGAAAAAAATCAATAATTTGAGAGTGCTTTGTGCCGTTCGTGAAGGTGAACAAGGTGTCTATGCAATCAATTCAAAAATTGAAAAATTACTCAAGAAAAAAGGCTGTTTGGAACCCGAAGAGGGGTTTTACCACAATCAACCCATAATGGTGAAAATCAACACGCCAACGCTGAATCTGTTCAATGGCGATGTCGGCATCATTCGTCTGGATGAAAATAAAAAATTGAAAGCCTATTTCAATGCAAGTTCAAATTCGGATGAGGATTCAAAAATAATAGCCATCAATCCCGCTTTAATTTCGGATTGGGAAACTGTTTTCGCAATGACCATTCACAAAAGTCAAGGTTCAGAGTTTGACGAAGTGCTAGTTGTTTTACCGAAAAACGAATCCATTCGACTGCTAACCAGAGAGTTGTTGTACACAGCAGTTACAAGAGCAAAGAAAAAGGCAATCATTCAATCTAGTTTAGAAACCATTAAAAGTACTGTCCGCAGAGGTGTTGAGCGCGTTTCGGGAGTACAACAAAGAATCAATACAATTTAGTATGGCATTAAAAATTTATACCGCAGCTGATCAATTGCTATTGGCAGAAAAATTAGCAGGTGTTGAGCAAGAAAACGGACATTTGTTCTCTAAACACTTTGTTGTAACAGGACATAATTCAACCAATGATTTTCTTATTCAAGAATTAGCGGTAAAGAACGGAATTGCGGCAAATATTGCTTTCCAGCGCCCATCTGAATTGGTAAGAATGGTTTATGCAATGCTTGAAGCGGGACCAAAATTCAAAGACCAACTTAATGGTGCACAATTAGTTTGGGTGATCGATAACATTTTGGCAGACGATATTTTTTTGTCTCAAATTGAGTTTGTGAAAATCAAAGACTACATTGAGACGGACACCCAAAAACGTTTTGCTTTGGCAGAGAAAATCAGTACACTTTTTTCGTCCTATCAAGAGGAAAATCCAGCCATTATTGAAAATTGGAATCAAGGAAATAACTACGACAAACTTGAAGAAGATTTAAAAGAAGATGAAATTTGGCAACGAAAAATTTGGTTAAAACTCCAAGAAGTTTTGGCAGATCAATTGCCTGATTTGACGAAAGTTTTTTCAGCGATAAAAACAGCTTTAGAAGATGTTGAAAAACAAAAACGTCTCTCTGAAAAATTACCGTTTATCTCCTTCTTTGGGAATTTACCATACACAAAAGAGTACATCGATTTTATACAACTTCTTTCCAATTTTTGTCGCGTTTCCATTTTCCAAATTGTTTTTGAGAATGACGGGCAAAACCGATTGGTTCAAAATTTCGGGAAATTAGCGCAATCCCAAAGTGAGTTATTTGATAGTATGCCAAACGAACGAATAATTGAAAACAGTAGTTCTCCCCGAAGTCTATTAGGTGCACTCCAGCAAGAAATCAAAGGTTTCAAAGCGAATTGGCAGGTAATCGATGATTCTATCACGATTGCAAATAATTTCAAAATTTCCAGAGAAGTTGAAGCATTTTACAATTATTTGGTTCATCAATTTGAGGTGAATCCCTCACTTAAAATGCGAGATATTTGTGTAATTACTCCTGCAATTGAGCAATATGCACCAGCTATTCAAGCATTTTTTGCCAACAAAAATTTTGAGATTGATTTTACCTTTTACGACTCAAGTCATAAAATTCACGCCTCGCCTTATGCTGCTTTAGAGGCATTGTTGCAAATGGAAGCAGATCAATTCACTTCCAAAAAAGTCATGAGTTTATTGGAGTTCGATTACATCCGCGAAAAGTTTGGTTTCAGTGAAGACCTCTCTACTTTACATCGTGCAGTGAATTTGGCAAATATCCGACATGCTATTGAAGGAGATGAAACGATTGAAACTACTTATGTTTCTTGGCGATACGGACTGAAGCGATTAATTTTTGGATTTTGTTTACCACCTTTTCAGGAAGAAGTTACTTTTTCAGGTTCTACCTTTTTTCCAGTTGATGAATTTGAAGAAACGGCAACATTGGAAATCATCCGACTTCATCAATTCGTGGAAACATTACATGAATGGTTGTTGAAAAGAGAAGAATCAAAAACATTACGCGAGTGGGTTTCATTCATTGAAAATGATACAATTGAGTTGTTCATTGACTTTAAGGAATTAGAAAGTAATGCATTGAGAAGCGTTTTGGGCGATTTATTGGAAGTAGCAAATTTTTCCTCGCCAACTATCACTTTTAAAACAATGCGTTATTTCATGCTCAATGCCTTGGGACAATTTGATGGTGGTGAACGCAAAGGTCGTGGAGGTGTTCGTTTTGTTGGGCCGAATCCTTACTTATCAAGCCCTGTGAAAATTTATGCTTTTCTTGGAATGAATGGTAAAGATTTTCCACGTCAAGAACACCGTTTGAGCTTTGATTTAAGAGGCAAAAATGGAATCACCAAAGCCGATTTGGACAAAAATTTGTTTTTGAACATTTTACTTTCGACCAAGGAAAAAATCTACTTGAGTTATATCGGACAAAGTATCAAGGACAATTCATCCATTCCTCCAAGTACTTTGATTGATGAATTAATCGACAATTTAAAAGCAATTGTTCCAACACTTGATGCGAAAGCATTCATCGTTAAACATCCCTTGCATGCCTTTAGTAGTAAGTATAACAGAGCTGAAAATGCGCAACTGATTCAATATCAAAACACACAACAAAAAGAATTGTTGACAACTCAATTGTTGGATAAAAAAGCAAAACAAGAACCTGAAGAATTACCAGTCGAAAATGGCAAAAAAGTCATTCTTCTAAAAGAACTGATTCGATTTATTGAAGATCCTGTACGTCATTATTTCAACAACGTTCTGGGACTTTATTTCGGTGAAAATTCCAATGAATTAGCAGAAACGGAACTTTTTGAATTGGATTGGATACAAAAATGGGTGGTAAAAGATGAAATTGCACAAACGGTTTTAAACCACGAGCCAATGGAGGGTTTGCTTGAAAAACTAAAAATGAAAGGTGAACTTCCACTTTCCAATTTTGGATCAGCACTTTTTGACAAGGCACAGGAAGAACTCCAAGAGGTTTTAAGTAATGAGGAATTTCAGCAATTAATAGTGACACATACGCGTTCTGACATAAAAGGTGAAATTTCTGTCGGTAATTATGTTATAAAAGGATCGGTGGATGGTATTTATGGAAACACCTTATTGTTTCAGACCGTTTCTAAAAACAAAGCAAAATACCAAATCAGAGCTATGTTGAATTTCTTTTTCGCGCATTTACATTCACCGAAAATAAATCACTTATTGTATGTGAACATCGAAAACTTTAGAAGTATTGAGGTCGCTGATGCGTATAGTGAAATGGAAATTTGTTGTGATTTGTTTGAGAAGGGTTCGAAAGGTTTAATCGCTTACAGTCCCGAATTTGAAGAAATCAATTTTTCAGCGTGTAGTCAAAGCATGGACGTTGAATTTCCTGGGGAAATAAATGATTTGATCAATAAAGAATTAGAAAGTGATTATCCTAGTGGAAATCCGTCTGATTATTTCCGGAAAATTGCTGAAAACAATGGATTTGCAGATAGAGAAAAGGCTACCTCATTTCTGGATATGTATGAAAAAATCAATGAATTAGTTTCTCCAATAAAGTAAACGAATATGGACGTAATCGAGACAACCTTTCCTTTTGATGTGGTAAGTCAAAAGTTAGAAGGAAATAATAGTATTGAAGCGAGCGCAGGAACAGGAAAAACGTATTCATTGGCGATTTTGACACTTCGTTTAATCCTTGAAAAAAAGATACCGGTTGAAAAAATATTGCTTGTAACATTTACAGAAGCCGCTGCTGCTGAACTTAAGGAACGAGCGGTCAAATTCATTCGTTTGGCGCTGCAAGAAAACGAGAAAAAAGGAGCAAGTGAAGATTCTACAATTCAACAAATTATTGAAAATTCAAAGTTTGAAAAAGAAGTGATTCGTGGATTACTGAATCAGGCTTTATTAGATATTGACAAAGCAACGATGAGCACGATTCACAGTTTTTGCCAGCGTACACTCAATGAATTTGCTTTTGAAACAGGTCAGGTTTTTGGGAAAGAATTAATGACCGATATTTCTGAAATCATTGAATTTGAATTGAATGAATATTGGCGCACACAAATTACCACAACAGATTATAATTTCTGGCAATTCTTGGGTATTGGTGAACGTTCTGTTTGGAAAAATGCCTTAGATAAAGCATTGAATGGTCAAATTCTTTTGCCACCGTATAGAAAATTAAATTCTGAGGCAGAAATTAGTTCACTGATTGAACAACAAAAAACAGCCTTAATTAATCAATTTGATAAGAATCTCTCTGAATTGTCTAACAAAATCAAAGGAGGTGGTGAAAAATATTTAGTTTCTGGAAATGTATTTTACAATTATCTGAAAAAAGACCCCAAATTTAATTTCCCCGAGGTTTTTTCGAAAGAAATAAAACTTGTTCGCCAAAATGAGCGATTTCCAAAAACTTTAAAAATACAAGTCGCTCACTATCATTTACAACAAGCTATAGAAATTCTCATTCCAAAAATCAAAGAGCGCATTGCCAAAAAGAACGCTTTAACCTACGACGATCTTATTCATTCTTTGTATGAAAAGAGAAATGATGAACGACTTCAACGTTTCCTGCGCGAAAAATACCAAGCCGTTTTTGTAGATGAATTTCAAGACACGGACCCAAAACAATACGCGATTTTCAAGTGCTTTTTTCAAGAAAGTGCATCGACCATTCTATTCTTCATCGGCGATCCTAAACAATCCATTTACGGTTGGCGACAAGCGGATTTAGACACTTATCGTGCAGCGAGAGATAGTGCGAATATGTGCCGCTTAACAATGAACACCAATTTTCGTTCTTCTCAATCTTTTGTGACTGCGGCCAATGAATTTTTTAATGCTGATACAGATTCAAAACTCAGTTATATCGATGTTGATGCCTATGAAAATAAAGAAGTTGGGCTTGCATGGGTAAACAATCAAGAGGCATTTCCATCCATTCATATCCAAACCGATTTTCCAAATGAAGATTTGGTGCATGAGAGCATTCAATCCACGCTTAAATTGCTTTTTTCAGGCAATCTAATATTGAACGGTGCTGCTATTCGCCCTTCTAATGTGGCTATTTTGGTGCGTACTGGAAGACAAGGGAAAGCTGTTAAAAATATCTTGCAGAAATTGAAAATTCCGTCAGTGATTTTACAGGAAGAAAGCATTTTTGCGAGTGAGGAAGCTCAAGAATTAAAAGCCTTTTTAAATGCAGTACTGAATATCTCAAAAAGTACCATTGACAACTTACTGCTTACTACTTTAGTTGGAAAGACTATCACTGAATTGCATCAAGTGAATACAGATGTGGTTGTTCCATTTTTTTATGAATTACGGGAAACTTGGCATAAGGAAGGGATTTTTGTAATGACAGCTGAGTTTATCAGAGAATTTGATTTAATCAATAAATGGAAAACTAACCCTACCAACGGACACCAAAAACTGTCTAATTGGCAACAGTTAGTTGATATTCTACAGGAGAAAACCTTACTCGAAGCACTAACGCCGCTTGAATTATATCAGTTTTTGGTACATAAAATCAAAGAACGACCAACAGGTGAATACGAACAAGGAATTGAAAGCGATGAAAATGCGGTAAAAATCATGACCATTCACAAAAGTAAAGGCTTGGAGTTTGACATTGTTTTACTGCCCTTTTTGAATTTAGATAACAAAGAAGCCGGTTACACCTTCACTTCCTTTCGTAAGAAAGATAAAGATAACAACATGTATTATTTTTCTTTGAATGGATTAAAAGGTGATGATTTAGTTGAGCATAAACAACAAAATCAAGAAGAAAACGAGCGACTCCTTTATGTTGCATTAACACGTGCGAAATACAACGCTTTTCTCTTGGCAAAAACGAAGGGTCATTTGCTTACGCCTTACGTTAACGCGTTGAAAAACAAAACATCTACCATTCAATTACAAGCTTACAAAGAAGTCGAAGATTGGAAGTCTTTATCCGTTCTTCCCGTTACTTCAAACAATAATCCACCGCTTGCAAAACCTTTTCCTTTGGCCAAATTCCCTGACAAGGACTATCGCAAAATCAGTTACTCCTTTTTGGCAGGAAAACACACTACAAGCCCGAAAGAAAACAGTAAAACCTACACCGATGAATCCTACGATAAGTTTGTTTTCAAAGATTTACCGAAAGGGGCGCACATCGGAAATTTATTGCACGCCATTTTTGAATACATCGACTTTGACGACCCAAGCACTTGGGAAACATACATTCAGCGTTCCATTCAGCGCTATGCTCCAGGAAAAGTTGGCGACACCACCTTTTTAAACGCACTCACCACTTTGGTCCAACAAACTTTAGGTGCAGCAATTCAAGTTGGAACTGATTCAATACCCTTGTATGCCATTTCCAGAAATAAACGCGTGAATGAATTAGAGTTTAACTTTTTGGTGAACCAACATGTTGATTACAAAGCCTTAGATCAGTTTTTTGCTCCCGATTCTGAACGAGAAATTCATGTTTATGGCAAAGATGTGATGGGAATGATGACGGGCTTCATTGATTTACTCTTTGAACACGAAGGTAAATTCTACATTCTCGACTGGAAATCCAATTTCTTAGGCGACGAGCTACATCACTACGACCAACAAGCCGTTCTGAATGCCATGAATGAAAACAACTACCACTTACAATACTTGATTTATGCCTTGGCTGTAGAGAAATTCTTACGATCCAAAATCCCTGACTTTGCATTCGAAAAGCATTTCGGTGGCGTGATTTATTTGTTTTTGCGCGGAACAAGAACCCATGAAAACTCCGGTGTTTTTGTACAAAATGTAACCGCTGAAGAAGTAACGAAATTGGGCGCGATTTTGAGCGGTAATTGATTCTTTCATCCGAATTAAATGATGGATTTTTAGTGGCAATTTCGTGAAATATTTAGTGATCTTATTGAATTGGAAAAACCAATGTTTTACATTACTTTTTTTGCCTATAAACAATGAAAATCTAAAATAAATCAATACTTTTGTTCACATAATTAAATTGTTCACGTCATCGTGTACATGTAAAATAAATGAACATGACGCAAGAAGAAATAATTAATCAAGCATTAACAAACATAGAAAACCTTCAAGGTATTGAAGCGAATTGGGATATTAGTAGAATTAATGGACTGGATGGAAGTTTGAATTTGCGAATAAATAATAAAGCGTTTTTCTTTAATGCGCTCGTTAAAAAAGAACTGAGAAATCAAACGATTGATAAATTGATCAAATACAACGAGCAACACAAACCTTTTATAATAATAGCAGCACGCATATTTCCAAAAGTAAAAATTCAATTACAACAACATCATATCGCCTATTTAGAGGCGAATGGGAATATGTATATCAACAACGACAATCAATTAATTTGGATTGACACACACAAACCTATTCAAATAGAGGAGAAATTACGAAATAGAGTATATACCAAAACAGGGGTGAAAGTAGTTTTTGAATTTCTAAATAACACTAATTTAATAAATCAAACTTACAGGCACATTGCTGAAGTTGCTAACACAGCAGTAGGAAATGTAACCAATATTTTAAAGGGTCTCAAAGAAGAAGGATTTGTTTTACAACTCAATAAAAATCAATTAATTTTTAGAAACAAACAAGAATTATTCGAAAAATGGACAAACGCTTATAAATACAATTTAAAACCAACTTTAAAAATTGGGAATTTTAAATTTATTGATGAAACAAACTTCTATAATTGGCGAAATATTCAATTGAATGAGGATAAAACAGTTTGGGGAGGAGAACCTGCTGCAGACATCATTACCGATCATTTAAGACCTGAAAAACTGACATTATATACAACAGAGACACGAAACGAACTCATGAAAAATTACCGTTTGGTACCTGATATAAATGGAAACGTTGAAATATATAAGCAATTTTGGAACGAAAATAAAAGCACTAATCAGTTAAGAAACACTGCACCAATAATGGTTATTTATGCAGACTTGATAACAACCGATGATAAAAGAAATCGGGAAACAGCAAAAATTATCTATGAGCAATACATTGAACAAAACCTATAAGGAACTTGCAATCCCTTATTTCAATGAGGTCTTCAATATCATTGATAGAACATTGCTAAAACTGAACATACCTTACTATTTGGTTGGTGTTAGTGCTGTAGCTTTGGAATTACTTAAGAAAGGTGTTAAACCTTCTCGTGGTACGAAAGACATTGATTTCGCTATTATGATTGGATCATTGGCTGAATTCGAACAAGTAGTTATTGATCTCAAAGCGGCTGGTTTTAACAAGGTTAAAGCGCCTTGGACTTTATACCATCCTGAGTATAATGTAGCAATTGATTTGTTGCCTTTTGGACAAATTGAAGAAAATGACACCGTGAATTTCCATGAAAGGAATATTGACCTACATTTCTTAGGATTTAAGGAAGTATTGCAACATGCTACGACCATTGCCATAGAAGAAAAAATTGCTCACATACCTCCACTTCAAGGAATGATAATTCTAAAATTGATTGCATGGAACGATAGACCTGAAGATAGAGACAATGACCTAAAAGATATTCTTCTGATTATAAAGGAATATTTCGATTTTAACAGCGATGAAATTTACGAATTCTATTTTGATACGTTCCCAGATGAATTTGATAAAATTATAGTGGCTGCAAGAGTTTTGGGAAGGAAATCGGCGGAGATTATACATACATCTGACAAAGTAAAAAAGAGAGTGCTCGAGGTGTTACAAAATAATACAGTTCATCCAGAAAAATCTCCCATTGCAGAACGTTGGGCGAGAGAAAATGATTGGACGATTGAATATGCCGTTAGCATTTTGAACCATTTTAAATTAGGAATAACAGAAACGTTAAAACAATGACCTAACCAAAAAACTCTGAGTAATTACTACGAAGATTAATGGAATTTGATGCGCATCATTCCTGAAAACATCCTAGTCTTTGCATTCGAAACAAATGTACCACGAATGGATTTGGAGCTTTGAATGAATAATTTTCAGATTTTAATAAGTCGTTTGTTATATTTTTTGCTTTCAGAGTATTACTTCTAAAATCTAATTTATTAATGGAAAACCAATTGAATTTCGCGCAATGACCAACTCAAAACAGAGCACAACAAAAAATCAAAAACCCTTAACTCAAAAAAATATGACCTTAACTTTTTCTCAATTTAAAGAACAATTAAATCCAGCTCAATTGGATACAATCTTAGTGCATTTTAATGACATTTATGAATGCGCTAAGTTAGAAGACCACGAACTCAAAATTTGTTATTTGGCCTACTTATGGAAAAACAAAGAGGTGGTATTTAATGCGTTTGGCTATGAAATCCCAAATGCAGCTGCTTTAGGTATTGACGTAGAAGCAGATTTCACGATAACCTTCGAAGATGAGGATGCTGCTGGCTTTGTGAATCTCGGTTTGTTACACGATTATTATGTCTTCATCAAATTAGAGGAATTGGTGTGAATTATTTGTTTTGCGAGGCTAAGAACCAATTAGAATTTAAGTGTTTTTGTGCAAAATGTTTCTGCTTACAAAGTGAGGAGATTGGTGGTGGTTTTGGGTAAGTAACTAGTGTATAATTTCTGAAAACATTTTGCATATGGAATTAACAAAAATTTTATTTTTATCATATGAGAGTAGTAGATTTTTTCTACCAATTATGACAAAGTTGTTAAATATAGGTTTAAATCTAAAAAGGGATAGTCTAAAACATTGTTGTATGTTTGACTAAGGATACATTAAAAATCAATTCACCTTTAAATAATTTGAAAAACAATAGAAAAAATGTCTGTATCTATTAAAATATTAGGAAAAAAAATAGAATCTGGTATAGGTGCAGAAGAGTATCAAGCTGCTTGTGAATTAAAGAAAATTTTCACCAAAGAATTTGAATTTAAACCTGAAACAATTGGTGAAATACTAATAAAACCGAACTTTAAAGCTGTTGGGGAAGATCCAGAAGATATTGATATTGTTGTATGGTTTAATTTTCAAAATTTTAAATTCAACATATTCTCTCTTCATTCATATTTCGATCAAGAGAGTAATAAATACATTACAAGTAAACAAAAAACAAAGAACGAAGTCGTATTTAACTCAATGTTAATTAATATTGAGTTAAAGTCTCATTCAAACTTGGGTGTTACAATTACAAATAATGACGTTTTAGTTGATTATAAAGGAAAAAAGAGTTCAGCGTACACTCAAAATAACAACCAGAAATATTCGCTCAAAAATTTCATAAGTAAGTCTGAAAATAAACTAAAGGAAACAACTATTTTTATTACAAATCTTATATGGTTTCCTAACTTTAATGGAACTTTGGGATGGGGTCAATCGAACTTAAACAATCTAATTTTGGGCAACAATATTGATTTTCAAAAATTCTTTGACATCGCATTTACAAAAACACCACCAAAATTATCATCAAAAGCTAAAATGTTTTTCCAAAGTGCAGTAGATGAAAGATATATTGAAGGTGATTTAAATTCAATGTTAGAAAATGTTTTTCTTTTTTACGATAGAGAGATTGTACCAAAGCAAGGAGATTTATCTAGAAAAAAACTAGAAAAGGTTATTCAAAAGCAACTAGACGGTAAATACAAGCCTGCATTTGAAAGTATTGGCGAGAAAACATTAATTATTTATGGAATACCTGGAAGTGGAAAAACTTTAATTTTACTTCGTTTTAGTTATTTTCTTGCTAAAGAACAAGATGCTAGGTGCTTAATATTAACCTATAACAAAGCACTTATTGCAGATATTAATAGGTTGTCACGTCTAGCAGGTTTTAAAGATGATCCTAGTTCTGCTTCAATTGGATCAAGTACTTGCTTAAAACTAATGAGAAGACTTTTTATTGAGTTTGGAATATATCAAGAAGAACCAACCAATTTAAATACACAAGAACGTTTACATTATTTTACAACTCATTTTACTAACAAATATGAAGATCTTTTAAAAGAATTGGTTGACCTACTTCAAGTTGCAGATAGCGTAGATATTGATAAAATTAAGACGAATTTACTTGAATTGAATTACCAATTTGTTTTTATTGACGAAAGTCAGGATTGGTATCCCGAAGAAAAAAACATTTTGTATACTCTTTTTGGCAGCGAAAACTGCATTGTTTCCTACGGTTCACACCAATTACTTAGAAACAAGACCCCATTGAATTGGAAAATAGGTACAGCATCAAATTTTGAATTAACACTAACAACATCATATAGACAAAAATCTAGCTTATGTCATTACATTAAAGATCTTTGCCAAAGGATTGATTTTCCTGATGATATTGAAATAAACAACAACTTAAATGGTGGTCAAATCAAATTTTATTGTAGGGAACTAAACATAGAAGATTATAAAATCCTTAATCGATATTGTGTGGATCAATGCAAAAATGCTTCTTATGACATATTAATATTAGTTGGTTCAAATGATGACTATCATAAAAAATTAAAGCACAACAACATAGAGATGCACGATGGTACAATTGAGAAAAACAAAGGGATAATTCCAACTAACATGGATGCGTCTAGGGTTTTTAATTATCAAAGTTCAAGAGGTTTAGAGGGGTGGGTTGTAATCGCAAATAATCTAGATTCTTTTTTACAGGAAATTGAAAATACTGTTATTGAAGCTGAAGAAGGACTTTCTCTTTTAGAAACAAAAGAAAAGGCTTGCTATCAATGGTTGTATATGATTCTTTCAAGACCAATTGACACTTTAGTTATTTCTTTAAAAAACAATAATTCAAAGTATTCGAAGTTACTTTTGTCTGTTGCTGATGCACATCCAGATTATTGTGAAGTTTATAATTAATAATTTGCCATAGTTATTTTATAATAACTATGGCAAATTTATTTTATTAAACAGAAGTAGGTTTTCTTAAAACTTCAAACAAATTTTTAAATTCATTGATGTTTGTTTCTTGTAAAAATGCATTTCGATTCGCATTAAATGCATTATTACTCCAAAGCGGATGTTTAATGAAAATTTTTTGATTGAAACCAGTTCTTAGTTGGATATATGTTAAACCACCCGCAACTTCAATTACATCTCCTTGATTAATCTTTGCAAAAGTAAAACTTGCGTCAAGAATTAATTTTGGCAAATCCTGTAATTCAGGGAAGTTGATATCTGAATTAAAACCAAAAACAAAATTTTCATCTAACATAAGTCTTAATAATCCTATTCCTAGTCTCCAATCTAATACATGATGATAACCAGCATTATCATATGCATTTAGACATTTTTGGCAGGAAGTTTTACATTCATTTAAGTGAGATTCACTCAATATTGATTGAATAAACGGATGTTCTCCATTTACAACTTTAGTAAGTAAATCCTCAAAATTAGATTTACCTTCTTGATTAGTTTGTAATAAATAACTTACAAATCCAGCACCATTTGGTAATTTGTCAGAGATATATAAATAAGGAATTCCTGTTTGTTGATTGATTTTTAACTCGCTGATTTCAATTTCATTTGGGTGTATATCTAGATCATGAGCTAATGTTCGTTGAATAATAAAAGCAGCAGAGTAAAAAGCAGCCTTTACAGCTATTTTATTTTCACCTCTGGCATTTAAACATAATTCTGATTGTACTTTTTTTATTTCAATTTTTATCATTTCAGTAGTTTTCTTAACTCCAAGGGCTATTTCGCCATTAAAGGCTTGGTAATTACCAGCAATAATATGCTTGTCTAAAATAAAATTTGGATAAAACACCGCATTATCATCTAATTGAATGTTTGGCTCATTATTAACCCATTCATTTTGATCAATCTGAAAATTTTGATAAATAGAACGTCCTTTAAAGAACTTATTATTATTGGTATTAATATGCCATACTTCACCTTTAGATCTATCTTCTAATCCAAAATGAGTTAATTTACAATTAGCTATTGTTGTTGTTTTTGCATTACCTTCTTCTTTAGCAAAAATTGATGAACTACTAAAACTACTTTTTACATCTGAATTTTCTGATTTTGCGCCAGTATTATTTTTAATTTTTAGTGTTCTAAATGCTTTAGGTATTACTAGACGTTTAACGTTTCCTTGATTTTGATTTTGCCAGTTATTTGAAATTGTTGTAATGTTACCATTGTCATCTATTTCTAATCCAAAACTATACTCTAATGCATCGAACTTGTTGAAATTGTTATTCTCAAAACGATCCATTGAATACAAACCATTATTTGCCCCTTCAGCTCTGTAAGACATTGGAATAGTTAATCCAACGATACTGTTTTAAAAAGTGTGTAAAGCCCAAAAATTGCGATTTTAGTATTGCAAAATTTAAACTCATAAAAAATGGACTTTACACAAGAACAAATTTCAGCAATTTTAGATGGAATAGCAAATTCT
>VEQH01000044.1 GCA_018883325.1 Flavobacteriales bacterium | reverse complement strand
GAGGTACAAATAAACTGTACAAATGTGATTGAATTGATGCTTGATCTTCGCTCTTTTTTTCCATGAATCCAAATTAAGAAAAAATCAAATTTAAACTGCCAGCACCTCAAAATAAGTTTTACCCGAATTTGAACAAGGAAGCGCTTTTTTTAGTTTATGATTTTGATACTAAAATTGGAAAAAGAATTATTTCCGTATTTAACATCTAATTTAAGAAACATAGGAAGGAGTCTACTGTTATTCTTGTGTTATTTCTTTTAATCTTTTTAAATATTCAATATTTCATTGTTTTTTATTTTCTTCGTGAATTAAAGAAACAACATTAATTTTGCCCCACCAATTTTGATTCAACTTGAGTTTGTTAATCATAAATTGAAATGTTGAAATAATAACTCAAATTATATTGTTGAAAAATCAAGCTGTTTCAATTGATTTTATTGCTGGAATGCCACGTTTTGGAACTACTTTGCTCTTGTCTATTTTAAATACAAGCGAAGAGGTTTTATGTATTCCAGAAATTCCAATTTCGATTTATGCATTTTCAAGTTTTAAAAATAAATCGAGTTTTACTAAAAAAGACCTTACAATTTGGTTGGGTTTACAAGCAAAATTACCTGTGATTCGTAAAATTGAGGTTAATAAACAGTTGTTTGAAGATTCAATTGATAAAGTCAAAAGCTACAAAGAATTTCTTTTTTTGGTAAATGCTTCACTTGTTTTTCCGCTACCTAAAAATGAATATACTAGAATCATAGATAAAGACCATACACATATGTTTCAAACTTGTTTTTTGAATACTACTTTTCCCAATTCTAACAATGTTTTGTTGATCAGAAATCCGATGGCTTTTGTGAATTCAAATATTGAAAAGCCAGATGTCAATTCTTCGGAAAAATCGGTGAGTTTTTTTTCGTTTGTATGGTTAGAATACGCCAAACAAATTTCGAAGTTATTAGAAACGGACATTTCCAATCGCTATCTTTTAGTGAAATACGAAGATTTGGTCTTAAATCCAGAAAAAACTATTCGTTTGATTTGTAGTCATTTAAAAATTGTTTTTTCTGATAAAATGTTAGTATTTCAGGATTCAAAATACAATGATTTAGTTGTGAGTAATAAGTTGAAACCTGAACAATTGGATAGAATGCATTCTAAATACGATGCATTATGATTGGAAATTAACACAAATAGATTGAACAGTTGGGAAACAAAATTGAGTAAAGAAGACCAATCATAATTGCAGAAATTACATATAACTACGCTTTACTTTGCAAGTATTCAGTTAATGAAACAATTAATGTTAATCGAAAACGAAATTTTGTTTTAAAACGAAAAGTAGCCTTATATTTTAAATTTTCTAAGTACTTTTATTTGTTACCAATAAAACTTCGGGAGCTGTATAAAGTTAAAATTTAGAATGGATTTAGAAACAGTTAGAATCAATTATATACTCGGTTTAGGTCGTTCTGGGACTACTTTACTTTTAAGTGAATTGGGAAAAAGTAAGGAAGTAGTTGCTAATCCAGAAAGTCTTTTTTTGTTAGAGTTTTTGTACCTCTTTAAATCCAACGATCTGTTAAATCATGCACAAATTGATTTTTTTATTGAAACAATTTTTAAACTTAAAACAGGTCGTTTTGTTAGCTTAAAACTTTGGAAAATTGACAAACAAAAATTAATAAAGGAGGCAAAATCTAAGGCTAACATTAAATTTATAGATCTAATTAAATTAGTAAATCTCAATGCTGAAGTTGGATTAAAGACGAATAATCCAAAAGTGATATTAGATAAAAATCCCCCATATACAATGCATTTCGAACAACTCTTAAAATTGGATGAGAAGTCAAAATTCATTGGTATTTATAGGTCATATTTGGATAATATTATTTCTCGAAATAAATATCGGTTAGATGCTGTGAATCACCCATATTTTCATGCTCTTGTATGGTGTCAGTATAATGAATTTCTTATACGAAAAGCAACTGAATACCCAGATCTTTTGAAGTTGATTCGATACGAAGATTTGGTTCAAAATCCTATTGAAAATTTAAAAGGAGCTCGAGATTTTTTAGGTATTTCTCATGAATTAAAAGAAAATGATTCCATTCTTCCAATTTTCAATTTATTAAATGAACTTTCAACCTCAGAAGAAAAAGCTCAGTTTGAAGAAATGCATGGAAAAGTATTTAAAGCAATAGATACTGAGTCGATTGGGAAAAAAAATACCTTTTTTTTAGACAAACAATTAAACGGAATTCATTACATCTGTACTCCAATTAGTATGAAATTAGGTTACCCTCCAGTTTCATTTGAAAAACCAACGGCGATGCAACGATTTGCAATTTCAATTTTTAAAATTATATTGAATTTTATTGAATTGAAACATAGAGTGTATTTCAAATCAAATCATATTATTCGTAAATCATTTAAGTACAGTGTAAAACCTTGGTTGATTTTCACTAATAAATCTTAAGTCGATTAACAATCCACACCGCACAAAATGCGAAAGGAGTCAACGGCATTCCCATCATTTTACGAATAATCGCAGGAGATTTAACGATGAATTGCATACGCTGAATGCGTTTTTGTAAAAATAGCGAGGTTAAAACAGTGGAGAAAATTAGATTTTTTTTCGGTTGATATTCATTGCGAAGAACGTCCATCACCATAATAATTCTACGTTCATTGCTTTTATTGAAAGCTTCATGATTGTTGGCATCCGTGAAGATAAGCCATTTTCCTTTGTCCCATGAACGGAGTTCATCCTTTACGCGAAATCCACAATCTGGCAATGAAGCAGGAATTTCTAAACCTAAATGACACCTGAAAATGGCATTCGTGTCGCCACAATGCGGTAAAATTTCTCCTTTTGCCTCCAATTGATTGAAGGAAAGCGAAATAATTTCTGGGTATTTGGCAACAATTGCCATCGTTTTAGGGAAAGCTTTTTGATTTTTGTAAAACTCAATTGTCCACCAACGCAAAGAAATAGTTTTCCAAATCGCATTGGTGTTTACCATGTGTTTATTGAAATAAGATTTCAGCTGATTATGTTCCAAAAACGCATTAAGTTCTGAAATGATAATTTCGTGATTTTCCTCAAAATCTTTTGTCCAACGTTGATTCTCAGGTTCAAAAAAAGCTGGTTCTTCCTCTGGATACGTATAGGTTGGGTCGTAAAGGCTAAACCAAAGTTTTTTCACTGGAACAAATTTTTACTAAAACTACATTTTTTCAGTTCTAAATCCTAATTTTAGGTACAAAATTCAAGTAAATGTCGGATAAAACGCCACAAAATCCAGCTTATTTTTACGATAAAAATGACTTTCCTTTCCTCTTAAAACTGGAGCAAAATTTTCAAGTAATTCGAGACGAGTTACTTTCTTTATTGGAAAATGAACACGAAAAACAATGGTTGCAAACCTTTCCTGATTATGTTAAAAGCAATCAAAAAAAGGCGTGGAAGGTTTTTACTTTCTTGTTTTTCCAAATGAAAAGTCCAAAGCACGCGCAAATGTGTCCCAAAACAGCTGAATTGATTTATGCTATTCCAGAAATTATTTCCTGTGATTTTTCATTTATGGAACCAAACACACATATTTTACCGCACAAAGGCTACACGAAAATGGTTTTGCGCTGTCATTTGCCTTTGATTGTTCCAACTGGTGAAAAGTGCGCGATTCGAGTAGGAGAGGAGTCTCACATTTGGAAAGAGGGAGAACTGGTTGTTTTTGATGATTCTTTTGAACACGAAGCTTGGAATAAAAGCGATGAAAAAAGGGTTGTTTTAATGTTTGACATTCCAAATCCGAATTGGCCCTATTCAGCAGATGAAATTGCAGCGTATAAAATTGAAAAAATGGACGATCCTTTTTTGCTTTCAATTGCACCGAAAGAACAATGGTTTAAATTTTATCAAGACCGTCGATTGCCATTGGAGGAGTTTGATTAAGTAATAATTGATTGATTTCGTCCAAGTTATTTTCGGAGGGAGTTCCTGAAAGTTTCATCAAATTAGAACCCGAACAAAAAAGACTCGCCGCTTTATTTAGCTTTAATCCTTGTTTTTTGTAGCGCTCTTTTGTTAGTGCATACAATTGATTTTCAGTGTTTTCTTGATTTTGCAATAATTCATAACCCAACATTTTATTGTATTGAATCGCTCGAACGTTATCTTTCAGAATTCGAATGCGCGAAACTTCAATGCTTGTCATCATGTGAAAAACGAAATTGAGCAAAGTCAAGGAAGCATAAACGGCAGCGAAAGAATGTTCGAAATCAGGTTCACCGATGAAAATTCCACCTTCACCAAAACCGATTTCAGGATTATAGTTTTTGGCATTTATCAAACCAACTTTCTTTCCTTCAAATTCTATAACAAAGTAATAATTGTATTTGTTATTAATCGTTTGAAACCAAGATTGTTGCATTTCTGGAGTGATGTATTCTCTGTAAATCATTTGATTGACGACATGCGCTGCGTTTCGCCAAGAACGAATTAATTCGAGGTCTTCTTCTCTCAATCGAATCAATCTTACATCAAATTGTTCCAGTATTAGCATTCTTTATCAGAAATATGGTAGGTAGGTGCGTTGTTTAGATTTGTCAAAATCGCTCGCATATATTGGGCAATCACACCGATGCAAAAAATGATTAAACCTGTTGAAAATAAGATGCTTACAATTAAAGAGGTAAATCCTTTAATTTCAATTTTATCGATAAAATATTTGCGAAGGAAGAAAATTCCGATGAGAAAATTGATTGCCGCCAACGAAAAACCTGTAAAGGTAACCGCCTTCAAAGGTATTGCAGTTGAATACATAACAACGTTTGCAGTTGTTCTTATCAAACCTTTTGTTTTGTAGCGCGATTTTCTCAAAGCAGAAGGATTATTTGTGACTGCAACAAATTCAATTTCATGTGTGTACCACAATAAAAATTCATCGATAAAAACAAATTGTTTGTGGTTGTCAGCTAATTTTCTTGCAATTTCTCCTTCAATCAATCGAAAGCTACTTCCGCGACCTTTTTTCGCTCCTTCAAGTTTTGATGCTCGTTTGTAAATATTTTTCAAAAGTCGTTTAAAGGTAGATTCCTCTTGTTTGTATTCGCCGTAAACAACTTTTGCTTTTGTAATTTCTTGTTTGTCAATTAACTTTTGAAATTCAGTAGGTAAAACTTCTAAGTCGTCATCAAGGGTTAACACAAATTCACCTTTAGATTCTGCGAAACCACACAGCGTTGCAGCATGTTGACCAAAATTTTTTGAAAGTCGTATGATTTTGCAACGTTGGTCTTTAGCTCTGATTTTTTTCAATTCTTCCCAACTTGAATCTTGGCTGAAATCATCAACAAAAATAAATTCCACCAAATTCGTTTTGAAAAAAGAAGAAATAGCGTCATACAAATCTGTAATTCCTTTTGAATTATTGTAAACTGGAATTACTAAACTGTACTTCATTTGCTATTTTTTTAGAGCCTATTTAAATTTTATAATACGAATTTGTTTCAGTTTATTTTTGAATGAGAAAAGGCAGATTTTGTTGTCAAAATGAAATAGTTCTGACGAAAAAAAACAACGAATTCGCAAGCCAAAAGAAGCATAACAAAGAGATTAGTTGAATTTTAAATACGCTCAAACCTAATAAAAATTTTTGAGTACTCAATAAATTGATTGAATTGGAAGGTTCAAGAAAGAAAAGGAATAGCTAAAAGCTAAAATATGAATCTAACTCCTTTTTCGCTTTGGTTTTCCATATTTATCCATCATCGCTTTTTTGTGGTTGTAGCGAACATTGACTTTTTTATTTTTTAGTTTTTTCTCGTGAAAAGCAGGACCAACATCATCTGGACGAGCCAATTTGACAATTTTACCAGTTGATTCGGGTTTAGGTTTTTCAAATTCCAACAATACACTTGAAAACTCAATTGTTTCTGGAACCGCTGCAAAAGGAAGTTTTTGACGCATCAGTGCTTCAATTTCAGCAAGCGATTGCGCATCTTTTTCACTTACAAAAGTGATAGCGTTTCCGTTTTTGTCAGCACGACCAGTTCTACCAATTCGGTGAATGTAATTTTCAGGAATTTCGGGTATGTCGAAGTTGATTACGTGAGAAACATCAGAGACGTCAATTCCACGTGCAATCAAATCAGTTGCAATTAAAATTCGGTGAACACCAACTTGAAAATCTTGAACACTTTTGAAGCGTGAATTTTGTGCTTTGTTCGAGTGAATTACGCCAAGGGTTTCTCCAAATATAGCTTCAAGCTGTTCAAAAAGTAAATCGGCTAAGGCACGAGAAGAAACGAAAATCAATACTTTAGAGTCAGCTCCTGTATTTTCTAGTAGGTATTTCAAAAGTTCAACTTTCGAAAGAAAATTGGGAACGCGGTAGCCAATTTGATCGATTTGCGTCAAGGCAGTGCCTGAACGAGCCGCTTCAACGCGAACGGGAGCTGTAAAATTTGCATCCAAAAAGTCGCTTACTTCCGCTGATAATGTGGCAGAAAAAACCATATTCTGACGCTTTGCAGGTAAAAAATCAAAGATGCGTAATAATTGGTGGCGAAATCCTAAACTCAAGGTTTCGTCCACTTCATCCACAACTAATTTTGTAATTTTTTTAAGTTGAAGCGAACCATTTGTAAGCAAGTCAAGGATTCTTCCAGGCGTTCCAACGACAATATCCAAACCTTGTAAAACCATTGCGATTTGTGTGTTCATATTCGTTCCACCGTAAACTCCGCCAACAGCAACGTTCATGTAGCTTATCAATTTTTCAATTTCAGAAACAATCTGTGTTACTAATTCACGTGTCGGAACAATAATCAAAATTTGTGGATGAGGTTCTTTAGAAAATTTCCACATGTTCAAACAAGGTAGGAGATAAGCAAGTGTTTTTCCAGTTCCCGTTTGAGCAATCCCAATCGTATCTTGACCAGACATCATCACATTGAAACTTGCTGCTTGAATCGTTGTGGGAGTTGTGTAGCCCAAATCATCTAAGGCGTTCCAAAGTTGTTTTTTTAAGTTTAAATCACGAAATGTCATGGAAAAATTTCTGCAAAGCTAAGGAAAGAAAAGAACTTTTTAGATTTTCTCGATTTGACGCTTGTGTTGTTTAACCAAAAATCTAGTTGAATCTTTGTTTTTTAATTGTTTTATTTTTTTATTAGACTAATCTAACTTTTATTTGTTAGGTTAATCTAACTTTTTTATATTTGTACACGAAAATCACAAAACAGCATGAAAATAAGTTGCTTAGCCTTTTTATTTTGTATAACTTCGGCTTTCAATTTGATTGCTCAACAAGCAGAAATAAGCGGAAAAATTCTTTCAAACAACAAAACACCGATTGAATTTGCAACAATCGGATTGAAAGAAACTAAATTTTTCACCACTTCTAATTCAGATGGTTCCTTTAAATTAACTGGAGTTCCTTTTGGAAACTATCAATTGCGCATAAGTTGCTCGGGATTTGTAAGCAAAGAAATTCCAATTCTTGTCAATCAAGTCACAATTAATTTGAATGAAATTGAATTGGAGGTTTACATGGTGAACTTACCAACAATCACGGTTAAAGTATTTTCCAAAAAGCTATTGGACAAAGAAAATCCAGTGGCAATTTATGTGGTGAATGAAAAAACAATCGACCGCACTTCCGAAAGTAATATTATAGATGTTTTATCGAAAAATACGCCTGGACTAACAAGTGTAAAATCGGGTCCAAATGTTTCAAAACCGTTCATTCGAGGTTTAGGTTATAATCGTGTTTTGACCTTATACGATGGAATTCGCCAAGAAGGACAACAATGGGGCGACGAGCACGGAATTGAGGTGGATGCTTACGATATTCAAAATGCTGAAGTGATTAAAGGTCCAGCGAGTTTGATGTTTGGAACAGATGCACTTGCAGGAGTTGTAAGTCTTTTCCCATTCAAACCAAAACCTAAAAATGGGGTAGAAGGTCGTTATATTTCTGAATTTCAAAGCAATAATAAGTTGATTGGAAATGGATTGCGATGGAGTATTGTTAAAAATAAATGGTCATTTGCTTTGCGAAGTTCTTGGCGTTTGGCAAGTAATTATCAAAATGCAATCGATGGAAAAGTTTTTAATACCAATTTCAACGAGAAGAATATTTCTTCTTTTATTGGTTACGCAACAGAAAAAGCAATTTTAAGCATTAATGCAAGTTTTTACGACAATCAACAAGGAATTCCTGACGGAAGTAGAGATTCTTTGACTCGTCAGTTTACGCAACAAATTTTTAATGGCGCAGCAGATATTTTGGAATTACGTCCAATCGTTTCAGTTGAAGATTTGAATTCGTATAAAATTGCTAAAATCCACCAGCATATTCAACATTTTAGACTGTATTCATTGGGCGATTTTAAGTTGAAAAAAGGAAGTTTAGATTATTCTTTGGGCTTTCAACAAAATAGGAGAAAAGAGTTCAATCAACCAGAAACGCCTGATTTAGCTGGACTTTCCTTAAGGTTAAACACAGCGAATTACCATTTGAAATACAGTTTTCCAATTGTAAAAAATGTAGAAACCTTTTTAGGAATGAATGGTGTTTATCAATTCAATGAAAATCAGGCAGCGACAAGTTTTACAATTCCGAATTACCAACTTTTTGACGGTGGAATTTTTGCTTATTCCAAATGGAAAAAAAATAAATTCTCGATTTGTGGAGGAATTCGTAATGACATTCGGACAATAAATTTTGATGATTTTTATGTTCAAAATGATTCACTTACCGGTTTTGATACACACGTAACTGGACTTGATACTTTAGGCGCAACACTTCAATTCCTAAGTTATTCTAAAGTTTTCCAAGGACTGTCAGCAAGCATTGGACTATCCTATTTTATCAATCAAAAATGGACAGTCAAAGCAAATATCGGTCGAGGATTTCGTGCGCCAAACATTACAGAGATTGCCTCCAATGGTCTAGATCCTGGTGCTCGATTGATTTATTTGGGCAACCGAAATTTCGTTTCAGAATTTTCATTACAAGAAGACATTGCCTTACTCTTGAATACAAGAAATTTCAGTGGAGAAATTAGTATTTTCAATAATAACATTCAGAATTTCATTTATTTAGCCTTGGTTGCAGATTCCAATAATCAACCTTTAGTCGATGCGCAAGGAAATCGAACGTATCAATACAAACAGGCAAAAGCGCATTTGTATGGTTTTGAAACTTGGCTTGCTTTTCATCCTGAAAAAATTAAAGGACTGACCGTAAATGGAAGTTTCAGTTGCGTTTATGGATTTAATCGCGAAGAGAAATACCGCAATAAAGGAATTCAAGGAGAATATTTATCATTGATTCCTCCTGCTCGTTTACTTATCAATGCAGCTTATTCGTTTGAATTGAAAAACGCATTTCTGAAAAGCATTCGTCCCGTTTTTGAGTATGAATTTAATGCAAAACAAAATCGCTATTTAGCAGAAAACAACTCGGAAACAGCAACGCCAGCTTATTCACTTTTTAATTTTCAATTGGCGTTAGAATTAAAATATTTTAAATCCAAAACTGCACAATTACAATTTCAAGCAAATAATATTTTTGATACTGCTTTTCAATCCCATTTAAGTCGTTTGAAGTACTTTGAAAACTACCAACAGACACCCAACAATAAACGTGGAATTTACAGTATGGGAAGAAATCTATGCGTTAAATTGATTTTGAATTTCTAAAGCGAAGCTTAAAAAATCACTTCAAAAACTCAACCTCCAAAATTTCTTGCCAAAAATTCGTGATAGAATTATTGTCCGCTTTAATCATTTGAGGAACAATACTTGCTGGTGAAAATCCAGGAGTTGTATTTACTTCAATCACATGCGGAATGCCGTTAACAACCATAAAATCGATTCGAGCAATGGATTTCAATTGAAGTAACTGATAAACATTTTTTGCTTGCGCTTGCACTTTTAATTTCAATTCATCAGCAACACGAGCAGGCGTAATTTCCTGAGATTTTCCATTGTATTTTGCTTCATAATCAAAGAATTCATTTTCGGAACAAATTTCTGTCAAAGGCAAAGCGTGTAAACCATTTTTCGTTCTGTAAACACCACAAGTAACCTCTGTACCGTCTAAAAACGATTCGATTACAACAGTTTGACCTTCTTTGAAAGCAGTTGTTAAAGCAGCATTTAATTGACCGATTTCTTTCACTTTTGAAATGCCATAACTCGAGCCTGAATCAGATGGTTTTACAAAAACAGGTAACCCAAGTGCTTCAACGATTTCTTCATTAGAATACTGATCAATTGAATTTAAAAACAAGGATTTCGCAACAGGAATCCCAAATGATTTCAAGAATTGGTTGCAATACCATTTATCAAAAGAAAGCGAAGAAGCTAAAACACCAGAATTTAGATAAGGAATTTTCTGAATGTCTAGCAATGCTTGAATTTTTCCATTTTCTCCAGGATTACCGTGAATGTAAACTAATCCTAAATCAATTTTTTGGATTTCGCCATTTACATTGAATGAAAAATCGTTTAAATCAAATGGCGTATTTCCCGTTTCAGTTTCCACTTCCCAACTTGTTTCGCTCACAATTATTTTGTAAACCACAAAAGAATTTGGAAAATGTGCCTTAATTGTGTTCGCACTTTTTATGGAAATATCAAATTCAGAAGATAGTCCACCGCAAAATAAACCTAGATTTTTCATTAGCTTTTTAATTACCTCACGAAATTAAAGTTTCGGACACTTCTAAAAATTCAATCTAAAAAAAGTTATTAGTCGTTTAATTGTTAAAACAGACCAAGCGAATTTTACTAATTTCGCAATCATGCGTATTTTATATCTTTTACTTTTTCCCTTCGTAAAACTTGCTGTTTTTCTTTTCTACAAAAGAATTGTTTCAGTAAACAAACCAAAGTCCATTTTTAATCGAACAATTTACGCTGGAAATCATGCAGCTTCTTTTATGGATCCATTGGTTGTGGCAACAAATAATAAGGCTGTCCTTTATTTCATGACCCGTTCTGATGTATTTACCACTTTCTCAAAACCTTTTCTATGGGCTTTTCACATGTTACCGATTTATCGTCAACAAGATGGCGTAGATACAAAGGAAAAGAATGCAGAGATTTTTCAAAAATGTACAGATGCACTTGCAGCCAAAAAGAATTTGTTGATTTACCCAGAAGGCTTAACTGATGATGTTTTTATTAGAAGATTAAAACCAATAAAAAAAGGTGCAGTTCGAATTGGGTTTATTGCACTCGAAGCGACTGATTGGAAAGAAAAAGTTTACATTTCAGCAGTTGGTTGTAACTACACGTACCCAAATGCAATGCGAAGTGAAGTGTTGATTTCGAATTCAGATTCAATTTGTTTAAATGATTACAGAGCTGAATATGAATCTAATTCGTATGAAGTTATTACAAATTTAACAGCGAAAGTTGATGAGCTAATGAAGGCTCAAATCACACACATTGAACGCGAAGATTGGAGCGAATTTCATGAGCAAATCATGATAATTTCTAACAAAGGAATGAATTATTTGACTTATGATAAAACGTTGACTTTAGAGCAAAGATGGAAGTATTCTAAAAACTTAGCGAATTGGTTAAATACGTTTAATGAAACAATTCCACATGAAATTGAAAATTTAAAATGGGAACTTTCTACTTATTTTGAGAAACTGAAAAAAGTTGAAATATTAGATTGTGACTTAAAAGCAAAAAAAGATAATTCTTACAATGGCTTTTTAAATTTAATAGCAATCATCGCACTTTTACCTTTTGCAATTTTAGGTGTTTTCCATTGTTATTTACCTTATCGTTTTGTCAAGAATTTCGTTGAGAAAAAGTTTAAGCGTTCAGTTTTTTGGGGCTCCACCAAAATGATTTTAGGATTGTTTATTTTCAGTTTATTCAACGTTCCAATTGTGATTATTTTGACAAATTACTTAAATCAACCCTTTTGGATTGGACTAATTTATTTTGTCGCAATTAGTTTCTTTTGGCTTAGTTTTGTAAGCATAAAACTAAAAATCAATCAATTTGTTAGAATGTCGAAAATAAAACGAATGGATACAAATGAATTGATGAAAATGCGTCAAATTTTAGAAGAGCGAATTCAACAAATTGTACCCAAATTTTAATATTTTCTTTTACTGAAAGAACTAAAAATGGAAAACGAAACAACGACAACAAAAATAAAAAAACCGAAGTGGCTTCGTGTTAAATTGCCAACAGGAGAGAACTATAAAAAAGTTCGCGGATTGGTTGATGAACACAAATTACACACCATTTGCGAAAGCGGAAGTTGCCCAAATATGGGTGAATGTTGGGGGGAGGGAACAGCAACTTTTATGATTTTAGGAAATATTTGTACACGTTCTTGCGGTTTTTGTGCCGTCAAAACGGGTAAACCTGAAGCTGTTGACATATTCGAACCAGGACGAGTTGCGAACAGTGTGAAAATTATGGGTGTAAAACACGCTGTTATTACTTCTGTGGACCGTGATGATTTGAAAGACGGAGGAGCAGAGATTTGGGCGCAAACTGTCCGAGCTATTCGTCAACAGTCACCACAAACGACGATGGAAACCTTGATTCCAGATTTTGCTGGAAAATGGGAAAATTTACAAGTAATCATAGATGTAGCACCTGAAATTGTTTCTCATAACTTGGAAACGGTTAGAAGATTAACAAAGCAAGTGCGCATTCAAGCAAAATACGACCGAAGTTTGGAAGTTTTGTTTCGTTTGAAAAAAGGAGGAATGCGAACAAAATCCGGGGTAATGCTTGGTTTAGGTGAAACACCTGCTGAAGTTCTTGAAACAATGCAGGATTTAGTAGCAGTTGGAGTTGATATTTTAACTTTAGGTCAATATTTGCAACCAACATTAAAACATTTACCAGTTGCAGAATTTATAACACCAGAACAGTTTGATTTCTACAAAGAAGAAGGATTGAAAATGGGTTTTCGCTATGTCGAAAGTGGTCCATTGGTTCGTTCTTCATATCACGCAGAGAAACATTTATTCTAGTATTTAGCCAAATTAACAGTCGCTTAAACTAAAATTAATAGGTGAAAAAATGATTTTCATCTAAATAATATTTATTTTCGGTCTTGTATATGCGAATTGGTTTACCACTACTTTTAATCTTCTTTACTGTCGCTTCTTGTTCTTTAAATGCTGAACAAGAACGCAACTTGAACAAATCAATAATAAAGTATTTATTCAGTGTCAATAGAGAATTAAAATTATCAATTGCAGCTGCAACACATCCACTTATTTTGAGAGAATTAAAAGAAGATGGCGACGAAAAACTCAAGGCTTACCTTGAACCGAAACATCACATTTGGACAGATGCAATCATCGGGAAAACAAAAATGGATGGAGCAATTGTACACATTGAGTTGAAAGTAGCTTTGATTAGTAAAGAGACTTTTGAAAAAGCTCCAAACCGCATTCGTTTATACGCAATTAGTGAAGACAATGGTGCAAATTGGTATTTCGTTGATTATAAAATTTATGAATCCAATTATTGTAAAAAATTCAAGCGATTAATTAAGAAATGAAAAAACTATACTTATTCATTGTCAATTTTCTTTTTGTTCTATTTGGTTTCTCGCAAGGTTGGCAACCAATGGGAAGTCGTTCGATGTCTTTATCGAATGCGACCGTTGCTTTAGAAGACGTTTGGGCTTATCATCACAACCCAGCAGCACTTTCTAATTTGAAGAAAATCGAATTTGGTGTTTCTTATGAAAATCGATTTTTGATGAAAGAATTGCAGTCACAAGGTTTAGTTGTTGCAATTCCATTAAAATCTGGAGTGATTTCAATTGGTTCGCAGTCATTTGGTTACAATCAATTCCGAACTTACAGAAATGGACTTGGTTATTCAATGAAACTGGCAGAGTTTTTATCGGTTGGAGTTCAATTGAATCATCATTTTGTTAGAATTAATTCCAACTATGGGAATCACCAAACAGTGACAGCAGAGCTGGGTGCATTGGCTAAAATCAATGAAAAATGGTCCGTTGCCTTTAGTATATTTAACATTACACGGAATCGAATTTCGGAATTTGCAGAGGACAGATATTCAACACTTATGAGGCTTGGGACAAAATTTTCCATTTCTGAAAAAGTGCTTGTACTGGCAGAGGCAGAGAAAAATATTGAACACAGTATCAGATTCAAAACGGGAATAGAGTATTTGCCTTTGGATAATTTTTATGTTAGAGGAGGATTTGCAACTGCACCAATTGAATTTAGTTTTGGATTAGGCTATGTCTTTTCTAAAAAGTATAAGCTGGATTTAGGTTCTGCATATCATCAAATTTTGGGTTGGTCGCCACATTTTTCATTTACAATGCAATTGAAGTAATGAAAGTTGTTGTTGCATTTTTTTTCTCACTAACAGTTGGTTTTGTTTTCGGACAGGACAAGTCGGAAATTATACAACAACGTATTGAATTTATTTCAGAGCAGTTACAAGCCGAAGAAGTTGATTTAACGAATATTATTGAGCAACTCGATTATTTCTATGAAAACAAAATCAACTTAAATGCTACAAACGGAGAGGATTTGGAACAATTATATCTTTTAACATCAGTTCAAATAAATGATTTATTATTACACCGTAAAGCTTTTGGAAAGTACATTACGATTTACGAATTACAAAGTTTAAAATACTGGGATTTAGCAACCATTCAATTAGTGCTTCCATTTGTGCGAGTTGACGATAAATTAGACAACATTCATATTACTTTCAAACAAGCAATGAAAGAAGGTAAGTTTGAATTATTTCTTCGTTATCAGCCAACTTTTCAGCAAAAACAAGGCTATCAAAAGGTCTCGGATTCGCTGTTGCAAAATTCAAATAATTACTACTACGGTAATTCAGATAGGTATTATGCGCGTTTTCGCTATACTTATAAAACAAATATCAGTGTTGGTTTCACAGGTGAAAAAGATCCAGGAGAACAATTCTTTAAAGGTTCGCAAAAAAATGGGTTTGATTTTTATTCCGCTCATGCTTTTTACAAAGGAGGAAAATACATAAGTGCTGCTGTCGTTGGAGATTACCAAGTTCAAGTTGGGCAAGGATTAAATATTTGGTCGAGTTATGCTTTTGGAAAAACGGCTGATATTGCAACGATGAAGCGAACTGCAAATCCTCTGAAGGCATATACATCAGTGGACGAGACACGTTTTTTACGAGGTGCTGCTGTTGATTTATCTTATGGAAATTTTGACTTATTATTGTTTGCCTCCAGAAAAAAAGTGGATGCGGCAACGATTGCAGATTCTAATTATGAGGATTTAGAATTCATTTCAACTATTGATTTATCAGGTCTACATCGAACAAATAGAGAGATGGCGAAAATGAATGGTCTCACTGAAACAATAACAGGAGCCAACTTACGGTATACAATCGGTGGATTAAAGCTAGGTGGAACGTTCGTTTATCAAGGATACGATAAAGAATTTGCAAAAACTATTCAAAACTACAATCAATTTGATTTTAGAGGAAAGTCAATGGTTTCAAGTAGTTTTGATTACAGTTACGTTTTTAGAAATGTAAATTTCTTTGGTGAAGTTTCAAGGAATTTCAATAATTACCAGAATCAGAAAATGGGAGGATTGGCAATGGTGCACGGAGCTTTAATTTCATTGGATTCCAGAGCGAGTATTGGGATTCTTTATAGAAATTATGACCGAGCTTACAATACATTTTACAATGCAGGATTTTCTGAAGGTAGTAATACACAAAACGAAAAAGGACTTTATGCAGGTTTAAAACTTAAACTAAACTCAAAATGGTCTTTGAATGGCTATGCTGATATTTTTCAATTTCCGTGGATGAAATATTTAGTTGACGCTCCATCTGTTGGTCATGAATTTTTAATCCAACCTATTTATAAACCTAATAAGATTTTTGAAATCTACGGACGATTCAGACAGCAAGTGAGACAAAAAAATAGCCGTGATGCTGATGGAACAGTGACTGAAATTGAGGACGTTCTTCAGAGAAATTATCGATTCAATTTGTCTTATACAGTGAATGAATTTTTTACTTTGAAAAGTAGAATTGAATATGTTACCTTGAATAGAAAAAGCAATAAACCTGAGGATGGTATTATGTTTACACAAGATTTTGTGTTTCGACCAAAAAGTTTTCCTTTAGATATTGCTTTACGTTATGCGTTATTTGACACAGATTCCTACGATACACGAATGTATTCATTTGAAAATAATGCCTTATATGTTTTTGCCGTGCCTGCTTATTATTATCAAGGCTCTAGAGCATACATTTTAGTGCGTTATTCTTTTGCTCGTCACTTCGATTTGTGGATAAGATATGGTGAATTTTTATACAATAACAGATTAACAATAAGTTCTGGTTCTGAGGAAATTAAGGGTAGTAGAAAGTCTGATTTTGTGGTACAGCTGCGAATAAGTTTTTAAAATTTTTATTTTTTTTGTTACGTTTTGTAAAGTGTTGCGTTATTGGTTTTAAGTAGGGACTGCAAGCCTTACGAATCTCCAAGTCAAACTAGATAAAACCAAAAACAATGGCAGTGAACTTATTGTATCACCAAAACGCCTTTCGTCTAGAAGATGAATTGCGTCAAATTGAAATCGCGAAAAAAGACCCTCGACAATTCGCACCTCTTTATAAAAAATACCACGAAGCAATTTTCAGGTACATTTATAAAAGAGTGGACGAAGAAGAAGCAGCCTACGACATCACTTCAAGTGTTTTCGTGAAAGCTTTGGCAAGTTTGCCGAGGTATGAATTCAGAGGAGTTCCTTTTTCTTCTTGGTTGTTTCGAATCGCTAAAAGTGAACTTTATCAATCTTTTAGAGATAAAAAAGCACAAAGAACTGTGAGTTTAGATTCTGTAACGATTGTCCAATTTATTGATGAATTAAATGAAGATTTTAGTGAAGAACAAAGAACTTTGCTTTTAAATTCATTGAAACTTCTAAAAGAGCATCAATTGCAGTTAATCGAAATGCGTTTCTTTGAAAAACGATCTTTTAAAGAAATCGGAGAAATTGTTGGATTGACAGAAAATAACGCGAAAGTGAAAACATTTAGAGCACTTGTTAAATTGAAAGAAATTTTTAATAAAACAAAAGCATAAATTATGATTAAAATTTTAGTAGATAGAGCGAAACCAACCTCTGAGGATATCAAAAAAAACCAAAATTTCGATTTAATTTTGAATAAAGTTTCAGCAAGTGAAACTAAAAAAATTATCCCTTGGTATTTTGGAGTTGTTGGTTTAGCAAGTTTTTTATTGGCAATTCTTACAATTTTATTGTAATTAATCAATTACATTGAAAAACATGTTGATAAAGTGACAATTGAAGTTGCTTAGTTAAAATTATTTTCACTAATTTTGTTTCAATTATACAAGAAAATTGCTTTTGACATGAAAAACCTTAAATATTTACTACTTTTAATTTTCATTCCAGCAGGATTTATCTACGCTCAACACGCTAATTTCAACACGCAAAGAAACTGGTCATTACACAAAAAAGAAGTAATGTTTGGTCTTGGCGCAACGCAATTTAATGGTGATTTAGGAGGTAGTTATGGAGTTGGTAGAGATTATTCATTAAAAGATATTGATTGGCCTTCAACAAGTATGGCTGGTTTTATTGGTTTCAGATACCGTTTTGCGCCAATGTTTGCTACAACTTCAAGTTTATCAGTTTTTGGATTAAGAGGAGACGATAAATATTCTGAAGAGCCAATAAGAAATGCAAGAAGTCTTCAATTTAAAAGTCTATGTTTTGAAGTTTCTCAAAGAGTTGAGTTTATTGTTTATGCGAATGAAAAATTCGGTTCTACATTTAACTTACCAGGAAATTATTCAAAGAAAAATAGAAGTCAACAATTGTACGGTTTTGGTGGAATTGGATTATTGTATTTCAATCCAAAAGCTCAAAACCAAAACGGCGATTGGACTGCTTTACGTCCATTGAAAACAGAAGGTCAAGCAAAATCATACAGTCCTTTAACGTTTACAATGCCTGTTGGTGTTGGTTTCAGATGGGGTTTAGGAAATATGTGGAGAATGGGAGTTGAAGTTTCTTACGTAAAAACTTTTTCTGATTACATTGACGATGTTAGTACAACATATGCTGACCCAGCAAGTTTCTCAAGTGCTGATGCAGCCTATTTATCAAATCCAGCAGTTGGAAATCCATCTTTTGCACCTGGAGAAAAAAGAGGAGATCCAAAACAAAAAGATGCATACTACCACTTAAATGTATTTGTATCGAAAAACATCACCTACAAAGATTACGGTAAACAAAGAAAAAAATACAACCTTAAATCAACTGGTAAATTCAGAGTTTAGGTTTTATAAATATTGAACAAGAAGCGAGGCAGTAGTCTCGCTTTTTTTTTACCTTTGAATATGTATTCAATTCTACGCTCTTTATTGTTTTTATTCGATGCAGAAAAAGTTCACTATTTCACGACATCTTCATTGAATAAGGTTTTAAAATTACCCTTTGCTAAGAAAATTTTCACTTACCTTTTTATTGTTGAGGATAAAAAATTAGAACGAAAACTATTTGGTTTAACTTTTAAAAATCCAGTCGGTTTAGCAGCTGGTTTTGATAAAAATGCAACCATGTTTAATGATTTAGCTTACTGTGGTTTTGGATTTATCGAAATTGGAACCTTAACTCCTAAAGGTCAAGCGGGAAATGATAAACCTAGGTTGTTTCGTTTAAAAGCAGATAGCGCAATTTTAAACCGAATGGGATTTAATAATGATGGAGTTGAAATTGCAATCGAACAGTTAAAAACAAGAAAACACAAAGATTTAATCATTGGAGGTAATATTGGAAAAAATAAAGTAACGCCAAACGAAGATGCAAATAATGATTATTTAATTGCTTTTGAAAAGTTATTTCCATTTGTCGATTATTTTGTAGTAAATGTTTCTTCTCCAAATACGCCAAATCTTCGTGCCTTGCAAGACAAAGCGCCGCTTATGAATTTGCTTTCAGAATTGAAAAATGCAAATTCGAAGAAAGCTAACCCAAAACCAATCCTATTGAAAATTGCACCGGATTTAACAAATGAGCAGTTGGATGATGTAATTGAAATAATTACAACCACAAAAACGGATGGTGTTATTGCAACCAATACAACAATTGACAGGGAAAAATTGAAAACGCCAAAAACAGAAGTGGAAAAACTTGGTGCGGGTGGAATTTCAGGAAAACCGCTATCAAAACGTTCTACCGAGGTAATTCGTTATTTGCATGAAAAGTCAAACGCTGCATTTCCAATTATTGGTGTTGGAGGAATTCATACAGCAGAAGATGCAATTGAAAAGTTAAAAGCAGGAGCATCTTTAATTCAAATTTACACTGGTTTTATTTATGAAGGTCCAAGCTTGGTAAAGAAAATTAATCAACAAATAATAAAAGAAAATTTATAAGAATGCTTAAACTAATTGAATGTCCGAGAGATGCGATGCAAGGAATGAAGGATTTTGTTCCAACTGAGCTGAAAACAGAATACATTAATAAATTGTTGAAATGTGGATTTGACACAATCGATTTTGGAAGTTTTGTTTCGCCAAAAGCAATTCCACAAATGCGCGATACAGCTGAGGTTTTGAAAGGTTTAGATTTGAGTGGAAACTCTAAATTGTTGGCAATTGTAGCAAATGAACGTGGGGCAGAGGATGCTCTTCAATTTTCTGAAATTGATTATTTGGGTTATCCTTTTTCTGTATCGGAGGTTTTTCAAATGAGAAATACGAATGCATCAATTGAAGAATCACTTGGACGCGTAGAGAGTATCCAAAATCTTGTTTCTAACAAAGGAAAGAAATTAGTGGTTTATTTATCAATGGGTTTTGGAAATCCTTACGACGAAATTTGGAATCCTGAAATTGTTTTGAAATGGTCGAGGGTTTTAAGTGAAAAATTAGGCGTTGAAATTTTGGCACTTTCAGATACGATTGGAATCGCTAAAGAGCAAGATGTTACCGATTTATTCAATGTTTTGCAGGAAGAATTAAAAGTAGTTGAGTTT
Source organism: Flavobacteriales bacterium (assembly GCA_018883325.1). Classification (GTDB taxonomy): domain Bacteria; phylum Bacteroidota; class Bacteroidia; order Flavobacteriales_D; family Crocinitomicaceae; genus UBA952. The sequence goes on along the minus strand of VEQH01000044.1, from coordinate 16,781 downwards.
GGAGCGCATTTTCATACACGACCTGAAACAACAAATAAGTTAATAAAAGCTGCGTATGAAGCAGGCTGCAGAAGATTTGATAGCGCAGTTAAAGGATTCGGCGGTTGTCCGATGGCAAAGGATGATTTAACAGGAAATCTGCCAACTGAAGTTTTACTTGATTGGTTTGATGAAAGATCAATTTCAACACCAATTGACAAAAATGCGTTTAAAGAATCTTATGATTTTTCAGCGCGTATCTTTTCTTAAAATTTTCATTATACAATAAACAGAAATATGAATTTAAAAAGAATTGTCTGGATTGCGCTTGTTGTTTTTATTTGCAGTTTGTTAGTTTGGAAGTATTCGTCAGAAGATCCGACAAAGAAAAACGATGTTGAGAAAAAGAAAGTTTTAAAAGTCGAACAAATTAGTACAGATTTTAATCTCAATAAATTTTCTAGCAATGAAGAAATTAAATTGCTGAAGGAAATAGGTATTTGCGATTCAACACAAGCTGATGATAATAATCTCGACAATCCCTCTTGTTCGCCGCGTTTCTTTCGATTTTTTAAATTGAATAAATCAAAAGAATTGAAAGATGGATTTATGCTTTTAGTAAGAGCTGGTGTAAATGCTTTTCCAGTAAGACGTTTGCTGATTTTTGAGCGCGAAAATGGTCAACTTGTTAAAACAAACGGTTTCGTTGGATACATAATTGAAAGACGTGTTGTAGAAGGGAATTATGATGATATTGTGGTTCGTTTTTTTGAACGTTATGAAAATCAAAAGTACTTTTATAATTGTCTTTATTCCTGGAAAAATGGACGTTATGTTTATGTGAATTGTGAAGCAATAAATGACGCTAGATTAAAACCAGAAAAAGCTGATTCTGTATCCATTGAAGTTGAGAAAATTCTGAATGAAAATAAACTTGTATTTTAAAAAACTCTTCATTTTTGTTGGCTTATTATTGAGTGCTTGCGCTACAGGAGTTCCGACAGAGAAAATTGATTACACTTACGCTCTTTGTGATGGAAATAGCAAGGTTTGGATGCTAAAAAGTGTTAGCAATGGTGAAATTGTGGTGGAGGAAAATCTCGATTTGAATGGCGATTTTTTGATTTTTTATTTGTCGGGAAAAGTAATTAAAGGAAAATTGATAGATATCAGTGAACAAAAAGGGAAAATTGGTGCTTACGAAATTGACAATGAAAACGGATATTTAACCATTGAATTTCCAACTGAAAAGTGGGATTTTTCCTTTGAATTTTCTTACGAGGATAGATTAGTACTTTATCCTACAACAAAGTCAGATAATGTTCAAACTTTAGAGTTAGTTCCTTTCCCTGAGTTTTAGTTTTATATAATTGATTTTAAGATACATAGATTAATAAAAAAAGAATGAATATAAAAATTGTTTCTGGAAGTACTCGAATTGGAAGAAATAGTCATCGTGTTGCTTTGGCATTGAATAGAAAAATCAATGATTTGGGTTTTAAAAGCACAATTGTTGATTTGAGTGAAATTGAACTTCCTGCATTTGAGGAACGCTTGAGTTTTTTAACTGAAAAACCTGAAAGATTAGTTGAAATTTCAAGTGAGTTATTAAGTTCAACTGCTTACATTTTTGTTACTCCAGAATATAATGGTGGAATTTCAGCTTCGTTAAAAAATTTCATTGATACTTTTGGTCGACTTGAATTTGCAGGAAAACCAATTGCCGTTGCGTCCGTTTCAACAGGTGCATTAGGTGGAATCAGAGCCGCAATGAGTTTGCAACAATTAATTCTTGCCATTCAAGCATATTCGCAACCTCAAATGTTGACAGTTGGAGATGTTGAAGAGCAATTGAATAGCGAAGGAGAAATTATAAATCCAAGTTTCGAGAAAAAAATAGATAGTTTCGTAGATTCTTTTCTTGGGTTTGCGAAGCGATTTAATTGAAATCTAGCTTCTAAGAATTTTTTCTATTTTCTTCCCTTTCGCTAATTCATCGACTAATTTATCGAGGTAACGAATTTTTTGCGTTAAAGGATTTTCTATTTCCTCTATTCGATATCCACAAATTAGTCCTTTGATTAATGTAGCATTCGGATTTAATTTAGCTGTTTCAAAGAAAACTTCAAAGGTGTTTTGAGCTTCAATTTGCGCTAAAATTTCGTTTTTATCAAAATTTGTCAACCATTGAATCACTTCAATGAGTTCAGCTTCTGTTCTTTCTTTTTTCTGAATTTTTGCGAGGTATAAAGGGTAAATGGAAGCAAATTTTAATTTTGCTATACGCTCGTCGTGTTCTTTTGTGGTTGACATCGTTGCGAATTTAAAGAATTAAAAATAACAAATCCCAAGAAATCAATTCAGATAATTTATTCTTTAATCAATTGTAGTTTTTCTAATTCAACTTTGAGACGTGCATTGCCAAAAATAACTGAAATATTGCGGCTTGTCATCGATTCAACAGTTCCTTTTTGTTTGGTCGCAATTAGTTGTACAGTTGAGCCAATTTTGATTTTCGATTGCTTGTAAATGTCTTCTTCTACAATCGGTTTTTTAATTTTTTTCGGAGCTTTTGACTGTTTCAGTTCAAGTTCTTTTTGTTTTTCTTGTTGAATTTTAAGTTCAGTTTTTGATTTTTCAAGACGTAGAAAAGTTCTTATTTCTTCAATTAATGTATTATTTGCATCTTTCTTTCTTGATTTAACGTTGAATTTTTCGATGAAAGAAAGCATTTTTTTCCCAGCAATGAGTTGCTTGTTATTGTTTTCACTTATTTGTTGCTGTGATTTTAAGCGTTCGTCTAGTTTTTCTTTACGTTCCGTAAAAAATATACGAGCTTCTTCAGCAGTTCTTTGTGCTTCTTGATGTTCTTTATTTAATCGTTCGAGGTAATTTTTTTCTTTCTGTAAGTCATTCAGTAAACGATCGAGTTTTACTTTTTTGTCATCTAATAATCCTTTTGCTTTTTCAATCATTTCATTTGGAATGCCGTTCATTTTTGCTACTTCAAAAGTGAAAGAACTTCCTGGCTGACCAATTGCAAATTCATACTTGGGTTTTAAGGTGTCTGAATCAAACAACATACAGCCATTGACGGCATTTTGTAGCACATTTGCTTTTAGTTTTATATTCCCATAGTGGGTTGTAATAACCCCAAAAGCCGACTTATTGTATATTTCTTCAAAGAAAACTTCTGCTAATGCTCCACCTAATTCAGGATCAGAACCAGTTCCAAATTCATCCAATAAAAGCAAGGTCCTGGAGTTTGCAACTTGCAAAAAATGATGCATTCGCTGTAGGCGATAGGAGTAGGTACTTAATTCATTTTCAATTGATTGATTGTCTCCAATGTCTGAAATGATTTGTTGAAAAAAACAAACTTTACTGTTCTCATTAACAGGAATTAAAAGTCCTGATTGTAACATTATTTGCAATAAACCAATTGTTTTTAAGGTTATACTTTTTCCTCCAGCATTTGGTCCAGAAATCACCAACATTCGGTTTTTTCCATTCATTACAATGCGTTGGGGTTTTGTTGTTTTACCGTGTAAACTATTATTTCGTCTTAAGATCGGATGATAAGCTTCTACCAATTCAAAATCTACTTTACGGTTTATCCCTGGTAAAACAGCCTTCATTTCCAAAGCCAACTTACATTTCGCATTTACAAAATCAAAAATTACAAGCGATTTTTGGTAAGCTGTAATCAAAGGTGCGTGCACAGAAATTAAACGGGTCAATTGTTTTAAAATTCGATGAATTTCTTTGCGCTCGTCATCTAATAAAAATTCCATTTCATTATTTAATGGAACATTTATCATTGGTTCAACATAGGTTAAACTCCCCGTTTTACTTGAACCGTGAACGTTTCCAGGTACTTTTCGCTTGAAGGAGGACAATACGGTCAATACGCGACGTTCACTGATAAAACCTTCTGTTACATCACCTAATATTTTATCTTTCAGAAGTTTGCGCATTTCGCGTTCAAAATTTCTATTGATTTGATTGCGAAGCGCTTTGATACGCTGACGAATTTCTGCTAATTGTGGTGAGGCGTCGTCTTTTACATTTCCTGCTCGGTCAAATATTTCATCAATTCGTTTATTGATTTCATCGTTATATTCACAATCTTGAAGGATTTTTGTCAATAAAGGATAACGGTTTGAGCGCGTTTCAAAAAACTTCAATAAACGATTTACTAAGTCAGATGCTTGATAAATACGTCTAAATCCTTCAATTGAAATTACTGCATCCTCAATGGATAGAAGTTTAATTTCACTTTCTAATTCCTCAAAATCAATCGCAGGTAAGGTGTCGTTGACAACACGAATTTGCCGAAGTTCATCTAATTGTTTAAGCTCAAATTCAAGTTTACTAAAATTACTTGTCGGAGCGAGCTTTCTGATTTTTGCTTGTGCGGTTTTACCAATACAGAAGTTTTCCAACCATTCTGTAATGACATTGAATTCTAAATCCTGTAAGGTTTGTGAGTCTGTTGCTAACATCTTTGCAAAACTAAGAACATTTAAGGGTTTGAAAGGTTCAATTGCAAGAAGTTATTATTACCAGAATACTTCGTAAACAAGAAAATGAAACTAGTTTGATTCGGTGTAGTTTTTAAAATTATTCAGAATGAGCTGCCAACCAGTGCGTTGCATTTCGATAGGGTTTTCTGTTTCTGGATCGAATGAAATAGTCACTTTTGTTGCATCACCAATTTCCTCAAATTGAACTGTACATTTTCTACCTCCAAATTCGTAGGTGAAGTTTTTGCCTTCGTTTATTTCGGTATAATACGCTTCAAAGTCAAATCCAAAACTAGCATCTTTTGCCTCCATTCGAGCAAGGTATTTTCCGCCGATTTTCATATCGTTAGAAGCAGAAGGACAATGCCAACTCGGATCTGCAAAATTCCATTGGGTAATGTGTTGCGGCTCTGTGTAGAAATTCCAAGTTTTTGAAATGGATGAGTTTACAATGGTGTCAATAGTTATTTCTTTCATTTTTGAGTTTTTCTTTATTTTTACTTTAATTGTCTAGATTTCTTACAATTTAACCATTCTTACTAATTTATTACTCTTATTATCAGTGATTTGAATTTGATAAATCCCAGAATTTAGATTTTCTCCATCTATCTTCAAATAGTTTAACCCATTTAAAGTTTGATACTCTTTAGTTTGAAGTAGTTTTCCATCTTGCGAAAGCACTTTAACAGTTATTTTCCCTTGTTTTGCTGCATTGTATTGAACTGTAATTTCTTTTTCAAATGGATTTGGATAAGCACCAATCCAAACCAACGAATTATTTAGGTTGTTTACATTAATGGTAGGGTCAACCATCGGTGCTTGTGTACAGTTTGAATGGTTTCTAGCTGATTCAGCGCTGGAATTTCTTAAAAAACGTTCACCTGAATTTACATAAAATTTATTCCCTAAAGAAACTGCGGTTGATGCACTTGTAATGTTGTTGCAAAACCAGTAATCACCTTGCACACGCTCTTGATTGATATCCAAAACTAAATAGCCTTTTTTTGTCAATTCAGACCATTTTATGTGTGGATTCGCTGCAGAAATTATTGCAGATGAAACGCCGAGAGGAGAACTTGGACTTGTGACACTTGTAATAACATATTCAACACCTACACTTCCAGCACCAGTTGATGAATTGTATCCAGTGTGAGGTAAATCATTTGCCCAAGAAGTATGAATATCTCCTGTAAGAACGACTATATTTTGAATGTTATTATCTAATATGTGATTGTAAAGTTTTGTTCTTTCAGCTGGATATCCATCCCACTGGTCTGTGTTTAAAATTAACCCCAGCGCTTTCAATGGTGCCATCATAACTTGTTGACCTAAAATATTCCATTGTGCTGTACTAGCTTGAAGTTCTGAAGCCAACCAATTGTATTGATCTAAACCTAAAATCGTTCTGTCAGGATTATTTGTTTCGGCACTCGTTGCACCAACTTGTTCTTCACGTCCTTCTAAACGTGTGTCAAGCATATATAAATTCAAAAGGTTTCCGTAGGAGATTTTTCTGTAAATTCTAGTTGTATCGGCACTTTGCTCACGTACTGGCATCCATTCGAGATAGGCTTGTTTACCACTTGATTTTCGAATTGACCAATCTCCTTCTGTTCCAGGTGTATGATTCCCAGCGCCATCTTTCCATGAATTATTGGCAGTTTCATGATCGTCCCAAACCGAAATAAAGGCATATTGTTGGTGTACGTTTCTTAAATCAGCATCTAAACGATAATGTGAATAGCGCGTTCTGTAATCTGAAAGACTTATTATTTCATTTGCTGGTTCAGAAGCTCTTCCATCAGGACCAGGAGTTGCTTCATATTCGTAGATATAATCGCCAAGATGAATCACTGCATCGATGTCATTTCGTTCAACAATTGACGCATACGCATTGAAATAACCATCTTGATAATCAGAACAAGAAACAACTGCAAAACGAACACTATCGGCAGTCGAAGCAGGTGCAGTTTTCATTCTTCCAATTATAGAATTTATACCATCGTAGCTAAAATCGTAGTAATAACAAGTTTTTGAACTTAATCCTGTGACATCAACTTTTACTGTGTAATCTCTTAATGAAGATGTTGTCGTTGAACCACTTGCAACAATATTATTCATGTCAACATCACTAGCAACGCGCCAATTTACAGTTAAAATTTCTCCCGGAAGCGTTGGTGAATTAGGTGTTACCCTTGTCCAAATTATTACTCTATCTGAAAGTGGATCTCCTGAAGCAACTCCATGGTAGAAAGGTGCTAACTGTGGGATTAAACCGCTTCTGACATTGTAATTGTTTTGACTAAAAAAGGATTGAAAACCAATAATAGAAAGGAATGCAAGTAGTAGATTTTTTTTCATAATCAAGTTTTAGAATTTTAGACAAAATAAATATAATAAAATTCTTGAAAATGAAAGATTAAGTAAAGATTGAATTAAATATTTGTGACTTTGGGATAGAATTAAATTGAGTTTTCGCAATTGTACCAGTAAAAATATTTTATTCTGAAAATCAAGAATTTAATCGAAGAGTGAACTATTTTGTAAATATCAGCGAACTATTTCGGCCTTGAATTTCATGGTTTTAGCTACTGAACTGAAACTGTTAATTTTTAGAATTTCTGTTCCGTCAGCTGACGGACTTCAAAAATTTCAGTTTCAGAAAGGAGTTAAAATTGTTCGCAACGAGTTGTAAATTATTGTAAAATAATAATTTGCGAACAAAATAGAAATTCAGAGCCTAGATTTTTTGTTTCTTTTTTATCATGGAAAAAGAAAGGCAAAAAAACATATTAGCTCAAACCATTATTAAAAGCTGATGAATTCATAGTACTGGTACAAAAGCGTTTACTCAAAAAAAATAATTCTCTTACTTCGATTCAATCAAGCCCATTGCAATTTTCATTCTTATTATTCTTTTAACTGAAGCATCTGCCTTCATTTTGAAATTTTTATCCTTTTTGTAAGCAGTTAAAAGTTCTTCGTGCGATTTCTTAACATCTAAAGGCATTAATAAAATATCACATCCTGCATTGATTGCTTTAAATGAAGCTTGTGGTACACTTGCAACTCCACCCATATTCATTGCATCTGTAACGATTAAGCCTTTGAAATTCAAGCTATCGCGTAAAAGATTGGTAACGATTTTTTCCGAGCATGTTGATGGTAAGCCATCCGTATTGAATTTTGGATTATTAACAACTGCAATATGCGCGACCATAATTGAAAGCACACCATTTTTAATTAATTCAGGGTAGTTTTTAACTTCTTTCATTTCACCGTCGATGGATTGAAGCGAATGATGTGTGTCTCCTGAAACTAGGCCGTGACCTGGAAAATGTTTGGCTGTTGCGATGATATTATTTTTTTGAGTGACTTGAATAAATTCATCCGACCAAGGAATTAAATTTGCTGCAATTGCACCAAAACCTCTGTATCCAACAGTCTTATTCGCTGACATATCTACAACTGGTGCAAAATTGTAATTGATTCCAATTGCTTTTAAATCACTTGAAATTGATTGAGCAACAGCACTTACTTCCTCTAATGAAGTAACCTCATTTGCTTTTTTCACTTGTGTTGAACCTGTTATTTTACGATTTACCAAACTTGGCTCTGCATCTGCACTATACAAAAAGGGTAAATTTCCAAGTTTTTTGTTGTTAGCTTCAAAATCTTTAATCCAAGAAGTAAATTCTTCTTTTGTTCCATTTAACATTAAAACCCCTCCGATTATTCTTTCTTTAATGTATTGATCAATTTGTTCTTTTGTTTTTCCTAAACGACCAACGGCAGGCATAATCAATTGTGCAACACGCGCGGTATCGTCCATTTCTTTGAAAATGCGTTCAACTTCTTTGTCTAAATCTTTATTATCTGTCAAATAATCAGTTAATTGGAAACTTATTTTTGTGACAGGTTGCTTTATCTCTTTTTTGATTTCTTTAGTAGGACTTTGAGCGCAACTTTGAAATAATAATGAACTTAAGGCGAAGGCTGTAAATAATTTTGTCATTGATTTTTTAGTTTGTTCAAATTTATGAATTGATTTAATTTGTTTCATTGAGTCGTGAACTATTAACTAATATTGAAAAGTTGATAAATGTCAAGAGAGCTTAATTAAACTTAAATTTCTAGTTTTGAAAAAAAACCAAATATGAATACTCTGTTTGACGAATTGGGCGATTTTCAACCACAAAAAAAAGTTGAATTGAAAATTACAGCGAAAGAAAAAACGAAACTCACCAAAGATCAACAAGCTTTCAATCGCTTAATCACAAGAATTCAAAATTTAGAGAAAAGCATTGAGTCAGACAAAGAAAATGCAGATTTGTTGTTCAATTATTTTGAAAAAGAGGTAAGACCACAAATTGTTTTGTTAGCTGAGAAAAAAGTTCAATTTGCCGTTGCTTTAAACGAATTAACTAATCGGATACAGCTTTCAAATAAAGTGCTCGACCAAATTTCAGATTTAATTGTTTATTCTCTCGATGAAGCATTTGAAGTAATAACACCAACGCAAGAAATAGAAGATTTATACGACGATTGGTCTGAAACGCCCTATCAAGATATTCTTCAGTCCCAAAAAGAAGAAGTAAAAGATATGTTTGAGCATTTGTTCAAAGACATGTTTGGTAAGAAAGTAGATCTTGATGGTGTTGACATGGATGATCCTGAAAGTGTGGCGCGATTTCAAGCTAAAATGAAAAGTGTTTTTGAAGCGGAAAATCAATATGAATCGAAGAAAAATACACGTAAAAAATCCAAAAGAGAACAGCAACTTGAAGAGCAAGAAAAAGCAGCTGAATTAATTAAGAACAAGAGTTTGCGTTCCATTTATATTTCTCTTTCTAAAGTTCTACATCCTGATACTGAAACAGATGAAGAGCTTAAAAGTCAGAAAATGGAATTAATGAAGTCTGTTACGATTGCTTACGAACAAAAGGATTTGAAAACGCTGTTGCGTCTCGAAATGGAGTGGGTTTACAAAACCAGTGAACATTTGGAACAGCTTGCGGCGGATAAATTAAAGATTTATACCTCCGTTTTGAAAGAGCGTGTTTCAGAATTAGAAATGGAGCGACAAATGATTCTGCGCGATCCGCGATATTTCAATATTTCCAACTATATAACTTATTCTAAGTCTGTTGCAATGAATAGAATCAATAATGAGCGTTTGGAAATGAAAAATGAAGTTAAATACTATGAAAAGGAATCGAAAAAAATAGATACATTATCTACTAAAAAACAAGCAAAGGAATACGTTTCTGAAATTTATGAAATCGTTATTGATGATTTCATGGAAGATTTTCTGTGGTAAATAATTTAATAAACGCTTACTATTTCAGTTGTTTTACCATTAAATAAAATCTTTTCTCCAGCACTTTTCCCTATTAACATTTCACCAATTGGAGCTTTAGGATTTAGAGCGAAAACAGTTTCATTTTCAACGTTCAAAGTTCCGATTCCGACTGAAAAATAGTACCAACCATTATTCGTTTGAACTAAGCTACCTAGACCAACTTTTGTATGTTCGATTGTTGGATTTATTCGTACTAATATTTCTTGCTGTTTCAGCAGTTCGTTGATTTGTTTGGTTAATTTTTCTTGTTCCAATTGTGCCATCGCTACACCTGTTTCATGTTTGTCACCTGCTGAACTTTTAGCATCTGTTCCACTTGCGGCTTCAAACATTTCATTCAAAATAAGTTTCAGGCTTTGGATGCGATTTTCTATTTCTGAAAGTAATTGTTTGTGGATGTTTTCTTTGTTTAGCATTTGTGGATTTTAGGGGGGAATGAGGAAAGGAGTGAATGAGAGAAGGAGTGAACGAGGGAACGAGGTTAGGAGTGAAGGAGGTTAGGAGTGAATGAGTGAATGAGGGAAGGAGTGAATGAGTGAATGAGAAAAGTATATTAGAAGTAATTGAGAAATAAGGGAATTAATTTAGTTGTACGATTTTAAGTTGTTTTACAAATTCTTTTAAGATCAATAAATTCTCTGGCTGCTCTGTGTAATATCTTTCTGGGTGCCATTGTACACCAAGAATCCAGCGTTTGTCAAGTCCTTCTTTCCATTCAATTGCTTCAATGATTCCGTCGGGACTTGTTGCTCCAATTCGCAATTTTTTGCTTAATTCAGAAATGGTTTGATGGTGCCAACTGTTGACTTTTGTTTGTCCAACCCCAAGTATTTTATACAAATTTGAATTGGTGTAAATAACCACAGGGTGAATGACATCATTTTGTTCTTTTGGATCGCGATGCGTTACAATTACACTGTCATTTGTGCAAAAAGTCGGAATATCCACACATAATTGTCCACCAAAATAAACATTCATCAATTGCATTCCTCGGCAAATTCCTAAGATTGGGAGCGAGTCGTTCATTGCATTATTCATAAGTAATAACTCAATTTTATCCCTTTCAATTTCAGTTTTACAAAATGTTTCCAACGAATCAAGACCATAATTTTTTGGGTGAATATCAAAACCTCCACTTAATAAAAGTCCAGAACATTTTTTAAGATTAACGTTCCATTTCCTTTTATCAACTTTCATGAAATCAATTAATTCAATTGAAGGATCAACTTCTTTTAAATATTGTTCGATGTTTTTGTTCGTTTTTGCTGTGGCGATATAAATTTTTTCAGTTTGGCAAAAAATGCTGACACAAAACGAAAGAAAAGATATTAATATTAGATGTCTCATTTATTAGCAAGTTGGAATGGATGACGGTGTTGGATAGATCGACCAAGTGTAACTTCGTCAGCATATTGTAACTCAGATCCAACTGAAATTCCGCGCGATAAAGTTGTAATTAAGATTTCGTAGGATTGTAGCTTTTTGAATAAATAAAAGTTGGTGGTATCGCCTTCCATAGTTGGACTCAAGGCAAAAATAACCTCAATTAAACTATTTGAAGCGGCTTTTTGAACAAGTTTTTCGATATTTAAATCCGCTGGTCCGATTCCATCCATTGGTGAAATAAGTCCGCCAAGAACGTGGTAAATTCCTTTGAATGTAGAAGTGGATTCGATAGCCATCACATCGCGAATATCTTCAACCACGCAAACGACTGAATGGTCACGCGAAGGATTTTCACAAATCGAACAGATTGGGTTATCTGAAATATTTCCACAATTAGTACAGTTTGTTAAGTTAGTTTTCAATTCAAGTATTGCCTTAGTAAAATCCGTGATTTCAACCTCTGAACGCTTCAATAAATTTAAAGCCAAACGCAAAGCAGTTTTTTTGCCAATTCCAGGTAAAGAAGCGATTTGCTCCGTTGCATTTTCAAGGTATTTTGATGGAATTTGCATACTTTATTTTTTCGAGTCAAAATTAAGGAAATCTTTGCGATGTTAATTTTAGAAGAAAAGATATAATCAACAATTCTCTATACTATAAACCTTTTACCCAAACCTGAAAACTTTTACTTTCATTGTTTTTCTTAAATTTGCCTCATGTCAGTGAAAGAATTAAATATTCGCAATAAAAAAGCCAAGTTTGAATACCATTTGGAAGATCATTTTATTGCCGGAATTCAATTGTCCGGAACTGAAATAAAAAGTATTAGAAGCGGAAAAGCAAGTATAATGGAGGCTTATTGTATTTGTGAAAACAGAGAAGTTTGGATTCGAAACATGCACATCAACGAATATGTTAATGGTTCATTTTACAATCATAAACCCAAGGCTGACAGAAAATTATTATTGAACAAAAAAGAAATTATTTCAATTGAGAAATTTCTAAAAATTAAGGGAAATACTTTAATTCCGTTAAAATTGTTTTTGTCTGAAAAAGGCTGGGTTAAAGTAGAATTTGCTTGTGCTACGGGTAAAAAATTACACGATAAACGTCAAGATTTAAAAGAGAAAGACGACAGACGGGAAATGGATAGAGCAATGAAAAAATAAGGGAAAATATCTGAAAATTAATCAATTCTACAAATTATTAAATTAACAAACTTCTTATACTTAAACTTACCAACTACTAAAAAAATAGAATGATTCCAGTCACAAAATCTTACCTTCCTCCAATCAACGAATATACAGCTCAAGTAAACCGCGCATTTGAAAATGAATGGATTACGAATCGAGGGCAATTAATTCGAGAATTGGAAGAAAAACTTAAAGTGTATCTTGAAATTGACAATATTCTAATTACCAACAATGGTACAATTCCACTTCAAATTGCATTAAAACTACTTGGAAATCAAGGTGAAATTATTACAACACCATTTAGTTATGTTGCTACCACTGCAGCTATAGTTTGGGAAAATTGCACGCCTATTTTTGTGGATATCAATCCAAATACATTTACAATAGACACGAGTTTAATTGAAGCTGCAATTACACCAAAAACAACTTGTATTTTAGCAACACATGTTTTTGGAAATGTATGCGACATTGAAGAAATAGATCGCATTGCCAAAAAGCACAATCTAAAAGTAATTTATGATGCTGCACATTGTTTTGGTGTTAAATACAATGGCAAATCCATTTTTGAATATGGAGACATAAGTACCTGTAGTTTCCATGCTACAAAATTGTTTCATACAGGTGAGGGCGGTGCTATTTTTTGTAAGGACGAGGCTTTGAGACATAAAATATTTTACAGCCATAATTTTGGACACAACGGTCCTTTAGATTTTTATGGTTTAGGTATTAACGGGAAGAATAGTGAGTTACATGCTGCAATGGGTTTGGCTATTTTTCCTTATATCGAAATGATTATTTCAAAACGAAAAGAAGTAATACATTATTATTTAGAAAGCTTGGATTTTACAAAGGTGAAAGCAATGGAATTAAATCCATCGATAACTTGGAACTATAGTTATTTTCCAATCGTTTTTGAAAACGAAGCTAGTTTACTGAAAACACTTGAAACGCTTAATAAATCTGAAATTTTCCCTAGAAGGTATTTTTATCCGTCATTGAATACGATAAAGTATACGCAAGGTGCTTCAATGCCAATTAGTGAAAATCTTGCCAGTAGAATTATGTGTTTGCCTCTATATGTTGGTTTGAAACAAAATGAAATAGCCGAAATTGTTAAATTGATTAACGCATGAAAAAAATCAAACTAGAGGAAATTTTGAATTTTTTAAAATCAAATAAAATTGATTTCGAATTGGTTTTAAATGATTTGGATGAAACAACTGAACTTTCATTTGCAAGTATAAAAAACATAATAAAAAATGGAATTTACTACTTAGAAAAAATTGAAGCGCTAGCGAATTTTGAGATTTCTGAAAGTGTTATTATTTCCAACGAAAATATTGAAACAAGAAATTGTTTAATTATTGTTTCAAACCCTCAATTAGTTCATTATAAGCTTTGTAGTCTTGTAACAAAACCTGTGATTTATGAAATTGCTGCAAGTACTAAAATCAATCAAAATGCTCTATTAGCAAAAAATATTTCAATTGGTGAAAATTGTGTTTTAGGAGAATGCATCATAGAAGAAGGTGTTGTTATTAAACACAATGTTGTGATTGAGGATAATGTTTGGATAAAGAAAAACACATTTATTGACAGTAATTCTGTTATTGGAGCTGGCGGTTTGGCTTGGATTTGGGATAATGAAGGCAATCGTGTAATTCAGCCACAAATTGGAGGAGTTGTAATTGAAGAAAATTGCGTTTTAGCAACAGATATTACGGTTGTTAGGGGTTCATTATCAGAGAATACCATCATTGGAAAGGGTACGATAATATCACATGGGACAAAAATCGGTCATGGAGTTCAAATTGAGGAGGAAGTTCACATGGCAAATAACGTGAGTATTGCAGGAAATGCTTTTATTGGAAAACGTTGTTTTTTGGGAAGTGCGTGCGTAATTTCGTCAGGCGTTAAGATTGCAGAAAATATCATTGTTGGAGCAGGTGCCGTTGTCAATAAATCAATTAATGAAGAGTATGTTACCCTTGCAGGTGTGCCAGCGAAAGTTATTGCTCGAAATAATTTTGAAACAAAACCAAGCGGTGCACCAAAACCATTTAAAAATCAATAAACCTACATAGTATGAATACAAGTATAATTTCAGAAAAAGCAAAAATTGGAAAAAATGTAACAATCGGTCATTTTTGTATAATTGAAGATGATGTTGAGATTGGTGATAATACAACAATTGAACATTACTGCCTTTTAAAGAAAGGTGTGATAATCGGAACTAATAATGTTATTAAAAGTAATGTTGAATTAAGAGAAAATACGATAATTGGCAACAATTGCTATATAGATTCAAAAGTTTGTAGTTCAGGTAATTGTAAAGTTGGCGATAATGTCACTTTGCGCTACGAAACAATTTTGGCGAGAGGAGTTGAAGTGGGTGAAAACAGTTATTTGTGTCCACGTGTTATGACCAATAATTTGAATAATAGTCAAAATCAAATTGGAGGAGCTAAAATCGGTAGAAATTGTTTCATTGGAACCCATTCTGTTCTTCAATACGGGATTACTTTAGGAGACAACGTGACGGTTGGATCAATGGCATTTGTAAATAAAGATGTTGCTGATGGTTTGACTGTTGTTGGAATTCCAGCAAAATCAAGATAAAATTAAGAAAGTCGATTTAGTAGGTAGTTACGAAAAGCTAATTTGTGAAAGTTGCAAACTCAAGAAGTTCATTGTTTATTGTTGACACTAATTTACAAACTAAACAAATTAATGTACTGCTGCAATAAAGATAAATCCTCAATAGTTGAATTGTCACAAAAATACATACCTGATTTTCAACATATTGAAACAGGAAAAAACTTAGATCAGAAAATGTAACTTATTGTTTTAAGAAAAAAGAAACTTTTCTATTTTTTGCTCCAAATAAAAGAGGATTAATTCCTTCCTTATTTTCAGCAATTTTGTAAGAAGTTGAGAATCTACTTTTATCAATACCCTTAGAAATCATGTAGTTAACGCACTCTTCGACTCTTTGTTTTGAAAGTTTTTCATTTGCTACTTTTGAACCAGATTGATCAGCGAAACCTGTTGCTTCCACCTTTACCTTAGGATTTGATTTTAAATAATTAACCAATTCATCTAATTGCTGGGTAGCTTTGATACTTAACATTGATATTCCTGCATCGAAAAATATTTCTGAAAAGGATTTAAGTTCTTTGTTTTCTTCAACAGGTAAAATTTGGGAGTCATTTTCAATTTTCTGTTCAATAAATTTTTCTTCTTTTTGTTTGTCATCAGGACATCCTTTGAAATTTGGTGTCCCTTTTAAATTAGGACAATCATCTATTATATCAGGGATTTTGTCTCCATCTGCATCCGGACAACCTTTGTAAGTCCCAACAACATCCGGACACATATCGTATTCATCAGGAACTCCGTCCTTATCTTTATCAGGTTTTTGAGAATCTACTTTTTTGTTGTTTTCAATCGGGATGTCTATTTGAGGAGCCCCCTTCATTTCCAGTGAGTCTAATTCTTTTTGTTCGTTACCAACTCCTAATTTACCAATTGATACACCGCGATGGTCTACTTGATTTCCTTGAGGAGTTTTTGGTTCGTCATCTAAATAATTACTTACACCATCATTATCGAAATCTTCTAATTTCATTTCTAATTGTTCAATTTGAATTTCTAGTAAATTAATTTTTTCTAAATCTTTATCAATTAGCGTTGGAAATGTGTACCAATCAGCGTGGTGTTTTTTTGAACCTAAACTCATTGTTACTCCAATTGTGAAATTAAAAAAGCCTCCTCTAGCTCTCGAATTATCACTTATTATTGATAAAAAATCTAAATAAATATCCTGTCTTAAATGTGTAATTTGAGAAATGTCTGCATTTAAAGTGAACTTATTATTTATTTTATAAGTTGAGGTTATTCCATAAGTAAAATGCATCATATTGTCGAAGGTGCCAGATTTTATAAACAGCAGATTATAAGGGTTTAATCCTATAACATTCTTACTCCACATACTAGAAACTCCAATGCCAAAGTGAGCGAGAGCTCCAAATTTGTCAGTAAATTCACTTAAGCCTAAAATTTCTCTAAGATTGATTGTAGGTTCAATTGAAAACCTAAAATAGGTCGTATTGTTATTTTGATCTTTAAATGAAAAATTATCGTAAGCTAAACTAGTTTTCCAACCAAACTTATTGTTGTGCATATATCGATAACTAAAATTAAAGTGGTGTAACTAATCAGTAATCACTCAATTTCTATAGTTATTAACAATTTCACTAGTTGCTTTTGATTTTTTATTGTTTGATTAACTAAAATTGAGGTGTTTATTAATAATTGTTTTTAACTCAATAACAA
>VEQH01000095.1 GCA_018883325.1 Flavobacteriales bacterium | reverse complement strand
AATCTTTCGAAGGCGCAATGAACTTTGCAGTTTTGCGTTCTATTACAGATACAGCAATAAAAAACGGACAAAACGTGCTTAATGCATTGTTCGTGGTTGCTGAGTTAGAAGTTACTGATTAGTTACAAAGTGGTTAATTCCAATTGTTTTTTCCTTTGATTGACCACTATTTGATAATCCAAAGTGATTTCCCAAATTAAAACTGATTGCATTTTTATTAAAACTTTGACTCAACAATATTGAAGTATTTATGATTAATATCCCAAGTGTTAAGAGTAGTTTTTTCATTTGTTTTTGAATTTTAACAAATGTAATAAATTGAAGTTATGACTAACATAATTGATTTCATAATTTTCGTGATTTGTTTTTGTTATTGAATTGAAAACTTCATAGCGTATTTATTAATGTTCAAAGTTCCAAAACATG
The DNA here is from genome assembly GCA_018883325.1 of Flavobacteriales bacterium. Taxonomy (GTDB): domain Bacteria; phylum Bacteroidota; class Bacteroidia; order Flavobacteriales_D; family Crocinitomicaceae; genus UBA952. The sequence continues at coordinate 9,033 of VEQH01000095.1, read as the reverse complement.
TTAATTTAAAAGTTAGCGTTTATTTTAATAAACAAAGTTGCTGTTGCCAATATAATTAATTGAACTCGGAACAGTTTGGGTAGAAAATCTAATAAAAGTCAATTTGTTCATTCAATTTTTTAAACGCTATCTTCGGTATCAATGGAAGGAATGTAAAAGGCAAAAGATTTATGACATTGCAAATACATTTTACGTCTCTTTTTCTAATATTGTATGATTTCTAAGAAAGCTAGATTTTATAAATTGGTTTTCTTTATCACAAAAACGTTAGAAGTTTTAATTACTTTTTTTGTAATGAATGTTACATCCATTTTACCTTGAATTAAATTGTTTTAAAAAAAAAAGCTACTTTTGTCAAAAAAAAAAAATGATCAAAAAAATCTACCTATCAATTTTTAGTGTTGCTTTTTCGTTGACAATTCAAGCACAAGATTATGAAAAGTTAAAACCTTTTGAAAAACCAAAGGATGCACCTGAGGATTTCATACAAGAATATAACAGACATTCAATCAGTTTTGATATCGGAGGAAAAGATGGTATTCGCTATCCAGGAGTTTCAATTACTAAATTAACTCAGTTGAACTCTTATGTTTTGGGTTACAGATATATGTTTAATTATCGTTTTGGTATTTCGCCAGAAATTGGTTGGGAAAGATTTAAGGATAGAAACGATAGTATTGGTACTGCTCATTATCTTCGTTTCTCTTTAAATACTTATTATAATCTAACCGATTTGTTGCGTTTTAATACTTTTTCTAGTCGTTTAGGAATGATGGCTATTGCAGGAGCAGGTTATTCAATAGGTTTCAACCCTTCAGGGGTTGTGCCAGTAGTAGATACAGTAGGTTATACTTTACTAGGAGATGAGAAAATAGACAAAATGATTCATGGTTATTTTGGTGCAAGGGTTATGTTTAAATGTTCAGAGAAAATTAGTATTCACAGTACATTAGCTACTGTGTTTAATCTTAGACAAGACCGAACATTTGACGGTCAAAGAAAGTTAGGAGGAGCTGGATTTACAGGTAAATATTACAACCTAACAATAGGAGCATCTTATTACTTAGGAAAAGAAAATCAACATGCTGATTGGTATTCTGCTAGAACAAACGAAAAGGAGAAATTTCTTGAGTTAACAAGTGAATTGAATGCTTTGAGAAAAGCAATGGAAGATGATGATGCTGATGGTGTTATGAACGGTGTGGATGAGGAGCCAAATTCAGTTATTGGTAGTACAGTTAACAACAAAGGCGTTGCTATTCTAGTAACAAACTCAAATGGAAAAGATGATTCGGATGCTGATGGATTTGCGAATGATGTTGATTTGTGTCCAAATTTAGCTGGTTCTGCAAATGGTTGTCCTGATGCTGACAAAGATGGTGTGGCTGATTTTATGGATGCTTGTCCTGATGTTCCAGGTAGTTTAAAATTCAATGGTTGTAAAGAAGGTGATTTCAAAGGAGCCGGTATTGGTAGTGGAGCTAGTTCACTGTTGGAAGAAAATGGCGTTTACGACATCTTGTTTGAATTTGATAGATCTGATTTACTTCCTTCAGGAAAAGTGATTTTAGATCGTCTTGCAACATTAATGAATGAAAACAAATCAATTAATGTAGTTGTCGCAGGTCATACGGACAAAGTGGGGACTAAAGATTACAACGAAACATTATCAAGAAAAAGAGCTGAAAATTGCATCAGCTATTTAGTTTCTAAAGGTGTTGATTCTAAAAGATTAATGTTAGAATTCTTTGGTTCAGATATGGAAAAATACCCATCTGATAAAAGAGAAATGAACATTGCAAATAGAAGAGTGACTTTTAAAGTGAAATAATATAATCAAAAAAATATTGCTTTATCACTTAATTAATTTTGGTTTATATTGTTAAATTTATATTTTTCAAATAGTCATCTTTGTTTCAATACAAAAGAGTAATTATTTTAGAGTTTTATATTTCTATTTAAAAATAAATTGCATTTTGCAGCCATTTGTGATTCAATATTTGCGTTCAAAAAATGTCTCTGAAGCAGAAATGAATAAGGTTTAATTATGAAAAAAATTTTAGTTACAGGTGGTGCAGGATTTATCGGTTCTCATCTTTGTGAACGATTACTAAAGGAAGGTAATGAGGTAATTTGTTTAGATAATTATTTTACAGGTGACAAAAAAAATGTCCTTCATTTATTAGAAAATCCTTATTTTGAAATGATAAGACATGATGTCACTGAGCCTTTTTTTGCTGAAGTTGACGAAATTTATAATCTGGCATGTCCGGCCTCACCTCCGCATTATCAATACAATCCAATCAAGACGATAAAAACATCTGTTTTGGGTTCAATAAATATGTTGGGAATGGCAAAGCGTGTTAATGCTAAAATTTTGCAAGCTTCAACTAGTGAAGTATATGGTGATCCGGAAGTGCATCCACAACCTGAAAGTTATTGGGGAAATGTCAATCCTATTGGCCCAAGGTCTTGTTATGATGAAGGTAAGCGTTGTGCAGAATCTTTATTTATTAATTATAACCAGCAAAATGGTGTTAAAATAAAAATAATCAGAATTTTCAATACATATGGTACTCGAATGAATCCTTACGATGGTCGCGTAGTTTCAAATTTTATTGTTCAAGCATTAAAAGGAGAAAATATAACGATTTATGGGGATGGTAAACAAACGAGAAGTTTTCAATATGTAGACGATTTAGTTGAAGGGATGATTAGAATGATGGCAACTGATGATACTTTTATAGGTCCTGTAAATATTGGGAATCCAGGCGAATATACAATGATAGAGTTAGCTGAAAAGGTTTTAGAATTAACAAGATCTAATTCTAAAATTATTTTCGAACCTTTACCACAAGATGATCCCATGCAAAGAAAACCGGATATATCAATAGCTCGAAAGGAATTGAATGGATGGGAACCAAAAATCGAATTGGAAGAAGGTTTAAATAAAACTATTAACTATTTTAAAACAATTATAGCTTAATTTAAGAAATTTGAAAAAATGAAAGTATTATTATTAGCAGGAGGTTTTGGTTCAAGATTGTCTGAGGAAACATCTTTAAAACCTAAGCCTATGATTGAAATAGGAGGTAAACCTATTCTTTGGCACATTATGAAATATTATTCTTCATTTGGATACAATGAATTTGTAATTTTATGTGGGTATAAAGGTTACGTTATTAAAGAATATTTCTCAAACTATTACAGACATTTGAGTGATATGACCATTGATTTAGTTAACAATGAAGTTACTTATCACAAAAATGGCGCTGAACCTTGGAAAGTTACTTTAGTTGATACAGGGCTAAACTCGATGACTGGAGGAAGAATTAGAAGAGTTAGGGATTATGTAGCAGATGAGACTTTTATGTTGACTTATGGGGATGGTTTATCAAATATTAATATAGATGAATTGGTTAAATTTCATAATTCACATTCTGGATCTATAACAATGTCAGCAGTTCAACCTGAAGGTCGATTTGGATCATTACAAATCAATTCAGAAGACCAAGTAATTAATTTTACTGAAAAACCAAAAGGTGATGGTGCTTGGATAAACGGAGGTTTTTTCGTTTGTGACTCTAAAATCTTTGATTACTTAGATGATGACTCCACTATATTTGAAAAAAAACCGCTTGAAAAATTAGCAATTGACGGTGAATTATTTTCATTTAAACACAAAGGATTTTGGAAACCAATGGATATGTTAAGAGATAAAATTGAATTAGAAGAACTTTGGAATTCAGGTGAAGCACCTTGGAAAAATTGGTAAAATGAATCAAATAAAGTTAATTGAAAATACCTACAGAAATTCTAAAGTTTTTTTGACAGGTCACACTGGGTTCAAAGGTTCTTGGTTAACAATTCTTTTAAATGAACTTGGAGCAAAAGTTAAAGGATATTCTCTACCACCAGAAAATAAAAATGACATTTATAACTCGATACATTTTGATTCAATTCAATCTGTAATTGCAGACATAAGAGATAGAAAGAAATTAGAAGATGAAATCATTGAATTTCAACCTGATTTTATTTTTCATTTAGCTGCCCAGCCTTTAGTTAGATTAAGTTATCAAATCCCTTCTGAAACTTTTGAAATCAACGTCATTGGTACTGCTAATTTATTAAGTGCAGTTAAGAAGCTTGATAAAAAATGTCAAGTTATATGCATTACAACAGATAAAGTTTATCACAATAATGAGTGGATTTATCCATACAGAGAAACTGATGAATTAGGGGGGTATGACCCTTACAGTGCCAGTAAAGCAGCTTCTGAAATTGTCATTTCATCATATAAAAATTCATTTTTTAATTTAAAAGATTATCAAATTCATAAAAAAGCTGTCGCCAGTGTAAGAGCAGGAAATGTAATTGGAGGTGGTGATTGGTCGAAAGATAGACTTATACCAGACATTATAAAATCAATCTCAAGCAATAATGAAATTGTAGTTAGAAATCCTAATGCTGTTAGACCATGGCAACATGTACTAGAACCCATTTTTGGTTACTTATTATTAGGTTCGAAAATGGTTAATGAACCAGTAAAACATAGTACAGCATATAATTTTGGTCCTTCAAACAGTGATAACTTAACTGTAAGAGAAATATTGGAGATCGCAATAAATTCATACGGAAGTGGAACCTATACTATTAAAGAGGAAGAAAATCAATTACACGAAGCAAATCTTCTTAGGTTAGATATTAGTAAAGTTTCAAATGAATTAAATTGGAAACCAAAATTTTCGGCTAATCAAGCCGTTGATTTAACAATTCAATGGTATAAGAATTTTAACAATGGGATTTCTGCTGTCGAATTAGTGAAAAACGATATTCAAAAGTATATAAATTATTAATGAATTTGAAGAAGCGGAAAAATAATGAAAATTGCAATAATTGGTTCTAATTCGTTTTTAGGAAAACATCTATTTTCAAGGTTGTTTAAATCCAAAAGAGATTTATCATTCTATTTATTCGGAAGTAGAATTGAAAGTAATTTAATTGAAAACGAATGTATAAGTTTTAAAGAATACATTTTTCCTACAACAAAGTTAAATTATGAATTACTTGCAACTTTTGATATTATTTATTTTTGTTCAGCTGTAGGGGTTCAATCAAATTTGATTGTAACAGAGGAGTCTATTTATGGGTTGAATACTTTTGAACCTATTCGATTAGCAATAGAACTAGAGAAAAATAATTTTAAAGGTCAATTAGTAACTTTTGGATCATACTTTGAAATAGGAAGTAATACCACGAATAAATATTTTTCTGAAAACGAAGTTGTTTATGCACATGGTGATGTTCCTAATCATTATTGTAATTCCAAAAGAATGCTCTCAAGGTATATAATTGGAAACTTACATAAAATTAATTGGTTTCATTTTATTTTACCTACAATATATGGACCGAACGAAAACCCAATGAGGTTAATTCCTTATTTAATAAATTCTATAGTAAATAAGGAACCTATAAATATAACTAGTGGTACTCAATTAAGACAATACATCCAAATTGATGATATTGTAGATTTATTAGTTGAACTATTGGAAAACAATATTAAAGGTGGTATTTTTAATATTGGACCGAATTCAGTTATTAGTATTAAGGAGTTAATTGAAACAATTTTCAATGTTATGAATTATGATGCAATGAATGTTTCAATAATAAATAAAGTTGATGAAAATATGAAATACCTCGCGTTGGATTCATCTAAAGCAAAAGAAATTTTCAATTGGCAACCCAAAATAGATTTAATTCAAGGAATAAAAACTTACTTGTAATATGATTAAAAATAAAATTCAAGTTATTGAAAGAAAAAAGATTCAAGATCATAGAGGGTGGTTTTTAAAAGTTATTGATGGAAAAGAGGATAACTTACCTAACATGACGGGTGAATTTTATATAACAGTTGCGACACCAAATCAATCTAAAGGAGGACATTATCATCCAATTGCTAATGAATGGTTTACACTTATAAAAGGTGAATGTATTTTAGAATTGGTAGATGTTGAAACAAAGGAATATTACGAAATCCAGTTAAGTGAGAATGATCCAAAAACAATATATGTTCCAAAAAAAATAGCTCATAATTTTAAAAACTCAGCAAATTCAGAGTTTATATTATTAGCTTATTCGGATGTTTTATATGATCCAAACGATACAATAATGTATGCTTTTTGAGTATGAAAAAAGTAATTTTTTCTAATGTTTTTTTTTCAATACTTATAATTGTTTTTGGACTTATAGGTTCAGTTTTAATTAGTCGAGCACTCGGTCCTTCTCAACGAGGCGAGATTGCTGCTATTATTTTATGGCCAACTTTGTTATTGTATTTGGGTTCATTTGGAACTTATCAAGCTGTAATTTATCATTTTTCAAAAAAAAATAGAAACATTGAAAATATTTGGGGAACTTGTCTTGCAATAACTGTAATGAACTCAATTGTAAGTATTTTAGTTGGCAGTATTCTAATTATGTTGACATTAAAACTTCTAAGCATCCAACTTAAATGGTATAGTTTTTACATGTTACTTTTTTTACCACTAAATATTATAACTCAATTTATTAGTTCGGTTTTACAAGCAAAAGCTTTATTTAAAGAATTTAATTTAACAAGATTGTTTACTCCTTTTTTTTATTTAATTGGAATTTTAAGTTTATTTTTCTTGAATGTATTAACTGTTACTAATGTTATTACTTTACAAATTTCATTAACAGTTTTGCAGTTTTTTGTTTTTTTGATTTTATTTAATTCCAGAATTGGTACTATTTTTAATTTCAAATATCACATAAAAACAATTAAAATTATTTATAATTACGGATACAAGGTTTGGTTGGGTGATTTATCACAAGGTTTGAATGTAAAAATGGATCAAATTCTTATTTCAGGTATGTTGTTATCAAAAGATTTAGGAATTTATGTAGTTGCGACAAGTATAGCAAACTTTACATCCGTTATACCCAATGCTTACAAAACGGTTTTTATGCCTTTAATTTCTTCAACAAAAAAAATGGTTGAAAAATTAAATATAACCCAAAAAGTTTTGTTCAATTTTGTTTGGATAAATCTAGGGGTAACCTTAGTTTGTTTCATCGCAAATCCAATTGCAATTCCCCTCCTTTTTGGTAAAGAATTTAAAGAATCTGTGCCAATTTCATACATACTGTTAATAGGATTTTTATTTCTAAATTTTAAAATAGTTTTGGCTAGTATTATGCAAGGATTTGGTAAACCAATTTTTGTGAGTTATTCCGAAATCGCAGGATTGATTGCTCTTTTAATTATTGTATATCCATTAACAACAACATTTGGTTTAATTGGAGCTTCAACAGCAATATCTGTTGCTTATTTTGTCCAATTTCTAACATTGTTTAGTTTGTTTACAAGAATAAAAAAACAACATAATGAGTAAAATTTCAGTAGCACTTCCTGTGTTCAATGGAGCTGATTTTATTATAGAAGCAATTGAAAGTATATTAATTCAAAATTACGAAGATTTTGAATTAGTAATTGTTGACAATGCCTCAAATGATGAAACAGTTTCAATAGTTAGAATGTTTGCAGAAAAAGATAGTAGAATTAAACTTTTTGCTTTTGATGAACATTTAGGACAAGTTGACAATGTAAATAGAGTTGCTAAAATGTGTACATCTGAGTGGATTCATTTTTTTTGCCACGATGATATAATGTTGCAAGGATGTATTAAAAATGTTATAGATACAATCGAAAAGGTTGAAGACAACAGAGATATTGCTTTGATAAGTCATAAACCAGCTTGGTTGTTTATGAATAATATTGTAAAAGTTCCTTTTAATGAAATAAACGGACAAACAATATTTGATTTTAAAGAGTTTATGCAACTATCTCGTTTAAATGATGTTGATTTCGTAGTTCATAAAAAAGAGGAGACAGCACAAAATATAATTAATGGGAAGGGACCTTATCTACCAGCCTTAACAACAGCAATTGTTAAGAAAGTTGTATTTGATGAAATAGGTAGATTTGATGATAAATACATTCATTTTGATGTTTTTTTATGGATGCGATTAGTTAAGAATTACAGTTACTTAGAATTAGGAAAAGCATTTACCCTAACAAGGATACATGGGAACCAAGTAGCTGTTGATGCACGTAAAAGCTTGAGGACCATTGAGGATAATAAAATTTTCTGGAAGGAATATCTTAAATTTGTTACAAACAAGCCATTAATCAGACAAAAATTATTGGTCTTTCTTAAACCAATAACTGTAGCCACAGGAATAATTACTGTCACATTAATTAGATTTGGTTTTTTTAAAAGTCTAAAAATTTTAATTAATTTACCATTATACTGGTGGCCTTTCATAATTATTTATTTTTCAAAACGCTACAGAAGTGAAATGAACAATAAAAAAGATTTAGAGCAATACGTGCCAGTTGACTTAATTTATCCATAAATATGAAACTATTAAAGATTTTATTTTCGGATTTACTTAGATTTTTTGCTTCTATTTATTCATATTTCTTTTGGAATTCAAAAGGTGTTAGGGTTACCTTAAGTTGTAGGATTTCAATAAAGGCAAAAATTGGAAAAGGTTGTGTATTTACTGGTAATACTGTAATAACAGATAAAGCTGAAATAGGTCAAAATACATACGGACATAATTTAAATATACACAATGCTTCAATTGGAAATTATTGTTCAATTGGTCCTGATGTTAAAATAGGTTTAGATGAACATCCATTGAATGAAAAATCCACTCATCCTAGTTTTTATGACAAAATAGTTCAAAAAAAAGCAATTATAAATGATCATGTTTGGTTGGGAACTAATTCGGTAATACTTTGTGGGGTAGTGATTGAGAAACATTCTGTGATAGCGGCTGGAGCTGTCGTGAAATCAAATGTAGAAGCATTTTCAATTTACGGTGGAGTACCAGCAAGAAAGATTAAATTAATTGCTTCCTTAAACAAGGTTTAATGCCTACTAAAATAAAAAAATATATTCTTGTTCATTCAGGAAAAAGAGATAGTTACAAAGTGGCTGAAGC
>VEQH01000043.1 GCA_018883325.1 Flavobacteriales bacterium | reverse complement strand
AAATCTTTCGAAGGCGCAATGAACTTTGCAGTTTTGCGTTCTATTACAGATACAGCAATAAAAAACGGACAAAACGTGCTTAATGCATTGTTCGTGGTTGCTGAGTTAGAAGTTACTGATTAGTTACACGACCTTTTCTATGAATTGAATTTCAATTAATGTTTGTGACCATCATGTGAATCGTGGTTGTGTCCATCGTGATTGTGACCGTCGTGTTCGTCTTTTGCAGGTGCTTCAATTGAAAGAACCTCAATGTCAAAAACTAAGTCAGAATAAGGAGGAATTGCTCCCGGACGTCCATTTTTTCCATAAGCTTGGTAATAAGGAATGAACAATTTCGCTTTTCCTCCAGCTCCAATCAAACCAATACCTTCCTCAAACCCAGGAATCATACGTTGTTTTTTGTAGTTGAAATCCATTGGTTGGTTTCTGTCGCGGGAAGAATCAAATTTTTTCCCATCAGCTCTGAATGTTCCAACATAGTGCAAAGAAACTTTAGAACCTTCAACTGCTTTCAATTTTTTACCTTTTTTCTCAATAACATAAACCAAACCTGATTTTGTCATTTTTGCTTTTTTGTAAATCTTCTTTACTTCTGCAAACATGAAAGCTTTGTATTCATCTTCCGACATAGCTCCAATCTTAGCATACGCAGCATTTTTCTTGTCTTCTTCAGCTTTTCTTGGCGCATATACTTTGTTAAATTCAGCGTTTGCATCCCAATTTTTAGCTTCTGTACCAACACGTACAATTTTGATTGATTCAATTTTATCACCTTGTTGAACTGCGTCCACAACTTCTTGACCTTTAATCACATGACCAAAAACAGTGTGTTTTCCATCCAACCAAGGCGTTGCTTTGTGAGTAATGAAAAATTGACTTCCGTTTGTCGCTGGACCAGAATTTGCCATCGATAAAATCCCTGTACTGATATGTTTTAATTCAGGAACAATTTCATCGTAGAATTTATAACCTGGATCACCAGTTCCATCGCCTTTCGGACAACCACCTTGAATCATGAAATCTTTGATTACACGGTGAAAATTCAATCCGTTGAAATAAGGTTTCGTAATTTCCTTTGAATCCACTTTTAATTTTCCTTCAGCTAAACCAACAAAATTCCCAACTGTCATCGGTGTTTTTTGGTGTTCCAAAACACAAACAATTGTTCCTTTTGAAGTATTTATTTCAGCGTAAATTCCTGGATCATAAATGGCTTCTTGCGCAAAAATGCGAGCAGATACAAGCGATAAAGCAGCTACTAAAACTTTAATTTTCATTTTTTATTTATTTAGAAATCCCTAATAATTCAACTTCAAAAACCAATGGCATAAATGGTTCGATGATGCTTCCTGGTTGAGGATTTGCACCGTAAGCCAATTCTTGAGGAATATAAAATTTATATTTTCCACCCACTTTCATCAGTTGTAAACCTTCTGTCCAACCTTTGATTACTTGGTTTAATCCAAATTCAATTGGTTCACCACGGTCAACAGAACTATCAAAAACTCGTCCGTCTGGTGTCGTTCCATGGTAGTGTACTTTAACTTTTGAAGTTGCCGTCGGACTTTCTCCTGTACCTTCTTTGATAACTTCGTATTGCAAACCACTTGCTGTAACTTTAACACTTGGTTTTTTCTTGTTTTCAGCCAAAAATCTTTCGCCATCCGCTTTTTGTTCACTGTTTTGTTTTTCCGCCAATGCTTGCGCTTTACTTTGGAAATAATTGTTCATTACGTAATTACTTGGGTCGTTGACTTTTGGTGGTTTTCCATTCACGATGTCTTGAATTGCACTTACCAAAATGTCGATGTTTGCTTCATTGAAATCTTTTAAAATACTTGCTCCAATATTCTGCCCAACGAGGTAAGAAACTGAATCAACTTTGTTTGTGATTTTCTTTTGAGTTGGCGCTTGAGCCATGCTTGCGCTAGAAACTAGTAAAACTGCTCCTAAAATAATAAATCCTTTTTTCATTGTTTATTCGTTTTTAATTTCGGGTGTCAATACCCCACAACATTTTATTTCTAATTGTATCTAAAAAATTATTTCCTTCAAATTTAATGACATTGACAATAAATTCTGCTTTGGTTACCAGAACTTGTTCTCCTTGTTTTATACTTTTTGAATTGCCGTCTAAACTTAATAAATAGCTTCTGTCTCTTCCTTCTATTTCCAAGGAAATCGGTAGGTGATCCGGGACAACCATCGGGCGAACATTCAAGTTGTGCGGCGCAATTGGATTCAAGATATGAACTTGACAACCCGGAGTAATAATCGGACCGTTACAACTCAAACTGTAAGCTGTTGAACCTGTTGGTGTTGCAACAATTAAGCCGTCAGCCCAATAGGAATTCAAATATTTATTGTCTAATGAAGCATGAATTGTAATCATCGAAGAAGTGTCTTTTTTGTGTAAAGTCAATTCGTTCAGTGCAAAATTATCAGCTCCAAATAAATCCTCTTCTGTATGAACACGAATCAATGACCTGATTTGAAATTCATATTTTTTGTCTTTTACTTGCGATAAAGTTTCAAACATTGCTTCTTTGGAAATATTTGCCAAGAAACCCAAGCGACCTGTGTTGATTCCCATTATTGGAACACCTGAATTACGAATGTAACTTACTGTTTTCAAGAATGTTCCATCGCCACCCATGCTTATTGCTAAATCCAAACCAGAGTGAAAATCTTTGTGATTTCTAAATATTTCGTAGTTTTCTTTAATCCCTGCTTTTTGAATTAATTGTTGGTTTAATTCATCTTCGATTACAGGCTTCCAACCGAAATTTTCGATTATTTCAAGTAATTTAATGAAATATTCAGCCGTTTGTTTGTTTACTTTTCTTCCGTAAATGGCTACTCGCATACTCAAAACTTCATAAAATTTAACAGTGCATCATAACGCCAATTCAAATCTTCATCGCCCACGCCATATTGGAAAGTTGCTTTTACAATGTAGTCGTAACGTTCAAAAGTTCGGATGATACTCGTTAAATCTAATTGATTGATTTTCAAGGTAACATCAAGTTTCGTTGTATCTGGATTTGAAAGAATGTATGAACTTAAAATACGCGCATTGTTACTTTCTACAATTTGTGCAATTTGAGCCATCGAATAATCAATTGAATTTATCTCTAAAATCAAAATTCCACCCGTTTCTTTGATACTTCCTGTGTTGGCTAATTCAGTCATCAGTTTGTAAATGCTTGTGCAGCCAATGTAGTGTTCTTGCTCGTCCAAAATTGGAATAACACTCAATTTAAACTCTGACATTTTTGCTAAAACTTCGTAAATATGTGCTGTTGACTTCACATAAGGTCGAGGTAAATGTTGAAATAAGCCATCCAAAGTTTGGTCTAAATCTAAGTGATCGAGGATGTCTGACTCGGAAACAACGCCCACAAAATTCCCATTTTTAAGAACGGGTAGGTGTGAAACCTTGAATTCATCCATCCAATTGATGGCCTTTTCGCCTGTATCTGTGTGTACTAGAGGAGGAATTTCCTCAGTTATTAAATCATTTGCTATCATAAGAAGTGCCAAAGTAGTAAAATCCTTTCAGAGTTCGTAATTTTGTTTGTCAAATTTTATACCAATGTCGAAACTTAGTGTCAATATCAATAAAATAGCAACCATCCGAAATGCACGTGGTGGGTCGATTCCGAATGTAGTTCAGTTTGCAATTGATTGTGAACGTTTCGGTGCGGATGGAATTACAATTCATCCTCGACCAGATGAACGCCATATTACAACCAAAGATACTTACGATTTAAAAGAGGTTGTGACCACTGAGTTTAACATTGAAGGTTATCCCGACGCGCGGTTTTTACAATTGATAAAAGATTTACGACCAACGCAAGCAACTTTAGTACCTGATCCGCCCGGAGTTTTAACGTCAAATGCAGGTTGGGACACGATACAGCATTTTAATTTTCTACAAGAAATTTGTCAGACAATAAAAGATTTAGGTGTTCGCACCTCGATTTTTATCGAACCTAAAAACGAATTGATAGAAAACGCTGCAAAACTTGGAGTTGAACGCATTGAATTGTACACAGGACCTTACGCAGAACATTATTCAATCAATAGAGAGGAGGCAATTGCAGCTTATTCAGATGCTACGAAATTTGCTGTAAATCAAGGTTTAGGAATTAATGCAGGTCATGATTTAAGCCTTGAAAATTTGCGTTTTTTCAAACAATCATTGGTTCAATTAGATGAAGTTTCGATTGGTCATGCTTTGATTTCTGATGCTTTGTATTTGGGAATTGAAAACACAATTCAACGTTATAAACTTTTACTAGCTGATTGAAATTTTCGACAAGGCAAAGGATTTTAACTTAATTTTTTTCGATGGTAACGGATCTTTTCGGATAAGGAATCACAATTTTATGTTCTCTGAACAAGCGATCTATTTCAAAGCGAATATCTGATTTATAGTTGCTTACATCCCAACTTTGGTCTGCCCAAAACACCAATTCCATTTCTAAGCCGTCGTCACCAAATTTCGCCAATCGAACCAACACAGGATGGCTAGTTTTCACTTTTGGATGAGAAAGTGCTGCTTGCTTTAAAAGACGTTTTACTAATTCTGTGTCAGAGCCAAATTCCACTTTTACCTCGATAATAAAACGAGATAATTCAGAGCCATGACTCCAATTTTCGACCTGATCTTGGGTTAATCGCGTGTTTGGAATAATCAACACATTTCCATCGCGCGTTTGAATTTGTGTGGTTCTAACATTGATTTTTAAGATTTTAGCAATGATGTTATCGTTGTTGCCGGCTTTTCCTGATGAATTAATTTCTACTATGTCACCAACGCGAATATTTCCTTCAAAAAGTAAAACAACGCCTGCAAACATATCTTTAAAAACATCTTGTAATCCCAAACCAACTCCAACAAGTAAAGCAGCAGAACCTGTTAATAATAAAGTCAAATCAATGTCTAAAATTTGAAAACAAAATAATATTGAAAAGACGTAAATAACGTAACGTGCTACTTGCAAATAAACATACTCTGTAGCTAAATCATGGCTTTCACTTTTTCTAAATTTTCGACCTAAATACAAGCGAACAAGATTTACTAAAATGCGCGCTCCATAGAAAACTGAAACAATTACAAGTATATCGTAAAAATCTAATTGAAAGGATTTTAAGTCGATTAACTTAAAGTTGAGAAAATCACTAAATGTTATGTCTTTGTTGTTGAATTTAAAGCTTAAAACGCCAACGTAAATTGCTACTAAATACACACTTTGACTGATTAATTTCAACCAAGTTAAGCGACGACCTTGTAGATTTATATTAGCTGATTTTGCGTAGTTTTTTAACGATTTATGCACCACTCGACGAAGAATAGCAGCGATTAAGAAAATAATTGCAAGGAAAATTAGATTCCACAAGCAAATATTAAAAGGTCCAATATTGAATAAGGTTGCGCTAAACATAGTTATCTTAAAATGATTCGACCTAATTTGTCGGAAATGACATTTTTCACGCGCTCATAAGCCATTTGCTCAGAAAGTAAAAGTAATAAATCATTGTCTTCCAGTGTTTCTGTTGCAATTTTTCGTTTCAATTGTTTCAAATGCAAGTCCACTTTATTGTACTTAAAGTTATAAATCGCATAAATGACAGTGGCGTATAAATCGTCACTTTCCAAGCGCGTAAAAATGTTGTGTTTTGTTACCCAATTATGACTTATTTCTTGATCATTGGATTCAATATCGCTCACAAAATGCACAATGTCTTGGTCTTCATGTCGCAAAAAGAATGAGGAAGAATAAAGTGTGTTTTCATTCAAACCTTCCACAAATTGACTGTAAATTTTAGCAAATAGTGGAAAATCAAAGTTTAATTCGTCTTTATTTAATTCTTCGTGAATAAGTTCAATGACGCTTGTTTTGTTTTTTTCATTGTTTACAGCATTTGGAATAAGCACTTCACGAATGCCATATTTCATTAATAACCTGATAAGTTCTTTTTCAAACAAGAAATCATTTTCTTTCTCATTTTGAGTTGTTTCACTTAGGTTATTTGAATCATAAGGTTCAGTTTGAAGGGGTAGGGGAACTTCTTTTAATTCAGGTTCTTGGATTTGTTTTGCAATCGTGTTTTTACGCAAACGCATCAATTCATTGCTGATGATTGTTTCGCTAATGTCAAATTGTCTTGCAATTTCTTGAACGTAAACTGAACGTGTAATTTGGTCAGGAATCAAGGACACCGAATGAACAATTTCTCGAATCAACTCTGATTTTTTGAGTGGGTCTGATTCACCTTCTTTCAATAAAATCGAAGCTTTGAACGTAATAAAATCTTGTTTGTGCGATTTAATAAAAGTTTCTAATTCGGTTGTGCTTGTTTTCTTCGCAAATGAATCAGGATCTTCTCCATCAGGAAAAAGCACAACTTTTACGTTCATACCTTCTTCCAAAATTAAATCAATCCCTCTGAAACTAGCTTTAATTCCAGCAGCATCTCCATCGTACAAAATGGTTAAGTTTTGCGTGTAGCGTTTCACCAACTTGATTTGTTCCTTCGTCAATGAAGTTCCTGAAGAAGAAACAACATTTTGAATTCCTGATTGGTGCATTGAAATTACATCCGTATAACCTTCGCAAAGCAAGCATTCATCGTATTTAACAATGTCGCCTTTGGCAAAAAACAAACCGTAAAGTATTTCACTTTTATTGTAAATAATACTTTCTGGTGAATTGAAATACTTCGCTATTTTCTTGTCTGTGAAAAGTGTTCTACCACCAAAACCAAGTACTCTACCAGAAATACTATGAATTGGAAACATTACTCTTCCTCGGAAAAAGTCGAAATTGCGATCGTCTTTTGTTTTTACTAAACCTACGTTTTGTAAATATTCTAATTTGTAGCCTTTTGCAATTGCTGCTTTGGTGAAATCGTCGCTAACATTAAGACTGTAACCCAATTGAAAGCGTTCGATTATATCTTTTCGAAAACCGCGTTCTTCAAAATAAGTGATTCCAATCGCTTTTCCTTCCTCGCTTTCGTGAAGGTTGTTAAAAAAATGATTCTTAGCAAATTCATTGATGATATACAACGAATCTCGTTCAGATTTTGCTGCTAGTTCGTCGGCGGTTGGTGCCGTTTCTTCAGGAATTTGAATATTGTATTTATCCGCCAACCAACGCAGTGCTTCTGGATAGGAAAAATGTTCCTTTTCCATTAAAAAAGTCACAACAGAACCTCCTTTGCCAGTTGAGAAACACTTGAAAATTTGCTTCGCTGGTGAAACGACGAACGAAGGTGTTTTTTCATCCGTAAATGGACTTAAGCCTTTCAGATTGGAACCTGCTCTTTTGAGACTTACAAATTCTCCAATAACCTCCTCAATTCGAGCGGTTTGAATGATTTCATCAATCGTATGACTGGGAATTTTACTCATTCTTCAGGATAACCAAAATCTTTTTCAGTTACTAATTTACCTTTTTCGTCGTAGGTTTTCCAAACTCCAACCGTTTTATCATTTTTGTATTCTCCTGTGTAGTGAATTGCGCCGTTTGGATATTTTACTACAGTAAACCCTTCTCTTTTTCCATTTTCATAAACTGTAAAAGAAAGCTCATTTCCAGTTTCAGAATAAAATGTCCACTTTCCATCTCTGTCGCCTTTTTTGGTCAACATTCCTTGAAATTTAATTTGTTTTTTCCCAGGATACCACTCGGTAAAACGACCGTCTTTTATTTCTGTAAGTTTTTCTGTTTTTGGTTTTTTACTTGTTTCTTCTACTTTTTTGTCGGTACAAGAAACAGCAATGAAAAACAATAAAAAGGTATAAAATGCAAATTTCATATTTATTTATCTCTGTTTATAGTGTAGTGAACTAATTCAATTAAAGAACGTTTTGCAGGGCTTTCAGGGAGTGGTTGAATGATTGTGAGTGCTTCATTTGCAAGTTCTGTCATTCGTTGGTGTGCATATTCAATTCCACCGTTGTTGATGACTAATTGAATTGCTTTTTTAATGTGTTTTGATTCCTCGTTGTGGTTTTTAACAATATCCATTAATTCCGAACGCACTTCTTTTGAGCCATGATTAATTGTATAAATAATTGGCAAAGTCATTTTTTGTTCGCGGATGTCATTTCCTGTAGGTTTCCCAATGTTTCCTGGACTTCCAAAGTCGAAAATATCGTCTTTTATCTGAAAAGCTAAACCAACTAATTCGCCGAATTTCCGCATATTTTCGCGTTGTTCCATAGCTCCGACACTGATTGCACCGGCTTCACAACAAGTAGCAATTAAAGAAGCGGTTTTTTTGCGAATTACATCAAAATAAACGTCTTCTGTGATATCTAAATGACGTGCTTTTTCAATTTGCAATAATTCACCTTCACTCATTTCGCGCACAGCTCTCGCTACAACGCCTAATAATTCGGTGTTATTTTTTTCAATAGAAAGCAATAAAATACGTGAAAGCATGTAATCGCCAACAAGAACAGCAATTTTGTTTTTCCAAAGTGCATTGACAGAAAAAAAACCGCGACGTTCGTTTGCATCATCCACTACGTCGTCGTGAACGAGTGTTGCAGTGTGTAATAATTCAACCAAAGAAGCAGCGTCAAAAGTTGTTACATTGCTTTCTCCGAGCATTTTAGCGGTTAAAAACACAAACATTGGACGCATTTGTTTTCCTTTTCTTTTGACAATGTATTGAGTAACTTTATCCAAAAGAGGAACGTCAGAACGCATGGTATTTTTGAAATGTTCCTCAAATTGTGTGAGTTCCATTTCTATAGGTGCCATTATGTCCTTTACTTTTTGCATCGGGCAAATATAAGGATTAGATAGGGCGAAAAATCATAAAATTGGATAAAAGAATTAAGAATTGGGGGATTCACGATTGGACAGCGAAACATTTTAATCTTTAATTGCAGAACCAACTATTAGATTTTTTGTCAGGTTTTAATGTGGTTTTCTTAATTCAACTTTTTCAGAGTTGTCACTATAATAACAACACAAGCTTTGATGACAATTAACAAGATTCCTCGATTCTCTCGGAAGGACTCCTGAATTGGGAAGAGAATGCGAAAATGCTCAGCATTTTCGCCACCAACTAAGCCTCAAAAGTCTTCACGAACAAGGTGAGAGATCTTTTTTACTGTCATTTCGATTAAAGCAGAAAATTCAATTTGAGTTCTTAAAGCATTGTGAAATTACGATTCTTGTTCAAATTTCAGCTTATCCCTAGTCCAAATATCTTTCTTACTTTTGCAGCTCAAAAAAATAGTATCAATGTCAGATTTACTGTCAAAATTAGAAGCAATTCATTACCGTTTCGTGGAAGTTGGAAAAATGATTACCGACCCCGATATTATTTCCAATATGGAGCGTTACGTCAAGCTGAATAAAGAATACCGCGAATTGGAGTCTTTAGATGCAGTTTACAAAGAATACGGAAATTTACTAGCAAACATAAAAAGTTCACGCGAATTATTAGAAACCGAAACGGATCAAGATATGCGTGAAATGGCCAAAATGGAAATTGACGAATTGGAAACACGTCGCCCGATTTTGGAAGAGGAAATAAAAATGATGCTGATTCCGAAAGACCCGGAGGACGATAAAAATGCGATAATGGAAATTCGTGCAGGTACAGGTGGAGACGAAGCTTGTATTTTCGTGGAAGATGTTTTTAGAATGTACACGATGTTTTTTAAAGAAATGGGTTGGCAATATGAAATCGTCAATTCTTCTGAAGGAACGGTTAAAGGCTACAAAGAAATTTCTATGGAAATCGTCGGTTTGGGATTGTATGGAATGTTGAAGTTTGAGTCGGGAGTTCACCGCGTACAACGTGTTCCAGAAACTGAATCTCAAGGTCGTGTGCATACTTCAGCGATTACAGTTGCCGTACTTCCTGAGGCAGAAGAAGTTGATTTCAATTTGGACATGAACGATGTGCGAAAAGATACTTTTAGAGCGTCTGGGGCTGGTGGTCAGCACATTAACAAAACAGAATCGGCTATTCGATTGACGCACATTCCAACAGGAACGGTGGTTGAATGTCAAGATGGTCGTTCGCAGCATAAAAACTTAGAAAAAGCAATTTCTGTTCTTCGTTCTCGATTGTATCAAGCGGAATTGGATCGCGTTCACAACGAGCGTGCAGCACACCGTAAAACCTTGGTATCTACCGGTGACCGTTCAGCGAAAATTAGAACCTACAACTATCCGCAGGGAAGAATTACCGATCACCGAATCAATAAAACGATTTACAACTTAAGTGCATTTATGAATGGCGATATGCGTGAAATGATTGATGCGCTGAAAGTTGCTGAAAATGCAGAAAAATTAAAAGGACAAGAAGCATGACAAAAGCTGAATTGATTCAACAAATTCGATTAAAAAAATCGTTTTTATGTGTAGGATTAGATCCTGATTTAGAGAAACTTCCTCCACATTTATTAGAAACAGAAGATCCAATATTTGAGTTCAATAAAGCAATTATCGACGCAACGAAAGATTTATGTGTGGCTTATAAACCAAACACTGCTTTTTACGAATGTCATGGAGTGAAAGGCTGGGAATCTTTAGAAAAAACGATTAATTATATTCCCAATGATTGTTTCATCATTGCTGATGCAAAACGCGGCGATATCGGAAACACATCCAGTTATTATGCAAAAACGTTTTTTGAAACGTTGCCTTGCGATGCAGTGACTGTTGCCCCTTATATGGGTTCAGACAGCGTGAAACCTTTCCTTGATTTTGAAGGAAAATGGGTTATTTTGTTAGCCTTAACATCCAATCAAGGCTCCTTGGATTTTCAATTTACCGAAAGTGAAGGAACAAAATTATACGAAAAAGTACTGAAAAAATCCCAAGAATGGGGAACAGATGAACAATTGATGTTTGTTGTTGGAGCAACACGAGCTGAGGAAATTGCGAAGGTTAGAGCTTTAGCGCCAAATAATTTCTTCTTAGTTCCTGGTGTTGGTGCGCAAGGCGGTTCACTTGAAGAAGTTGTGAAATACGGTGCAAATGACGAATGTGGTTTATTGGTGAATTCTTCTCGTGGAATTATCTACGCAAGTAGAGGAGAGGACTTTGCAATTGCTGCAAATGGCGAAGCGCTGAAGATACAATCCGAAATGGAGTTGCACATTCAGCGCTTCAGGTGGTAATTTAAATCTTTTTTATTTCGAGGCTAAATCGCTAGATTCAGTTTGTTGAACACTTCCATAAGCATCACAACTTGCTGTTCTTCCTGATCCGCAAGAAGCTAGTACTAAAGCAACCACAGCTACTGTAAGTACAAGGGTAAATTTTGTTTTCATAATTAGTTGTTTTTTGTTGTTTGTGGTTACCTTAACGGAACTACTTGTCTTAAAGTTACAATTTTTTTAAAAATATTTTGTTATCATTGATAAAATGTTGAAAATTAGAATCAATAGCAGCTGGCGAATTATCCGTTTTATCTTGTTTTTTAGCTTGCAATTTTTCTTTTCAACGCTAGATGCTCAAACGATTTCAGTCAGTTTTAACGTTTTAGATTCGAGTGAATTATCAACTTCAAAATACTTTAAAAAAGAACAATTAAAATCTTCCTTTGAATTAGAAAATTTGATTCGCAAGAAAAGAATTGAGTGGATCGATAAAGGATTTTTTCTTGTTTCGTTTGAGGCTAAAAAGCAAGCGGAAAACCAATATACAGTTCAAGTTGAATTGGGAAGGAAATTTAAAAAAATCAATGTTGAGATTGACGAAAAAGATCGTTGGCAATTGCGAAAGTTCAATGTTCAGCTAGTAAAAAATAAATCAAATTATACTGCAAGTGAATTTTCGCTGTTACTTAACAATAGTTTAAACGCTTTTTTAAATAATGGCTATCCTTTTGTGGCGATTTCGTTTCAAAACTTACTGATTTTTGATGATGAAATTTCAGTGCAACTTTCCATTAACCGTGGAATGATCTATAAATGGGCAGCGATAAATATTAAAGGCGATTCAAGTATTTCAGTTAATGCCATAGAAAATATTATCGGAATTAAACGTGGCGATTATTTCAATGAATCTTTACTCGAGCAAGTTGACAAGCGTATTGAACAAGTTTCTTTCTTGAAAAAGATTAAAGCGTCAGAATTACTTTTTACCGAGAAAGGTGTGGAGCTTTTTGTTTATTTACAAAGTCAAAAAATCAGTTCAATTCAAGGCGCAATCGGACTTCAACCCAATCCAATCACACAAACACTTGTACTCACAGGCGACTTACAAATGAAATTGGCAAACGTTTTCAAAAAAGCGGAATTGATAGATTTAAGTTGGCGAAGTATTCAACCACAGACGCAAGCCTTAAATTTTAAGTTTGTTTATCCATATCTTTTTAAATCTCCTTTTGGAATTGACGCCAAATTTAATTTATACAAGCGCGACTCCACTTTTCTCGATTTGAAATCAGCAATTGGAGTTGTATATACTTTAAAAAATGGAAGTCAGCTAAAAGCGTCTTACCAATTGTTAGCATCTAATTTGTTGTTTGCCTCGGCAAGTTCCAGTCAGTTTACCAATTTAGCCACCGTTCGAACGAATGCGTATGGACTTTCCTACTTGCTACGAAAATTGGATTACATTCCCAACCCAAGTAAAGGAAGATTTTTAAACGTTGAAACTTCGATTGGTTCGCGCGTTGCGACAAAAGATTCCATTTCAGATAAAAAAACTGTTTTCAGAGCGAGTGTTCAATTTGATAATTATTTCTCATTGGCAAAGCGACATGTTTTGAAGCTCAGTGCTGGTTTTGAAACGTATTACGCGCCACAAATTTTCCAAAATGAATTGTCAAGATTTGGAGGTTTAAATTCATTACGTGGATTTAATGAGGATGAATTATTTGCTTCTACGAAGTTGAATTACACCTTGGAATACCGTTTTTTGGTGGATAGAAATTCAAACGCATTTCTATTTTTTGAGCAAGCAGTTTATGAAAACAATTCCAGTAACTACTTAAAAGATAATCCTTTCGGCGTTGGAACAGGTTTTTCCTTTGGAACGAAATTGGGGATTTTTACAATTTCCTATGCGGTCGGAAAACAATTAAGCAATCCCTTCGATTTTAGATTGAGTAAAATTCATTTTGGATATACAGCTTATTTTTAGCCTATTCTTAAAATTACGTTCCCAGTTTTCATTCCTGTTTCAATGTATTCATAAGCTTCAACAATGTCGTCCATCTTGTATGTTCTATCGATTACAGGTTTGAAATGTCCTTCCTCAACAAGTTTTTTTAGAAACAAAATGTCTTCTTTATTGGAATACGGAATTGGAAATAATACCTTTTTTCGGCTAAACCAAGGTGTAAAAAGAGCCAAATATACATTCGAGCCTTTTGTTCCTAATTCAGTTGAAATATAGATTCCATTGGGTTTTAAAATCTTTTTACATTTTGAGAATGAACTTTTTCCGACAGCATCGAATACAAAATCAAATTCTTGTTTGAGTTGCGTAAAATCTACTTTGGTATAATCCAGCACCTCGTTTGCTCCAAGCGATTCTACTAAACTTATATTTTTTGTGTCGCAAACAGCCGTAACTTCTGCACCAAAATAGCGGAGTAATTGAACAGCAGCCGAACCAATTGCACCAGTTGCTCCATTCACCAACACTTTTTGTCCACGCTCCACTTTTGCTGCACGAATATCACAAAGCGCATAATGACTGCCTTCATATATCGCAGCAGCTTCTTCTAAATCAATGTCTTGTGGTATTTTGGCAATACATTCAGTTGCGTCAATTGTTTTAAATTCAGCATGTGAGCCAAAATTTTTATCATCAAAACCAAAAACTTTATCTCCGATTTCAAAATCAATGACGTTTTTTCCTTTTGCAACAATTTCTCCAGAAAATTCACTTCCTAAAACTTTATTCTTCGGATAAAAAAGGCCACTAAAAAGTCGAGAAATGACATATTCTGCACTTCTGAAACCAGCATCGGTTCTGTTAACAGTTGACGCAAAAACTTTCACCAAAACTTGGTTTTCTGTTGGAATTGGTTGTTCTATTTTACCGATGGAAACCACATTTGGCGGACCATATTTATTGTAGATGCAAGCTTTCATTAGTTGATAGTAGGTTGATTAAGTTCTGTTATTAAATGACAAACAATAGTTTCTGTTAATTCTCTAGCTTCTTTGTGTGGTGTATGTTTCGCATCGGGAATAATGAAAAATTTAGCTTTTTGGCATCCTTTTTCAATTCCTTCAACTTGGTCAATGCTTCCAAATTCGTCATCAACACCTTGAATTACGAAAGTCGGACAACTGATCGCAGGTAAAAAATGTTCGATATTCCAATTGCGAAATTTTGGATGAAGCCATGTTTCTGTCCAAGCATCGAAAAGCGCTTGCGTTTTGTCACCATGATACTTCTCCAGCTTCTTTTTTAAATTAGTTGTGCGGTAAGTTTCTTTTGCTTGACGAATTCCTTCCAAAGTTATTTCCTCCACAAAAATATGTGCGCCTTCAGTAAAAATAGCTTTAATTTTCTGTGGATATTTAGCTCCAGCAAGCAATGCAATCGTTCCGCCATCACTGTGTCCGAAAAGAATACAATTCTCAATGTTCAATTTTTCGAGTAGTTCAATTAAGAAATCAGCCTCCAATTCCATGTAATTGTTTTCTCGTTTTTCGGTCAGAAATTCGCTTGATTTTCCATAGCCAAATCGATCGTAAATGAGGGAATTACAGTTTGTTTTGTTTGCAATTGCAGCTGGAAAATCGCGCCAAAGTTCAACGCAACCTAATGAATCATGCAGAAAAACAAGCGTTGGTCGATTCGGAAATTGCTGAACATGCTCGTAGAATATTGTTCCTTGAGGAAAAAAAAGTAAAGGCATAAAAGCGAAGTGATTTTCTTAATTATTAAGTTTAGGAATTACCTTTTTAGGTCTTGTTCGCGTATTTAAAACCACAATCTTCAAGCCTTTTTTATCTACTTTAATAATTTTCCAATCCTCTTCAATTGTACCGTCAAAGAATTCGTATTGAACACTCAAGGTTGAATCTCCTGTCATGTCCCAAGTTCCTTCATAATTTGCATAAGAAATCGGAGGCGTTGCGCACCACCCAGAATTTTGTCTTTTTATCAAAGTTCCGTTTTTTCTAAACTGAATCCCTGGTTCATCTTTTTTGAATTTTTTAGTTCTTTGAAATGATGCGTTATTTTGCGACGTTTCATTTTCCTCAATCAGCCAAATTCCAATAAGTTGTTTCTTAGGTGTTGCTTTTTTATCGCTGCTCGCTGCAATGAGTACAAAAAGCAATAAAAGTAAAGGAAGAACATTTTTCATAAAGGTAGATTTTAAACTGTTGGCAAAAATACAAATTGCTTGTTGGATTGAACACTAAACTAAAATTGTACCATAGAAATTGAATTATCCTTAATTTTAACAAAATCCTTGTTTAACTAGGTTTTAATTCAATAAATATAAATTTTATGAATGTTAAAATTCGTTTAGATTTCTCAAAAGCCAATCGGTTTATTTCAAAAATCATATTGGGAATTTCCTTGCTTTTATTCGTGAGTTGTAGTGTTCCTAAAATGCAACTGGAAACAACTTATGTTCAACGTGAAATAACAACCAAAGCGGGGCCTGAAGACATTGTTTTAGATACAATGAGTACGAATTTTCCACGTTTGATAATTAGCTGTGACAATAGAAGAACTTCTGAAAAATCGGGTTTTATTCAAGCAATGGACTTAAAAACAGAAGCAGTTATTGTTTTGGAACGAACAAATGAACCTGCGAATTTAGTGTTTCATCCACACGGAATTGACGTCGTGAAATTAAAAGATGGAACGTCAAAATTGTATGTTGTCAATCACAATGAAGCAGCAAAAGAACAATCGATTTTAATCTATAGAATAGTAGAAAATCAACTTGTTTTTGAAAAGCAATTGATTGATAAATTGCTTGTTTCTCCCAATGATGTTGCTGGAGATGAATCAGGGAAAATTTATACAGGAAATGAATTTTATAAACGAAACGCTTTACTCAGCGCTTTGTTAGGATTGAAAAATGGCTATTTCATTCAATTTGACGGAAAGCAATTTTCTAAAAGAGAAACGAAGTTTTGTTACGCGAATGGTGTTGCAGTTTATAAAAATCAGTTGTTAACTGTTGGTTCGCGCAATCGTTTTCTTTACAAAGCACCACTTGATTTCAAAAAGGATTCCAAGAAGGAAAAAATCACAAAAATCAAAGGAGCAGATAATATTTCAGTAATTGGCGACAAAGCCTATATCGCTTGCCACGTCAAACTTCTTAAATTCGTAAAGCACGCAAAATCAGCAGTGAATAAAAGTCCAACTGTGATTTATGAAGTCGATTTACTGACCAATGAAAAACGTTTAATTTACACAAATACGAACGGAGCAATAAACGGAGCTACAACAGCAATTTTATACAATGGGAATTTATACTTGAGTCAAGTTTTTGAGCCTTATATTTTGGTCGTTGAGAAAGTGAAGTGAAAATTAATTTTCAAACAGCGACTCAAATTTTGCAGTTTGGCAAACCATAAATCAAAGAACTTGTTAAATTTATAATCACTTTAACGAAAAAATAATTCCATGGAAGAATACGGTAAGATCCTTTTGTTTGCAATGCCTGCATTTTTAATTTTCGTGCTTCTAGAAAAGCTTTACGGTGTTTGGAAAGGTAAAGATTATATGCCTTTAGATGATGCAATTTCAAGTTTAAGTTCTGGTATGAGTAACGTTGTAAAAGATGTTTTAGGCTTGACAATCAATATTGTAAGTTACGCTTGGTTAGTGGAGCATATTGCAATAATTCACATTAAAGAAACAGTTTTATTGTATGCAATTGCATTTATAGTTATTGATTTTTACGGATATTGGTCGCATCGCTTCGATCACAAAATCAATTTCTTTTGGAATGAACACGTCGTACACCACAGCAGTGAGGAATTTAATCTAGCATGTGCATTACGTCAACCTGTTTCGGGAATTTTAAAAGTGTTTAATTTCCTTTTGATTCCAGCTGCATTGGTTGGAGTTCCTGTTGAAATTATTTCTATTGTTTTGCCTTTGCATTTGTTTTTACAGTTTTGGTACCATACACGTCACATCGGAAAATTAGGATTTTTAGAGAAGATTATCGTGACACCTTCGCATCATCGTGTACATCACGCAATGAACAAGGAATACATGGATAAAAACTTGGGGCAGATTTTTATTTTTTGGGATAAACTTTTCGGAACTTACCAAGAAGAATTGGACGATGTTCCTCCTGTTTATGGCATCACTCGCCCTGCGAAAACATGGAATCCGTTTATAATTAATTTTCAGCATTTATTTTTAATTGCAAAAGACGCATGGAGAGCACCAAAATTGATTGATAAATTCCGAATTTGGTTTATGCCAACCGGTTGGAGACCAGCAGGATTTGATGAGAAATATCCCGTTGAAAAAATCGATGAAGTTTACAATTTCAAAAAGTATAAAACAGAGCTTCCGAAACCTTTATTTATTTGGAGTATTGTGCAATTATTTGCAACATTGGCATTCATTTCTCATTTGTTTTCATCCATTGCTGAAATTAAAATCCCTGGTGTTTTCATCTATGGTTTTTACATCTTGTTCACAATCTATTGCTTTACGGACTTAATGGACAGAAATCGTTGGAATTGGGTATTGGAATTGATCCGTTTTGGTTTTGTAATAGGTT
Organism: Flavobacteriales bacterium; assembly: GCA_018883325.1. Lineage (GTDB taxonomy): Bacteria > Bacteroidota > Bacteroidia > Flavobacteriales_D > Crocinitomicaceae > UBA952. The sequence continues at coordinate 19,710 of VEQH01000043.1, read as the reverse complement.
TCTTTTACGCAACTCAATCTTGGTTTGGACTTGGAAATTTGGTTTTTGCTGGTGTAATCGTTTATCAAATAGTTTCTTTACTGTTTAGCTTGAAATACAGCCAAGTCAATGCACGAACGGTTTTGGGTTGATGTTTTGGGATTGATTTTTTATCGAGTAACATTGGTTACCTAAATTGAATCAACAACTTCTAAATTTGCAATAAACAAAAATATGAAAACAGTTACTGTAAACGCGATTACAAAGAGAGAGAAATACAAAACAGTTATTTCGAGCGAAACAAATCAAATAATTGCCGATGAACCAATTTCTGATGGTGGTACTGATTTGGGCTTTTCTCCCGTAGAATTGTTGGCAGGCGCATTAGCTTCTTGTACTTCAATCACTTTACGAATGTATGCCGACCGAAAAGAATGGAACATTGATGAAATAAAAGTTGATGTTCAGTTTTCACGCGATACAGTTTCCAATACCACAAGTTTTCAACGCGTTATTTCTTATGTCGGAAATTTAGAAAAGGCTCAAGAGGAACGTTTAATAGCGATTGCAAACGCGTGTCCAGTTCATAAAACTTTGAGTGGAAGCATTTCTGTTGAAACGAGGTTGGGGTGACAAATCCAAATTCCTTTCTTCGAGCTGAAATCCTAATTCAAAACCCAAACTATATATTCTGTCCAAACGTCAATAAATTGTTGTCTGGGTCTAACAAAGCAAACTCTCTTTGTCCCCAAGGTTTTGATTCTAGATGTCCGTTCGGATGAATTGAGATTTTATTATTCAAAAGTGTTTGGTAAAGTTTATCAATATCGTTTGTCCGGATATAAATTTGTCCGTAGTTTTCTTTTGGATTAAGGTCTTTGTATTCAAAGAAATGAATTTGCACCTTGTCTTTTTGAACCATTAGATAAGCATCATAGTCGCCAAATAATTGAAAACCTAATTGATTTATGTAAAAGTCTTTCGTTACTGCCTTGTCTCGCATTGGTAACTTTGGATTAATTTCTGTTAGCATATTTTGATTAAAGTTTGTCCGAAGATAAATTTTAATTTTTAATAGCTTTTCGATTCTTTGAAGTAAAAACTAGACTTACTTTTACACTGTATTTTAATAGTATTGATTTAATTTGATTTTTTCTTCGAGTTGAAAATCTTGATTAAAAGTTAAACTTTGAGAAGTTAATATTAAAATGTGCTAATATGCTAATTTAATAATGTGCTAATGAAGGAATCAAAAATTTCTTCGGTGCAATGATTAACCACAATTATCTTCGACCCAAAATCCTAATTAAACATTCAACATTCAACATTCACACTTCGGCAGGCTCAGTGCGAGAAATTAAAAATTCAACATTTTAAAAGTTCAATGCAAAAAATGTAACCACATAGAGACATAGAAAAAATAGGTCCGCTTTGCGGAGAAAAGTTAAAATTAAATACAAATTAAAAATCTCCCACGGTAAAAAGATTCACAACAATTTTCTTCGAGTTGAAATCCTAATCAAAAACCAAGCATCAAAAATCAAAAATCCAAAATTCAAAATTTCTTCGGTGCAATGATTAACCAAAATTATCTTCGTTACAAATTCTAATTCAACATTAAAAATTTTTCACCCAACTCTCCCAATCGCTTTATCGCCAAAACGTTTGCGAATAGTATCGAGCGCATTATACAAAGCAACGTAGTTCACACGCTCATCAAATAAACTTAGTTGGTGACTTCCCGAAACTAGTGAACTGTAGCGAATGCCCACCAAGCGCACTAAAACTCGTCGGTTATACAAGCGATTAAACAACTCCAAAACAACGGGAATCAGTTCGTGGTCGGCACAGGTGTATGCGATTTGTTTTTGTAGCGTTTGCGTTTGAAAGTCGGAGTAGCGGATTTTAACAGTCACACAACCAGTTACTTTATTGTTTTTTCGCAATTGAAAAGCAAGGTTTTCAGCCATTGAGAGTAGCACAGATCTGAGTTTGTAAACATCAATTGTATCTGTTTCAAACGTTCGTTCTTTGGAAAGTGATTTTTGCTCGCTGTATTGCTCGACCGGTGAATTATCAATTCCTTGCGCTTTTTTCCAGATAGAAACGCCATTTTCTCCCAAGGCGCTTTCCATCAAAACGAGTGGCATTTCTTGCAAAGTATGAATTTTTCTAACACCTAGATTACAAAGCGTTTGATAGGTTTTGATGCCGACCATTGGAATTTTTCGCACAGACAAAGGCGATAAAAATTGCTTTTCTTCACCGTAATTAATCTGTAATTGATTGTTTGGTTTTGCTTCTCCAGTTGCGATTTTCGACACCGTTTTGTTCTTTGAAAGTCCAAAAGAAATAGGTAATCCCGTTTCTCGGAGGATTTTTTGGCGCAACTCACTAGCGTATTTCATTGTTCCAAAAAAGCGATCCATTCCTGTCAAATCCATATAAAATTCGTCGATAGATGTTTTTTCGTAAACAGGAACCGCTTCTTTCACAATGTCGGTAACCATTCGTGAGTACTTGGAATAAGTTTCGTGGTTTCCTTTTATAACGATTGCTTCCGGACAGCGTTCGATTGCCATACGCATTGGCATAGCAGAATGTACCCCAAAGCGCCGCGCTTCGTAGCTACAAGAAGAAACAACACCACGATCGCTCGTTCCACCGATTAATATAGGTTTTCCGTTGAGACGACTATCCAAAAGTCGCTCGCAGGAAACGAAAAAAGTGTCCAAATCCATATGGACAATTGAGCGTAATACAGCCATTTTTATAGTTTAATTTTAGTCATTAAGCTGCGCTGCATATCGTTGGTTGAACAAAAGTATGAAATAATTAAATATGATTAAAAATTAATCTTAAATTTTGATTTAAAAATAATCTTTTAATGATTTCATTTACTTTTCAAAGTCTATTTGACAACAAAGTTTTTCGAAGATTTTTCTTATAAATTCACTAATAATGACAACTTTGAGTGTTTGAGTTGAAGTAATTAAATTTCAAATGTTAGCAACAATTTCAAATTAGTAGGTATTAAACAGAGTAAATTCCAAAAAAAACTTATTTTTGCAACCTAAAATTTTTAAGATGATAGAAGATTTAAGCTTTGATACACTAAAATCAAAATTTAACAGCGATAAAAGATTCAAAATTGGAACATACTTAGTAGGTGGAGTTCTTGCCCTAGGTTTATTGTTTTTCCTTTACAGACAATTTATTTGGATGCCAAGTAATGAAAAATCAAACGACGGATGGTGGGTTGCAATGAATTACATTGAGAAAGATTCAACAGATCAAGCGATTAAATCGTTGGAGCCTTTCGTGAAATCTTACGACGGAAAAGTAGGAGGGGAGATTGGTCAATATTTATTGGCAACTCAATACATGAAAAAAGGAGAATTTCAAAAAGCACTTGACAATTTAGAAGGTGTTGATTTAGAAGATACGTACATTAGCGTTTTTGCAATTGGTTTACAAGGAGATTGCCACTCAGACATGAAAAATTTTGAGAAAGCAATTGAAAAATATTTGCAAGCAGCTGATGCTAATGATAACGAAATGACAACTCCAATGTACTTATTCAAAGCAGGTTTACACGCTGAGAAATTAAAGAAATTTGAAGATGCAACTGCTTATTACACAAGAATTCAAGACGATTATCCATCTTTTGCAGCTCAGAAAACAATTGAAAAATATATTGCTAGAGCTAGCAGTACAACAGTAAAATAAAATGGCGACAGCCCTTAAAAATCTTTCAGATTATAATAAGGAACTTGTTCCTAATGGTGCCGATTTTAAAGTCGGCATTGTTGTTTCTGAATGGAACGACCAAATTACTTTCAATTTATTAAAAGGTGCACAAGAAGCGCTTTTGGAAAATGGTGTAAAAGAAGAAAATATCCATGTTCAATTTGTTACAGGTGCTTTCGAGCTTCCTTTAGGCTCGCAATATTTTTGTGAGCAAGGAATAGTTGACGGCGTCATTGCTATCGGTGTTGTAATTCAAGGAGAAACGAAACATTTTGATTTTGTTTGCTCTGGTACCACACAAGGAATCATGGATGTAATGTTGAAATACAACAAACCAGTAGCGTTTTGTCTTTTAACAGATAACCACATCCAACAGTCAATTGACCGATCGGGAGGAAAGCACGGCAACAAAGGAATTGAAGCAGCGATTGCTTGTATGAAGATGATTGCGAATAAAAAAGAACTACTCACAAAAAAATAATCATGACCTTAATTAAATCAATATCTGGTATCCGAGGAACAATCGGAGGAAAAGTCGACCAAGCACTTACGCCAATCGACGCGGTTAAATTTGCTGCAGCTTATGGAACTTGGTTAAAAGATAAAAATCCAAACCAACGATTAAAAGTTGTTATCGGTCGTGATGCACGTATTTCAGGACAAATGATTTCTGACCTTGTTGTTTCAACTTTGGTTGGACTTGGGATTGACGTAGTGAATTTAAATCTTTCAACTACTCCGACGGTTGAAGTTGCTGTTCCAATGGAAAAGGCGCAAGGAGGAATTATTCTTACTGCTAGTCACAATCCAAAACAATGGAACGCTTTAAAGTTGTTGAACGAAAAAGGTGAGTTTATTTCAGGTAAAGATGGTGAAACGATTCTTGCGATTGCTGCATCTGAAGCTTATGATTTTGCTGAAGTAGATGATTTAGGCATCGTTACAAATGACGAAAGCTACATGCAAAAACACATTGATGCAATTTTAGCTTTACCATTGGTTGATAAAGATGCGATTGCAGCTGCTAATTTCAATATTGTAGTTGATGCTGTAAATTCTACAGGAGGTGTTTTTGTTCCAGCTTTATTAAGACAATTAGGTGTCACACAAATCACAGAAATGTATTGTGAACCAACAGGTCATTTTCCTCACAATCCAGAGCCACTTCCAGAACATTTGACGGATTTGTCAGCTAAAATCAAAGAAATTGGTGCACAAGTTGGAATTACAGTTGATCCAGATGTTGATCGTTTGGCATTGGTTTGCGAAGACGGTTCAATGTTCGGAGAAGAATATACATTAGTTGCTTGTGCGGATTACGTTTTGAAACATACACCAGGAGCAACCGTTTCTAATTTATCATCAACTCGCGCTTTGCGTGATATCACAGAAGAAGCAGGACAAACGTATGCTGCATCTGCGGTAGGCGAAGTAAACGTTGTTGTGAAAATGAAAGAATTAGGTGCTGTGATTGGTGGCGAAGGAAACGGCGGAATCATCTATCCAGAGTTGCATTACGGTCGCGATTCTTTAGTTGGAATTGCTTTGTTTTTGAGTCATTTAGCTCACGAAAAAAAGACCTTGACAGCATTGAGAGATGCTTATCCAAAATATGTTATTTCTAAAAATAAAATTGAATTGACACCTGAAATCAATGTTGATTTAGTTTTAGAAAAAATGGCTGCTAAATATGCTAACGAAGAAGTAGATACGACTGATGGTGTTAAAATTTACATCGGAAAAGAATGGGTTCATTTACGCAAAAGCAACACGGAGCCAATTATCCGAATTTATTCTGAAAGTAAAAGTGCAGAAGCAGCTGACGCATTAGCAGAACGCATCATTGCTGATATCAAAAGTTTGATTTAATTAGAATTCATTTACTTGATTCATTAAATTCCAAAAACTTAGTAAGTAAAAGTTTTATTTCTTAGGATTTCGTAAAGTTTCTTCAGTAACGAGGAAGAATTTTTATGTTCAATAGGATGGTTCTAAACCCATCTAAAGGAAATTCATTGAAAATAGCGAACACCAATTCAATTGAATTACGAATCTAATGCAGAAAGTAGCAAACGAGCAGATTGTTTTTAATACAAATCTTTTCTAAATCCGAAATTAAAAGTGAAGAATAATTGAGAATATAGATTTGTATTTGAAGCTGTTACGTTGTTTGCTTTACCGAATATCGCGTATTGACCGTTGATATCAAAATAAAATGTACCAGTCGCAGGAACTGTATATTTCAATCCACCTTGAAGACCGACAGCCAAACTCAATACATTTCCTTTGTCTTGTTCGCTAGGTGAAGTTTCGTAATTGGGTTGCCATTGATATTGTAATGTGACATCATATTTTTCATAATCTCTTTTTACGGTATTGAACACGAGCATTGCGTTTGTTCCTCCGTACAAAGAAAATCCATTGTCGTAATCATTTCCTAAGTAACGTCTTGTTCCACCTTCAATAGTGAAATAGTTTGTTTTTGTAACATAATTTACAGAAAGTACACTTGGAGTGGTATTTAAATCAACAGCGGTAACATAAGCCGTAGAAACTAAATCTTCTTTTTGAGGGAAATAGTAACCAATTCTTCCATAGAAAGTTTCGTCATTACTTCTTGGTAATTCGATGCCGCCATGAAAACCAAAAAACGGTTTAGGAACGGTAAATCCTTTTACAAATCCAGTTCCTCCATTTAAACTAATTTGAGAAATTGATTGAAATGAAAGCGCAAGCATCAGCGAAGCAGTTATTAATTTCAAATTTTTCATGGTACTATTTTTTTATATTTTTCACAATCAATGTCATGAGCTCCTGGTAAAAGATTAATGCTCATTAAAAATTCATTCACAATTTCTTTGCCAACAAATTTAAAGTTCTTTTTAAATAATTTAACCCATTCATCTAAAGTAATTTCACCTTGTAGTTTAAGCCAATTTAGAAAAGAACCATTTTCTTCGACAATCTCAATCACTTTGTTTGCATTGTATATAACAGCTTTGATTTTAAGTTTGTTTCGAATAATGCCTTTATTTTCAAGAAGTGATTCAATTTTTAACTCATCGTATTTGGCAATTTTGTAAAAATCGTAGCTATCAAAGGCTTCAAAGAAAAATGTTTGTTTTTTCAAAATAGTATCCCAAGACAATCCTGCTTGATTGATTTCCAGAATTAAACGCCCAAAAAGTTCAAAATCATCAGTTAATTCAACACCATAAAATTGATCGTGGTAAATTCTGTGAATATTGTCAGTTGGTAAGTTTTTGCAATAGTTACAGTAAGACATATTCAAATTTAACCTATTATTTTTAAAGTTGGTTAATCTGGATTTGATTGTACACTTTTTTTTCAATTGATTTCCTCTTTTGAAAATACTGTGGTAAAAAGAATTTTAGATAGTTTAAAAATGCGAAAATATGTTGTGATTTCGATAAGTAATCACCAAGTCTGGTCATTTAGAGTGTTCACTTCTAAAAACAGCAAAAGTTTAAATGAGATCAAATTAGATTCCTCGTTTCTCTCGGAATGACCATGAATTTGGAGGAGAATGCGAAAATGCGCAGCATTTTCGCCACCGACTCTAACCGTTGTGTCCTTCCGAATAAAATGAGGAATCTTCTGTAAATCAGAAATAACGATTAATTAATAAAAAGTTGTCATTAATAACACCATGAGGAATCTCTTGGCAATCAGTGATTTTGTTTCAAGAAATAAAAGAGTTGTCATTGGTACTTTTCAACTAGTTCAATACTACTTAGCAAAAACGAAAGAGCCTACAAAGCGTAATTTTCCATCAATTTGAATTTCTGTTGGGATTAATTTAGTCGATAACTTTTCTGTTGGTACTTTTCTTCTAACTTTCTAACAATAAGTTAGATAAATCCAAATTCTACTTAAAAGTATTTTCTATTGAATTTTCTACTTGAAATCCTTACTTTTGCCCAAATTTTGACACATGGGAAGAGCATTTGAATACCGAAGAGCAGCAAAAGAAAAACGTTGGGACAAGATGTCTAAAATGTTTCCAAAACTTGGAAAAGCAATCACAATGGCAGCAAAAGAAGGAGGAATTGATCCTGCTACAAATGCGAAATTGAGAACAGCTATCCAAAACGCGAAGTCAGAAAATATGCCGAAAGACAACATCGAATCGGCAATTAAAAGAGCAGCTCAAAAAGATATAGCTTCATTTACGGAGGTAAATTACGAAGGAAAAGGACCACACGGCGTACTTGTTTATGTGGAATGTGCAACGGATAATCCAACAAGAACGGTTGCTAACGTTAAATCTTATTTCAACAAAGCTGGAGGGCAAGTTGTACCGAATGGTTCAATGGAATTTATGTTTTCTAGAAAATGTGTTTTTGAATTTGTGAAAACAGATGCAATAGACGTTGAAAATTTAGAACTTGAATTAATCGATGCTGGTTGCGAAGAAATCGAAGTTGAAGGAGAAAACATCGTTGTTTATGGTGATTACACTTCTTTTGGAACTTTAGCTAAAGCTTTGGAAGACTTGCAAATAGAAGTTCAAAAATCAAGTTTGAAACGCATCCCAACAACTCCTGTTGAATTTACAGAGGAACAACTTGTGGACATCGAAAAAATGTTGGATAAAATCGAAGACGATGACGATATTCAACAAGTATTTACAAACATCGCCTAATTTTATACTAAAACACGCATTTGTTAGTTATATATAAGTATGAAATTTAGATCTTCTATTTTACTTTCAATCTTTGGAATAGCATTACTTTTTGCTTGTTCGACGGAGAACAATTCCTTGTTGAATCGTACTTATCATTCCACAACTGCTCGTTATAATGGTCATTTCAATGCAACTGAATTGATGCGCATTGCAATGAAAACTTACACCGATTCTCGCAAAGAGGATTTTTATTCGATACTTCCTGTGAATCCGCTTCCAAACGAAACGGAAGTAAAGGGAATGTATCCTGCAATTGACACAGCTGTTGTAAAATGCTCAAAAGTTATTCTCAACCACAGTATGCCAAGCGCCGAAAATATGGCGATGAAATCTGCGGAATACAACACTTGGATTGACGAAAACTGGTTGACTGTAGGAAAAGCGTATTATTTGCGAAGAGATTACGAAAAAGCAATGAAAAATTTCCAATTCGTGAAACGCTTTTTTACCAAAGATCCTTCAATGTTTGAAGCAGAATTGTGGATTGCTAAAATCAATATTGAGCTCAATAAATACGCGGATGCAAAACTTGCTTTAGATGATTTGAATGAAATTTCTCAAGCTCAGAAAAAAAGAAAATTCACTGATTTTATTCCATTCTACAAACCAAAACCAGATCCAAATCAAGAGCCTGAATTGCCTCGAATGAAAAAAAGTTTGCAATTCGAAATCTATAAATCTTATGCCGATTTAGCAGTTAGAAGAAAAGATTACGAAGCAGCAGCAGAAGGTTTGAATCTTGCTATTTCAAAATGTAAATCAGCCAAAGAAAAAGCACGTTTACATTTTATTTTAGGTCAAGTTTACAATCAAAATCGAAACATTGACTCAGCAAGTATTCATTTCAATTTAGCGAATAAAACAGCTGCATCTTTTGAGATTGCTTTCAACGCACGATTGAACAGAGCAATGGTTGGAAGTAGCGCAAATCTTGGTCGCGATTTGAAAAAAATGCTTCGCGATGCGAAAAATGCTCCTTATAAAGATCAGATTTACTATGCAATGGCAAATTATGAATTGAATCGTAGTGATAAACCAAAAGCAATAGTGTATTTGACAAAGTCAGCATTTTTCTCAACGACAAACAAACGCCAAAAGGCAATGTCTTATGAAAAACTGGGCGATTTGACTTTTGCAGATAAAGATTATGTTTCAGCTCAAAAATACTACGATTCTTGCTCGCGTTTTATCGATGATAATTATCCAAATGGCGAAACAGTAAAAAGTAGAGCTATCAAACTTTCTGATTTAGTGAAGGCAATTGAAACTGCAAATTTTGAAGACAGTGTTCAACGTATTGCAAAATTATCGGAGAAAGATAGAAATGAATTTTTGAAAGACGCTCTAAAGCAAATTAAAGAGGAACAGCAAAAACGCAAGGAGCAAGAAGCAGCGAAAATGTTGGCACTTCAACAACAGGCAAATAATAGCGCAGGAAATTCAAATGCGAATAAATTTGTTTTCAACAACCCTAAATTGCGCGAAGCTGGTTTCAATGAGTTCAAAAAAACGTGGGGCGTTCGCGAAAATGAAGACGATTGGCGACGAAGTGAAAAAATAGTCAATGTTCTCAATTCAAAAAACAGTGCTGAAAAAGATTCTGCAAATGCTGTTGCAAATAAATCAAAAGAAGATACACTTACAGTTGCAAGCTTATTGAAAAACATTCCACTGACAGAAGAAGCATTGAAAGCTTCAAAAGAACGTTTGGTGGATGCCCTTTTCACTTCAGGAGTCTTATACAAAGAGATTTTAAATGAAGAAGAATTGGCAGCAGCTCAATTTAAAAAAGTGCTTGCTCAAAAAAATATTGGTTTGACGGATTTATCTTCTGCTTTTCAATTGTATAAAATCAATGAAGCAACAGGAGAAAAAGAACGTTACAAAGACCACATTATCGATTATTATCCTGAATCGGATGCCGCAAAATATTTTAAAGATCCAAATTTCTACTTGAAGCAAAAAGAAAATGCAAAACAAGCAGAAAAACAATACGTTGCGCTAGTTGACAGATACAATGGACAAGATTATCGCTATGTAGCTAATGAATCCCAAAAAATAATTGATAACGATAAAACCAACGCTTACAGAGCAGAATATATGTTATTGAATGTTTTGGCAGTTGGTCAAACGACAGAAAACAAAAAGGAATTAGTACCTAAATTAAAGGCAATTATTGCTGAAAAACCAGGAACGCCGCAAGCGATTCGTGCAAAAGAAATGTTGGATATTATTGACAAAGGCTATTCTAAAAATGAGGCTGTTAATTTCAATAAAACGTATGCTTTTGAATATTCAACAACCGGAAACCAGAATGTTATTGTTCTATTAGACGAAGAGGACGATGGTGAAGACGCTAAAAAATTGATTTCTGATTTTTCCAATAAGAAATTCAAAACGAATCGCGTTAAAGTTTCAATGAAAACAACCTTGACCGAAAAGAATTTTATGCTCGTTCAAGATTTTCCGAATGTGAAAGTGGCGCAAGATTATATCGATGCTTACAAGGCTGGTTTTGAAATTTTAGACGATCTTCAAGACAATAAAATTTACATCATTTCAAACGAAAATTTGAAAAAGTTAATTGAAACGTCGAAATTTGACGAATACAAATTGTTTTATGATGATAATTATTAAAGTATTATGCTAGAACGTAAAGGTTTTTTTGGATCAAACTCAAGTACTCCCACAATGAGCGAATCAACAAGTGATAAATGGAATAGAATCCTTTCCGGAACTGAGATTACAGGAAATATAGTTTCTGACTCAAATCTAATTATCGAAGGATTAATTAATGGCAATGTTACGTGTTCTGGAAAAGTTCATATCGGAACAACTGGAAGAATTGCAGGTAATTTATCAGCGACAAATGCAGAATTTGAAGGAAGTCAAGAAGGAGAACTTTCGATTGATAATCTATTGATTCTTAGAAGTACAGCGCGAATCAAAGGTAATATCAACACCCTTAAATTAAATATCGAAGAGGGCGCATTTTTTGAAGGTGCCTGTGTAATGAAATCTCCAGTTTCTTCCACTAATTTCGCTCAATCCGTTTCGTTTGAATAATAAGGATAAACGTCCTAATTTATTTCTTAAATTTTCCTCAACAGGTATTCAAATGGCGGGAATTATCGCTTTTTTTACCTGGTTAGGAACTTACCTCGATGCAGAATATCCTTCTAAAACTCCTTGGTGGACCATTGGATTATCTCTTTTTGGAGTAATTGCTTCGCTCGTTTTAGTAATTAAAGAAGTAATCAGTTTAAACAAAGACAATGAATAGTAAGTTATTGATTAAAAATTGGTTACTGATTTTTATTCCCACCTTTATTTATGTTTTATTAAACCGATTTCATTTGTTTTCGATCGAATTGTTTCTCTCCAATTTCGCAGCTGGTGCTAATTTGTTCATTTTCACGATAAGCGTTTTAATTATGTTTATTGGAAGATCAAATAATCCGCAAGAATTTGTTTTTCGCTACCTCACAATGACGACCGTTCAAATGTTGTCTTTTTTAGCGATCGTTACAGCTTTTGTGTTTACGAAAAAACCAGACATTGTCGTATTTCACAGTCTTGCACTTTTTGGTGTTTTATTGATTTTTCAATCAATTGGTCTTTTGCTTTTTAAGAAGTAATTTAGAAAAATCAGCTTTTCAAAATTTCGTCTCCATCGCTTATTTTTGATTTAATTCCCTAATAATTGAAATTGAGCATACGCTTTTGTACCATTAGATTTTTCTCTGGAGTTGCTTCGCGGTCACCATTCAAATCGAAAAGACAATTTGTGTAGATGTTTCAGCGTAAATACTTAACATTTTCGCATTTTTATTCCTTGAAAAGTCTTTCCATCTCGAGGAATCTATAAACCTACCAAAAGAATTATTCTCTAACAGTGATTTCTATTGAGGTTTCCAAGAGTTTCCTCACTTCGTTCGGAAGGACGATTCGTATGGGCAGGTGGCGAAAATGCATAGCATTTTCGCATTCTCTTCCCGTTTCATTTGTCTTTCCCATCTGGAGGAGTCTACTGGTACCATTCTTTAGATCCAAATAATTGAATTTATTTCTTGTTGGTTCAATTTTTTCACTTCTATTAACAACTATTTTTTCAGTCGGTAAATTGAATGCGGAGTGACCTTGTTTCTTTGTCCCATAAATTTAAAAAACATGGAAACAAAAATTGAAAAACACTTTGAATTTGCTGACAACGTAAATAATCTGACAAAGATTAAATTGTATAATCCAGAAGCATTGAACCATTGACTAAATCACTGCGTAAAAAGTATAGCAATCTCGAATGAATTGACACAGATTGATTTTATTTATCGTTCGTCACCAATCTATATTAATGGCGGTTGGGTTCAAATCGATAGAAACACGTACATATCACCTGTTGGTTCAACAACGAAGTATAAACTTATTTGTTCCATGTCAATTCCCCCTACGCCACATAAGCATTTTTTTAAAAGAGCAGGCGAATTTTTCGCTTATTCACTTTTTTATCCTCCTTTACCATTAGAGACAAGAAAAATAGATATCATAGAAAAAGAAACACCTGGAACTTATTTCAATTTTTATGGAGTTGATTTTTCAAATTGGATGTCAGTTCCACACCCAACGAAAATCAAAAAATAACTAGAGGAATATATTCTTACTCCTAACAATTTCCAAATAAAAATAAATCAAATAAACCATGAATTACTTAATTGAAAAAAAACAAATTCTAGAAATGAAATTAGAACTTGTAAACATCTTACTTGAAAAGAAACATTTAATCAGAATACAAGAATATGAGAAAGTAGCTGATCTACGAGGTACTGAGTTGAAATTGCTCAAATCTTTAGAAACTAAAAAATTAGAATTGGTTAATTGTCAATTTCACTTTGAAGAACGAACAGATAATTTGGATGAATTCTACACGCTTTTATCGTGCATTAATGAAATCAGTATTTGGAACACATCCCAGCCTTTTTTCACTGAAACATTAGTCCATTTTTGTTCCGTTTTAAGAGCTGGTTATATGGAATTGCATGAATTAAAAAAAGAACTCGTCAAAAACAATCAAATTAAGGAAGCTTGCGAAATTCTCGATCAACTTTTGGAAATCGGTCGTTTTTTAATGAAATCGGTTAACAAAGAATTAGAATGAAATGAAAAAACACATTGAATTAGCAATTGAAGAGCTTGTGCATCTTTTTCCATCAAAACACAAAAATGGATTAACACTTGAAGAAACGATAGAATTACTTTCTAAATTTCCTGCAATTAATAAAAATTCATTTTTCAAGGAAATATTAAAAATTCCTTCTTCAACTATTCATCTGGACAAAATCGTGTTAAAGCGTCACGTTATAAGCAAAGAAATCTACAAGCTTTATTCAAAAAACAAAACAGGACTAATAATTTTCTATGACTGATGATGCAAGTGAATTTTTAACTTGCTAGAGACAGCATTAAAATTGCAAGTAGTGAAGCGATAATTCCAAGTGCTTTTGTGAGGTTTAGTTTTTCTTTGAAGATTAAAAAACCTGTAAGTGCTGAGATGCAAACGATTGAAACGTTGATTATCGCGAGCACCGTTGAATCTGCCCAGCCTGTGTCTTTGTAGGATTTAATCAGTAAGTAAATCGAGAAGTAATTCGGGATTCCAAGTGCGATTCCTCCAAGTACATTTTTGAAGGAAAAACGAGCTTTCTTTTGTTGTAATTGAATAAAAAACACAATTAGCCCAATGATTCCTGCCATTCCAAAACCAAAGGCGGAAAATAGGGAAGGGGTGAGGACTTTTAATTCATTGTTTTGTACGTAATTCAAAACTAGGTCGAGGATTCCGCTGCCAAAAAACAAAACGAAAAGCATCCACAGTGATTTTTTCTGATTTTCAGAAGCGCCTTTACTTTGCCAAGAAACTAAAATAACGCCAGCAAATGCGAAAATAATTCCGAGTATTTTGAGTAGTGAAACCGATTCTGCGTAAAGAAATATCATTCCGAAAACACTTGCTGCCATGCTCATTTTTACAGCAACAGAGGTGATTGCAACGCCATTTTTCTGTGAACTTAATCCCATTAAAATGAACAATGAAATAAAGAGAATGGCGGCAACTATTGCATAGTAAAACCAAGTGATATCCTTTAGTGCTGCTGGATTCCATTCGTTTCCGTACAGTAGAATACCGCATAAAAATGCCGTGAAATAATTGAAAACAATGGCTTGAAAAACATCAATTTTGTAGCGGTCAAATAGTTTGAAAATTACAAAAATGAAACTTGAAAAAAGAATGGCAAGTGCTAAAGAAATCATCGGCGGGAATAATAGTAAACCATGTCTTCACCGAAAGGATGTGAAGCAATTGGTACTCGGTTGATAATTGGTGCTTTGATTCCTTCTTCAAATCGTTTGTTGCCAACGATTACGCGCGCTTCGTCCCAAACATTGTCAATGATGAAATATTGTAAAGTGCGACTGCCGCCTTCCACAAAAACAGAAATAATTCCGCGTTTGTAGAGTTCATCCAAAATGTTTTTGGTGCTAGTTTCCTTGATTTTTACCCATTCGACATTTTCTTTTTTCTCGTTGCGAATACGATTGAAAACGATTGTTGGCGCTTCCTGCGAGTAAATGTTTACATCTCCACTGATTTGTAATTGACTGTCAATGACAATTCTAACGGGATTTTTTCCTTTGTAATCGCGAACCGTCAATGAAGGATTGTCGTTGATAATCGTGTTGCGACCCACTAAAATACTTTGTTCTTCACCACGCCATTTGTGAACCAACGCTTTTGTTTCAGGTTGCGAAATCCAGTTCACACCTTTGTCATTCATCCCACGTGATTTATCTAAAAATCCATCTAAAGTTTGCGCCCATTTCAAAATCACGTAAGGTCGTTGCTTTTCGTGAAAGGTAAAAAATCGTTTGTTTAACTCGCGACTTTCTTTTTCTAAAACACCTTCAATGACTTCGATTCCTGCTTTTTTCAAGCGATCAATTCCTTTGCCAGCAACGGCAGGATTCGTATCTCGACAAGCGATTACAACCGTTTTCACGTTCGATTGAACCAACAAATCAGCACAAGGAGGCGTTTTTCCAAAATGGGAGCAAGGTTCAAGCGAAACATAAACCGTTGCACCATCCAGAAGGCTTTTATCTTCCAAAGAATTGATGGCGTTAACTTCTGCATGCGGACCACCGTAAGACTTGTGGTAGCCTTCTCCGACAATTAAATTGTCAACAACAATTACGCAACCAACCATAGGATTTGGAGCTGTCCAGCCTGCACCAAGTTGTGCGAGTTCCAAACAACGTTGCATATAAAGCGAATGATTCATTGGGTAAAGGTAATGAAATAAGAAACTTCATCTAAACACTAAAAAATCAACTTGGAGGAATTTCTATTTTACCAATTGAACCACAAATGCAAGAAGAAATATTAATGCATAAATTGACAAAATTACAACTGTAAAAATCCCAATGAATTTAAACATTGATTTTAAGTTCACAAGTCCTATTTCGATAGATTCATTTGAATTAGATGAAATTCCATTTTTCGTGTTATTCGCAAATTGAAATAAGTAATAAACAGGAAAAAAGTACAGCAAAGCCATTGCAACATATAAAAAACCGACCAAACCTAAAGGAACTCCATTTGTTATTCCTACAGGTATGTTGGAAAGTTGAAACATAATAAAAATACCAGCTATCACCATTATTCCTACACCAATAAAGCCAATTATTGAAAGGAATTTCGCCCATTTTGAGGCTACCAATAAAGCTTGTTTTGCAATTGCGGAAAGCGAACCGCCGTTTGAAAGTTGATCATCAAGTGTTTCCATAGGTTAGTTTTTTTTACTAAAAATAGTTTTTTTTTGATATTGAAGCATTAAAAAAAATGAGTTTTTACAAAATCATAATAAAGTAGTAATTTACTTTTGATAATCATTTTTAGAAAGTTACGCGACGAATTTGTACCTGTTTTCTCAAAATTCACTTGCGGTTCGAGAGCAAAAACCTTGTTATAAATAATCACCCAATCCATCGAAACGTCAAATTTATTCGTGGAGCGTTGACCTTTTTTGTTTTTGCAATTTGATGTTTCCAGAAATGTTGCATTTCGCCTTTCATCAATAAAAGACTGCCATTGGAAAGGTTGAAACTCATTTTTTCGTTGGTGAGATTGTGGCGTAAATCAAATCGTCGGGTTGCACCTAAACTAAGAGAAGCAATTACAGGATTTTTACCCAATTCAGGTTCATTATCGGCGTGCCAACCATTTGAATCTTGTCCATCTCGGTATAAATTCACCAATACACAATTGAATTTTTCTTGGCTTACAGCTTCAATTTTTGATTTCAAAGTCAATAATTCGGCTGTTAAAGGATGTGTTTTTAAGGTCTTGCCAGAATAGGTATAGGTTTTATTTTCAGTTGCAAAAAACGCTTCAAGCCTCGGAATGGGGTGGGTTTTACCAAATAAAGTTATCTCGCCTTGCTGAAATGGTAAAGTTGCTTCAAACTGCTCGAAAAGTGAATTGGCTTCTTCTTGATTCAGAAATGCTTCATCAAAAATTAAAGTGCCATTTTGAACTGTTAAGCTTGTCATAAATAGCCACGCAAGGAATAAACCGTGTAACCAACAACTTCTTTTAGATAAACTTCCCACATCACAAACGAGTGAACGGAAGGCAACAATTCATCGAACGTAAATTCTGTGTTTTTCATGGAATAATGATCTGTCGTAAAAACATCAAACTTCATATTTTGTTTTTTAAAACAAGCAGCAGCTCTAGGCATGTGTAAAGAACTTGTAATCAATAAAAATTTCTTGTTGTAATTCTGTTTTTTCATCAAGTCACCTGTAAATTGTGCGTTTTCGTAGGTATTTTTTGATTTATTTTCAACGATGATGTCGTCAGCAGGAATTCCCCATTTCACGAGCACTTCTTTTAATTGGTCAGCTTCGTGCAAGCCTTTGCGAATAACGTAACCACTATCTCCGCTGATTAAAATTTTCTTGATTTTTCCTTTTTTATACAAGGTGATTGTTTGCCAAATGCGGTCAATTCCTCGACGTGCGCTCAGTACTTTTAAATCTTTGTTGTATTCTGCCATTCCAGAAAGTACAACGCCAATCTCGTAATTTTTCACTTTTTCCATTTGCGTACCGGCAACTTCCCAACGAGCAACTAGGAATTTAACAGGAAATCCAAGTGAAAAGAAAATTAATATGAAAATACTTATGCGCTTGAATCGCAATTTCCATTTTTCATTTTTAATGAATATAAAGGTGAAAAAAGAAATCAAAAACCATAAAAAAGGCGAAAACAAAAAGGCGAGTAACTTAGACAGGATAAAAAACATATTCAAATATATTGATTCTATTGAAGTTGAGTTGCTTATTTTTGTGGCGAATCAATAAAATTAGAAAAGAGTATGAAGATGTTGGAATCTGTTTTTGGAATTAATTACGCTGATTTCAATCAGTTTTTGTTGAAAATTGGAACACAAATTCTAATTGCTGTAGTAATTCTTGTTGCAGGATTTTGGCTAACGGGTTTGGTTACCAAAGGTGTGAAGCGCTTGATGGTGAAAAGTGATACAGATCCTGGATTGACCTCATTTTTAACGAGTTTTATTTCTTTAGCTTCAAAAATTTTAGTGATAATTACTGCATTCACGCAGCTTGGAATACAAATGACTTCCTTCATTACTATTCTCGGTGCTGCAGGTTTGGCAATTGGTATGGCGTTTTCAGGGACACTTTCCAATTTTGCTGGTGGAGTCATGATTTTGGTCTTAAAACCGTTCAAAGTTGGCGATGTAATCATCTCACAAACAGCTCAAGGAACGGTTACAGAAATACAAATTTTCAACACATATTTACTAACCACAGACAATAAAGTTGTGATTTTACCTAACGGTCCTGTGGCAAATGGGGCGATTACAAATTTTACAAAAGCGGACAAAAGAAGAGTAGAGTGGACGTTTATTTTAGAACACGGTACTGATATTCGTGGTGTTAATTCATTATTAGAAACGGTCATTGCAAAAGATAAACGTATTTTAAAAGAGCCAAAAGCGTTCATCGGAATTTCTCAATTGGCTGAAAATGGTGTTCATTTAACAATGCGAGTGTGGGTGAAAACTCCTGATTACAATGGAGTTATGTTTGATGTGAACCAAAAAGTTTACGATATTTTCAAGGAAAACAACGTTGAACTTAAAAAGAGCTAAAATGCAATTGAATCCACTAATTGTAAGTTACATTGAGAAAAATAATTTCGGTCGCTTACTTGGAATGCACTTTGAAATCAATGCTCCTGGCGAAGTGGTTTATTCTTTACAAACAAATGCAAATCACTTGGCAACACCGCTTGCTATTCACGGAGGTTGCACAGCTGCATTGCTTGATGCCACAATGGGTGTTGGCGCTTTATCGCTTGTTTGTGAAAGCCATAAAGTAGTAGCAACATTAGAGATGAAAGTGAGTTTTTTGAAATCAATTTTAATGGATGATGAACTTACTGCAAAATCAATCGTTGTGAAAAAAGGTCGTTCATTGATTTTTATGGAAGCAGAAGTTTATAATCAAAAGCAACAATTAGTGGCTAAATCTTCTGGTACATTTACAGTAATGGATGCAGAGAAATCGGGGTATGTGGTAAATTGAGGGATAAGGGTTTTTGATGCTTGATTTTAATTTTTAATGTTTAATTAGCTTTTTGGGGCGAAGATAAATATTGTGTATCCTTTTACCGAGGGAGATTTTAAATGTTGTATTTAATTTCAACTTTTCTCCGCAAAGCGGTTCTATTTTTTCTATGTTTCTATGTGGTTAACATTTTTTACATTGATCTTTTTGAATGTTGAATTTTTAATTGGGATTCATAACTCGAAGAAAATCATTGTAAATCTTTGTCCGAGTTCTCAACTTTTATCTTTTCTCTCTCAACTTTTAACTTTTTTAATTTTCTTCCGCGACTGCGGTCTAACCTTCCTTTTTCTATGTATCTATGTGGTTTTACTTGGAATTTTTAATGTTTAATTTTTAATTAGGTTTTTTGGGTCGAAAAAAATCATTGTGTATCTTTACCCGAGTTCTCAACTTTTATCTTTTCTCTCTCAATTTTTAACTTTTCTAATTCTCTTCCGCGACTGCGGTCTAACCTTCCTTTTTCTATGTATCTATGTGGTTTTACTTGGAATTTTTAATGTTTAATTTTTAATTAGGTTTTTTGGGTCGAAAAAAATCATTGTGTATCTTTACCCGAG
>VEQH01000136.1 GCA_018883325.1 Flavobacteriales bacterium | reverse complement strand
AAAATAAACCAACAATCAAAACAATGATAATAGGTGAAACCAACAATGAAAATCTATTTTTTGATGTCATAAGTTATGGTGCAAATTGTTATGTTTCAAGATATATTACAATTGAAAATTTTCGTAAGGCAATCAATGAATTGTCAAAAAATGGATTTTATATTGAGCAAAACAGTGTAAATTCATTATTTGAATTTTCAAATAGAAAAACAAAAAATTATTCCTTGAAAGAAATAAGCGATTTTACGAATAGAGAAATTCAATTATTAGAACTATTTTGCAAAGAATATACAGTTAAAGAAATTGCTAATAACCTTGGAATTACTATAAAAACTGTTGAAAATTATAAAAATAGACTCATTGACAAAACCAATTCTCATACAATTTTGGGAGCAGTTTTATTTGCGATTAGGAACAATTACATTACACTGTATTGAAAAGGACAAATGATTATGATTTTTGGTTCGAAAAAAAAGTACTTTATGCTAAAATAAAGCGCTTTTCTACAAACCTAATTTAGCTGTGCATTCTCTCTAACCTTTCAATTGATTTGGGTGATAGATATCATTTTTATAAGCAAAAAAAGCAAGATCAATCGTATTTTTACATTTAGTTTTTTCTAAAATCAAGAGTTTAGCACCTTCAATAGTTCGATGGCTTAAATTCATTATTTCGCCGATTTCTTTACTCGTTAAACCTTTACAGAAATACCGAATCATCTCTTTTTCTTTTTCAGATAAAATTTTTGAAACATCGAAGTCATCTTTATTAGGTAAACGTCGAATATTGTTTAACAACACTTTGGTTACACGCTTATCAACATGACTACCAACTCGAAATACATTATCAATGGCATCTACCATCTCAGAAAAATCAGTATCCTTTATAATATAGGAACTTGCCCCTGATCTAATACATTCAAGAATTTCAACCTTTTCGTCATGACCAGTTAACATGATTACTTTAATTTCTGGGTAAGAACTTTTAATTTTCTTTAGGATCGTTTTTCCATCCATACTCGGCATTTCGATATCTAAAAGTAACACATCAATATGCGTCTTCTTTAATTTCTCAAACAATTCTTGCCCAGTTGCCACGTCGAAAATGACTTTTATACTTTCTTCTAACTCAAACAATGCTACATATCCTTGTCTCACTGAAAGATGATCTTCAACTAAACCTATTCTAATTGCTCTTTTCATTTTTTTGGCGGTATAATGATGAATATTATAGTACCCTCTTCGAATTGCTGAAACACAATCGATCCGTTTAAATAACTAAGTTTTCGTTGAATCGAAGATAAACCATAGCCTTTTTTCTCTTTTGAAAGCCGTTCAAAATCTGCTTGAGATAAACCTATTCCGTTATGTTTTAAAGTGATTTCAACTCCTTTGTTTTCAATTCTCAAAAAGACTTCAAGTTCTGAAATTGTTTCATGTTTGATGATGTTATTTACCAATTCTAAAACAATGCTGTAGGTACCAAAATCAGCTTGTTCTTTTACTGTAAGTGAATCATCATCTGCAACACTGAGATCAACAGGGAATTGATTAATCGTTTGAAGGTATTCTCCAATTGCTGCAGCTAATCCACCTTTATAAAGCAAACGTGGTGCTAATTGATGAATAATAGACCGCTGAATATCTAATACACTATTTGTTAACGAATTAATCTTTGTAAAATTCTCTGGTTCAACAATTCCTTTCTCCGTTTGCTTTAAAAGCACATGCACATTACTCTTCAGGCTCACAACCATTGGTATAACTGCATCGTGAAAATTGTAAGCCATACGCTCGCGTTCTTCCTCAGCAGCTTTGATACTTGCTTCCAAGCGTTGAAGTTCATGTTCACTATATAGTTTCTCAGTTCGTTGACGATTTAGGATATGAAACATTATCAATGTAACAACCAAACCAGCAATGAATAAAGTGCCAATAATTACGTAGTAGATGATAAATGTTTGTGACTCTGCCATACGCCAACACAAAATATAGTATTTGTTATTATGTTTATTGATAGTTGTAACACCCAAAGATCATCGTAAACTGATTTGGATGCTGCATTAATTAAATAATTAGAGAAAAGTGAAATTATTAAGGAAGTTGAGAAATAAAACAGGAATGCAAAATTAAAAATGATTTCCTGATTATGAATAATACTAAATCTACTTTTCATAATAAAACTAATCGACATTATGACTATTGTAATATTGACAATTGTTCTT
>VEQH01000094.1 GCA_018883325.1 Flavobacteriales bacterium | reverse complement strand
CTAGACGCAGTCAATGAAGATGTATATTAATACTTCGATTTACCTTCGGTGCTACTCCGTGGTGACTGCAACGAAGAAGATGGTTTATTTGCTTTCAGCGCTACTTCGTGGTCTGTCTAACAAAATAGTATCTTCTTTGATGCAATGAAGTTTCTAAAAACAACTCAAAAACCTTGCATCTAATAACCTGAGTTCGATTTATAAAATTGAATTCAGACCGCTCAGAAACAATGAGTTACGAACAATACTTTTGAAGATTTATCGGGATAAATCAATAAAGGATTGTGAAGTAAATCGTTGTTTATTAGCGGAATACTTATTTACTTTACATAAAAACCAGTTATACTTCGTTGTTTCCTCTCAATTTAGCCCGCTAAATTTTCTAGTAAACGCCTTGTCTAACAGATTTTTATGTTAATCTGAATTTCAAATTTAGAATCGAACTCAGGTTAATAGAATATTTATAACATAAACACAACATAAAATAAAGGTTTTGTGTTTTTCAGCAGACCCTAGTTGTTCTTTTTCCCTTGGCTAATCCAACATTGAATTTTCTGAATAACAGAATCAGGTAATGCTTCTCCTCCTTGTGGCATAAATTGAAAGCCAGAACCTTTCATTGAACCAACAATTGCAGCTGCATTTGAAGAAACATTGGTGTGATTTGTCAAGGTGTATCCTGTTGAGTTTCCAACATCGTGGCAACCTGTACAATATTGTTCGATAATTGGCCAAACTTCAGTTGAATAAGAAACTGTATCTGAACAGTTTGGATCGATAATCGTGTCGGCAACTTTATCTTTCGTACAACTAAAAAGTAAGATACAAATAGAAAGGCTTGTTAATAGTTTCATTTTAAAGGTTTTTTGATAAAAGTTGGAGCCAAAGCCAACCAAATTATTGTGAAAATAAAATAAATAGGAATTGCAAATCCGGGATACATTTCAGCCATTTCAAAATCGCCATTCATTAAAATGGGATGCATGATGCTTATAATCGTTAAAAATCCAAGCAAAATATTAAAAAACAATTCACTGAATTTCGGAAACATCAAGTCAAATAAAAAGCGCAAACCCGCAGCAATTAATGAAACGGAAAAATAGGCTGCAATGATTTTCCAAATTGGCAATACCATTGAAAAATCAAACATATACTTGTAATAATTGAAAGTATAAAATCCTGAAATACAGGAAGAAATAATTGCAACTACTAAAGATAAAATGAAGTGATTTTTAAACATTATTTTTTAACAGCTGGAACAGAAAAATTAATTTTCATAACGTCTGCAACAACATCACTTTTTTTCCCAATCTTGTAATCCATACGGTTTACACTGAAAGTTCCTTTGAAAGTTAATTTGCTTCCTGAACCTGCAACAGTTGCTGGAATCGTAACTGTTTTTGTAACCCCCTTCATCATTAGTTCACCAGTGATGTTGTATTCAGAACCCTTCTTTTCAACTTTTGTTGATTTGAATTTAATTTGAGGGTATTTCTTAGCATTGAACCATTCCTCAGTTTGCGCCTTTTTGTTTTGCATTCCATTTCCAGTACTGATGGAACTTACCTCAATTTTAAGATTGAATTTACAAGCATCCATATTGTTTTCGTCAAATTCAATATCGCCACCCATTTCTTTGAACGAGCCTGAAGGATCCTTGCTTTTGAAATCGATGGAATGACCGTCGCCAACTATGTAACTGTCAGTCGGAATTAATGCTACAGAGGTTGAAAGACCTAAAAAAGCAATGTAAAGTAAAATAATTGATGATTTTTTCATTGTGTGTTTTTTTAATTATTCGATTGTAAATTTTCTTCCTACACAAAAACCAAACCTAAATTGACCTTTAAGCCAATTTTCCGCTGTGTAGGGAATGAATTGTGTTTCACCAAGACCTGTGGAATTTGTGAAATTAATAGTGAAATTATGTCCAAAAGTAAACCACTCCAAGGCTACACCAAGACTATTTCTGTATCCATTTTGTCTTAAATCATTGCTGCTGAAAGTGTGATAATATTCGGTTAAAAGTGCAAAACGTTGTGTTAAACGTAGTCGAAAAGCACCACCTAAGGCAAATAATCCATTTTGATCATCTGCTACAACATAATTGCGATAAACATAAGTTGGCATCAAAGCAATTGAAAAGCGGTCGCCAAAATGTTTTGCTGCATTGATTTGTGTAAAGTAAGCAAAACGATGCGCATCTTTCGGGAAATAATTTACTTGAGATTCATCGGTTGAGGCTTTCATATAAGTAAAAGTTGAACCAGCAATCACACTCAAAGACAAAGGCATTTCACCTTTTTTCTGTTCAAGAATTTTATATTTCACAAATCCATCCAATAAAGAACTGTAAGGAGAAATTGAATTAGGAGAATTTTTTGCACCTTTTGAACGTCCAAAACCAACCATCAAATCATCTGTGATTCCATATTCCAATGCAATTCGCATATCAGATAAATTGTCAAACCCAAACATATTTTGGTAGCCGCCATTTGTTCCTGCGATATCGCCAAAACGGTGTTCTATTCGCATATCAAAAGTTCCTTTAGTTAATGTTCCAACTGAATGACCATTGATTATTCGAGTTCCAGAAAACGTAATTGGCTCTTCATTGTATTCCTCTTCTACTTCCAAAGAATCCTGAGCAACAATCATATAGGAAGTTAAAACACTTGCGAAAAACAATAAATATTTATTAAAACTTTTCATCTTTTTTATACAAAGCTATAAATTCAGATTAATCAATTTTATCGAATTATCACTTATTTAGAAGCTCGAAGTTTATTTATAATAATTTTGAATAACAAAAAGTGAAATTTTGAATTTTTTAGACCAGTTTTTTTTAGATTTCGGACTCAGTTGGACTTTCAGTAAATTGTTAAGTTATACTGTTTTAGTGAGCTTTGGAATCGTTTTATTTTTACTCTTTAGAAAGTTGAAGTTTAAAATAAACGCGCTTAACTATTTGAAATCAATTGTTTTAATTTGTTTGCCAGCTTTAATCTATTTTGCCTTTTTTCCTATTTATGAAGGTGATGTTTTCAACTTAGGAATCAAAACAAAGTCAACAATTGAACTTCAGTCAATTAAAACATTAGCAATCGTTGTCCTTCCTGATTGTCCTTTTTGTTTGGAAACGATTCCGATAGTTAAGAAGTTGAAGGAGCGCAATGCAAAAATCAAGGTTGAATACATTATCGCAGCAAGACCAAATGAAATCCCACACGGAATCGCAGACAAAATTCCCAAAAACTGCACTTTCCGTCTTGAGTCAGATCTTCAAAAACTGGGACAAATCACCCACGGAGCATTTCCAACCTATATTTTGAGCGAAAACAAAGCGATTGTTAGCCTTTGGCGCAGTGAACACTTTGGCACAAAAGCACTTGATGAAATTGAAACGTTTTTCAAATGAATTAGAATTGTTTTACTTTAAGACAATGGTCTGTTTCACGTCTTTTTTCAAATCAAAACTTGCTTCTTCAAAACTTGGCGCACTGAAAGTTCTTCGGGCATTATTGGAAAAACCATAATATTCAGTGGGAACTCCTAACAAGTTTTTGTCGAGTTTGCTGTTTTTATTTTCGTCGTGATAAATTGCTAAGGCATATTCACCTTGAGGTAAATCTTTGAAAGTATACGTCATCGTTTTTCCTGATACAGGCACAATTTTTCCGATGTATTGTTTCCCAAAAATTGGAAATTCATCTTTCGGCTGATACAAGCCAATGAATAAATTGCCTTTAGAGGAAGGAATGTTTTTTATTTCAATAGTTAATTGCTGTGTCTTCGATTCCAAGAAAAGAAATAGTAAACTACTAATTAAAAGTGTTTTCATTGCGTACTTTATTCAGGAGCGACTTTAACGTCAATTTCCTTATTTTGTTTAATGTCTAACACATCAATTTTCTTTTTGTTTGAATCGGCTGCGTTCCATTTTTGAATTAAAAAACCCAAAGCCACGGAAAAACCCAAAATATAAATTACCATTCTAACAACGTATGACCTCCCGAAACGCTTCGGAATATGTTGCTTAAAATTAAACTGTGGCTTTTCATCTTCCATTTAACAAATATAAGTGCACTTTGGAATTCATTTCAATAGCGTCAAAACTATTTTTTAGGCTTATTGTTATAGAAATGTTTGTTACAATACCTTAAAAGTGGTATTTTTGCAATCGATTTACATCTTATTTATAATTAATCTAAATAAAAACAAGCAATGATTACGGTCACAGATACTGCTAAAAAGCAAGCAATCAGATTGATGGAAGATGAAGGCAAGGAAGGATATTTCATTCGTGTCGGGGTACAAGGAGGAGGTTGCTCAGGCTTGATGTACCAATTAACTTTTGATAATGAAGAAAAGGAAGGCGATAAAGTGTTTGAAGATAACGGAATGCGCATTGTTGTCGACACCAAAAGCTATTTATATTTATTAGGAACAACACTTGATTTTTCGGGAGGATTAAACGGAAAAGGTTTTATTTTCAAAAATCCGAATGCTGATAGAACGTGTGGTTGCGGCGAATCTTTTTCTGTTTAAACATAAGCAATGGCAAATTACACCGAAAACGAGTTAGCTAAGGATCTCGAGAATCAGGAATACAAATTTGGTTTTGTAACGGATATTGAAACGGACACTGTTCCTATTGGACTCAATGAAGACATTATTCGCTTGATTTCCAACAAGAAAAACGAGCCAAAATGGTTGTTGGAGCACAGATTGAAGGCTTTTGCGATTTGGAAAACAATGACAGAACCTGAATGGGCACATGTTCATTACACAAAACCAGATTTTCAAGCAATTGCTTACTATTCAGCACCGAAACAAACGAAAAAATACGAGTCTTGGGACGATGTAGATCCTGAAATGAAAGCGACAATGGCGAAGTTAGGAATCTCAATGGAGGAACAAAAACGCTTAACAGGTGTCGCAGTCGATTTTGTGATGGATTCCGTTTCAGTTGCGACTTCCTTCAAAGAGAAATTAGCGGAACTTGGAATTATTTTCTGCTCCTTTTCTGACGCTGTTCAAGAACATCCTGAATTGGTGAAAAAATACATGGGCACCGTTGTTCCAACTACCGATAATTTCTACGCAGCATTAAATTCAGCTGTTTTTACTGATGGATCGTTCTGTTATATTCCTAAAGGCGTTCGTTGCCCGATGGAATTATCAACGTATTTCAGAATCAATGCGGGTGGAACGGGACAATTTGAACGTACGCTTGTTGTTGCAGACGAAGGTTCTTATGTGTCTTATTTGGAAGGATGTACAGCGCCACAACGCGACGAAAATCAATTGCACGCTGCGGTAGTTGAGTTGATTGCGTTAGAAAATGCAGAGATTAAATATTCAACAGTTCAAAACTGGTATCCTGGCGATAAAGAAGGTAAAGGTGGTGTTTTCAATTTCGTTACGAAACGAGGTATTTGTGAACGCAACGCTAAGATTTCTTGGACGCAAGTGGAAACAGGTTCAGCTGTAACTTGGAAATATCCGTCTTGTATTTTGAAAGGAGATAATTCTATCGGTGAGTTTTATTCAGTTGCTGTAACGAATAATTTTCAGCAAGCGGATACAGGAACGAAAATGATTCACTTGGGTAAAAACACAAAAAGCACCATCATTTCAAAAGGAATTTCAGCAGGAAAATCTCAGAATTCTTATCGTGGTTTGGTTCAAATCAGTAAGAATGCACAAAATGCACGAAATTTTTCTCAATGCGATTCTTTGTTGATGACGGACGAATGTGGGGCGCATACGTTTCCATATATCGAATGTAAAAATCCAAGTGCGAAAATAGAACACGAAGCAACGACCTCAAAAATCGGAGAAGATCAGTTGTTTTATTGCATGCAACGTGGAATTAGTGAAGAAAAAGCGATTAGTTTAATTGTAAATGGATATTGTAAAGAAGTATTGAATCAGTTGCCGATGGAGTTTGCTGTAGAAGCACAGAAATTGCTGGCGATTAGTTTGGAGGGCTCGGTAGGGTAAAATGATTGCGAATTACTAATTGCGGATTGTGGATAGGAATTGCGGATTGAAAAAATAGATTGATGTATGGCTACTTATGAGTCTTTTGAAGAATTAGAGGTTTGGAAATTAGCTATGGATTTATGTACAGAGGTATATTTAATTACAAATCTTGAGGCTTTTTCTAAAGACTTTGGACTTAAAGATCAAATTAGAAGAAGTTCAGTTTCGGTTCCGTCCAATATCGCTGAAGGTTATGAAAGAGACAGTAAAAATCAATTTCTATATTTTCTAACGATTGCTAAAGGTTCATGCGGTGAACTAAAAACACAGTTAATGATTGCCAGAAATTTGAATTACATAGATGAAAAAACTTACTTGCAATTAGCAAATAAATCAACCTTGACAGGAAAACAACTTGGAGGATTTATTAAATATTTAAAAAATTATAAAGAGAAAAAATAAATTTAGTTGTGAATTAAGACTAAGGACAAAATCCGCAATCTTCAATCCGCAATCCGTAATTAATTAAAAAAAAGAAAAATAAATTAAGTTGTGAATTAAGATTAGTAAGGAATCCGCAATCTTCAATCCGCAATCCGTAATTAATTAAAAAAAAGAAAAATAAATTTAGTTGTGAATTAAGACCAAGGACAAAATCCGTAATCTTCAATCCGCAATCCGCAATTTTAAATAAGATGATAAAAATTAAAAACTTACACGCGTCAATCGACGGAAAAGAAATTCTGAAAGGTCTAAACCTTGAAGTAAAAGCAGGAGAAGTTCACGCAATCATGGGTCCTAATGGCGCTGGAAAAAGTACACTTGCAAGTATTTTGGCGGGTCGTGAAGAATACGAAGTAACGGACGGTTCTGTTGATTTTGACGGAACAGACTTGTTAGAGTTGTCAACCGAGGATCGTGCGAGAGAAGGTTTGTTCTTGGCTTTTCAATATCCGGTAGAAATTCCTGGAGTTTCCAACGTTAATTTTTTACGTACGGCTTTGAATGAAATTCGAGAGTATAAAGGCGAAGAACAAATTTCAGCTAAAGATTTCATGAAAATGGTTCGCGAGAAATC
Source organism: Flavobacteriales bacterium (assembly GCA_018883325.1). Lineage (GTDB taxonomy): Bacteria > Bacteroidota > Bacteroidia > Flavobacteriales_D > Crocinitomicaceae > UBA952. The sequence continues at coordinate 2,679 of VEQH01000094.1, read as the reverse complement.
AGCAATCGTGGAATTGGATAGCAAGTTGGCTTCTCGTTCGGTGAATGAAGGTTTTTCGGGCGGTGAAAAGAAACGCAACGAAATCTTCCAAATGGCGATGCTGGAACCGAAATTGGCAATCTTAGATGAAACCGATTCTGGTTTGGATATCGATGCTTTGCGCATTGTTGCGAATGGAGTGAATACCTTAAAATCGGATAAAAACGCAACGATTGTTATCACGCATTACCAACGACTTTTGGATTACATCGTACCTGATTTTGTTCATGTACTTTACGACGGAAGAATTGTAAAAACAGGAACAAAAGAACTAGCTCTTGAACTCGAAGAAAAAGGTTACGATTGGATTAAAAACGAAGTAAGCACTAACGTATAATTACAATGGAATCAACGACCATTTCTATCAATAAATTGAATGCATTTCGCGCTAATTTATCGAGTTCAACTTTGGCAATTCCTGCTGAAAAATTGAGCCAAGCATTCGACTTTTTAGCTGCGAATGATTTCCCAACAACACGTCACGAAGACTGGAAATATACCCGTTTAGCACGAATAGCAAACTTGAAATTTGAACCTCAAAGCAATACTATTTCTCAAGAAACAACTAAAATTTGCGGAAATTCTTTAAGATTTGTATTTGTTGACGGAACGCTTACAGAAAAACCGAGCACTTTACCAACAGGATTAGTATGCAAAAACATTCAAGAATGTAATGCGGACGAACTGCAAAATATTTCTGCAAATTCTACGATTTTTGAATGCCTCAATTTAGCGTATGCACAAACAGGAATCTATTTGCAACTTGCTTCAAAAACGGTTTTAGATCAAGCAATTGAAATCGTTCAAATCAACACTGCGAATTCATTTTTAGCTATTCGAAATTTTATAGATGTAGCGTCTTTTTCACAAGCAGAAATCATATTTAACTATCCTTCAGCGGAAGCAAATAATTCGTTCGTAAATGCTGTTTCAGATGTTTTTGTAGGGAAAAATGCACATTTGAAAATCTACAAAATTCAAAGTGAAAAAGGTGCTAATTATCACGTTTCGCGCGAGAATGTTGTTCAAGAAGCAGATTCTAATTTTACAATTTCAACCAGCACCATCAATAGTCATTTTGTTCGCAACGATATCAACGTTCAGGTTAATGGACAAAATTCAGAAACGAACTTATTTGGATCGTATTTATTGAAAGAAAATCAACACGTCGATAATCACACAGTAATCGACCACAGAGTAGCAAATTGCCTTTCAAATGAATTGTACAAAGGTGTGATTTACGACAAAGGAACGGCTGTTTTCAATGGGAAAGTTTTCGTGAGAAAAGATGCGCAAAAAATCAACGCGTTTCAATCCAATGCCAATGTGTTGATGAGCGATGATGCTTCTGTAAACTCAAAGCCAGAATTGGAAATCTATGCTGACGATGTAAAATGTTCGCACGGTTCCACAACCGGACAACTGGACGAAGAAGCAGTATTTTACCTTCGCGCAAGAGGAATTGGAGAACAATCAGCAAGAAATTTAGTGGTGAGTGCTTTTGTGAACGACGCTTTAGAAAAAATCGAAAACGAAGAGGTGTTGAATTACATTTATGGGGTGATTCAAAAAGATTTTGGTTGGGAGTTTTGATGAATTAATTTTTTAAATTATTTTCATTTTAGAGTCGAAAAACTAATTCTTTCTAAATCAACTTCTACCTGTTTAAAATAAGAGACATTTTTTACTGAAGCAAAATAATCGAAAACTTTTTTACTAGAGAAAACTTCTATTATTAGATTTTTTTCGCCAGTTGAAATGTAAATTTCTATTGGTTCATTTGGAAATAATAGATGAACTTTTTCCTTTATTTCATTTTCTAAGTTATACTCAGTCATAATCTGTTGGTGCAAGTCACCTTCAATTTTTTGTTCTATTTCGTATTGAAATGACCCTTCATACAAATACCATTTTGGCAAATCAATGAAAATTAATTTTTCAGAATTAATCAAGCTATCACAAGCCTGTTTCATTTTTTGTTTATTTGTAACTTCAATTTCTTGAACAGATAAGTAGTTCATTTTTTTTCTGAAATCTGTAAGTAGATTTGGTTTAAAATAAAATGTTGGGCCAAAGGCAATTTCATTACATTCTAGATTAATTGAAAACGCCGAAATTGTTTTACCATTTTTAGTTAGTAATAAATTATAATCGTATCCACAAGCAAAATAATTACCTGGTTTTTTGAATTTCCAAGTTTTCTGAATTTTTTTAAGAGTAGAAATGTCGTCAATATAAAAACTTCTAACGCTAGATGAAAAAGGATCGCCTCTCAATGTAGTAAATTTTCCAACTAATCGATATCCTCCTTCTTTAAAATCAATTTGCTTAAAAGGTTGAAAATATGATTGACAAATGCCAAAAGTCATTGTCATCAAGTATATCAAAATTGTAAATAAAATCTTTAGATTCATTGATTGTAATTATTAATAGATCTTTCTAACTTAAATAATCGTATATGTTACACTTGAATAAATCTAAAGAATATACGGCGAATTTAATAATATAACATTAATTAGGGTCTGCTGAAAAACTACAAATCCTTGTCAGATAAAGGATTCCTGTTAATTTTATGGAATCAAGTGCAAGGAAAAATGAAAAAAACATCGAAAAACCGTGCATCTAAGCCCAAATATGTGA
>VEQH01000135.1 GCA_018883325.1 Flavobacteriales bacterium | reverse complement strand
AAAGAGATTTTAGTATCATTTGTTCTTAGGTTTTTATACATAAATTGAATACCGTTGAAATTGAAATCTATTTTAGTCTTTTTAAAGTCATTTGAATCAAAATTTAAAAATAACGCAAATGAAGCTCTTTTATGACTTGTTTTCCCTAAAAACTCCGTAGCATCTGCAGCTAATAATATTTGCAATTTTGTGGAGTTGCCTTTTAATAACATCCTTTCAGATATTGCTCCTCCATTTTTCCCATTAAAAGCAAATGAATTTGGTTCCCAGTGTCCTTTTAAGCCGTTATTTGAAACTTGCTGCCATGGAACTTTATTTGTTCTTAAATTATATGTTTTATCTGACTCCATTGTTTGAAACAATATACCAAGAACACTATTATCATCGATACTGTTAACATTTGATTTTAATCTTGGATTTTCTAAAACACCAGTTGATTCGTTGTAATCAAAATCAAATTTGTCATTTCTGAAAATATCTATCTTTTTCTGTATTTTATTGTTAAATTCCTCAATTTTATCATTCTTTCTATCAATTTTTTCTGACTGTCTTTCCAGTTTTTTCTTATCTCTATTTGTCAACTCCTTCTTGTTATCACTGAATACTGTAACACTTTTAAGATAGTTTCCGTTACCATCAATTATCTTCGTTTTTTCCTCTGATGGAACATACATTGTTTCGGTCTTTCTAAGAATTTCTTCTTTATTTATTTCTTTTTTCTTTTTTCCAACACCAATTTCATCCCCTAAAACATCATTAAACATAATAGGATTTCCATCCATCGAACAATATGGACTTTGCCATGGCTGAAAAACAGGATCAACTGAAAACCATCTACCAACCCTCGGATCTAACTGTCTAAAGAATGTTGTGTAAGAATTTCCTCCTCCTTTAGCCTCATCATCTTTTTCAGAACCTTGATAACCGTATCTGTAACTATCCATCGAAATCGTTCTCCCATCCAACTGCACCCCAAACGGTGAATAGTCAGCGATGTTTCGTATAGGAACACGGAAGCCATCTACAGCGCCGTTTGCATCAGCATCAAGGGCAATTTTAACATCAGAAAAAACAGTTAAAACATTGCCTAAATGGTTACTAAATTCATAGTATTTTGTACCTAGAATTTGCGTGTAATTTTGAGTTAATGTCGCAGTCAACACATTCAACGAATCTTGTTTGCTTCCAATTCTACTTGAACCAAATATGTTTCTTTCCTTCAAATTAAATTGTGCCGTTTCAGAAACAACTTCATGGTCATAAGTTGAAATTTGATTGCCCTGCGCATCAAGTATGTAATAGGTTGAGCGTTCATGTGTTGTACCAGTATTGTTGTAAACATGTTTTGCAATTCGGTTACCCATCGCATCATAATCAAATTTCAACCATTTTGTTGAGCCTGTTGCTCTTTGAATCTCTTTCACTTTACCATCCACTCTCCACACGATTTTAGAGATTTTTTCTTGTACATCTTTCACCAATCTACCCTCTTCGTCATAAACATAATTATTTAATGTGTTGATGTCTTGTGCATCAGCATCATATGTTCCCATGTCGTCAATATCAGTTGCATCAACACCAGAACCAACAACATCATCTAAATGATACAAGCGATTTCGTACAAGTTTCCCTCCAGAAGTGTGATAAACATAAGATAAATCTTCGATTTTAGTTCCGTCTCGCTTGTGACGTTTTTGTGTAAGAATATTACCCATTGCTTTTTAAAGTTCATAAACCAATTTAATACAACTTGCTTTTTTTACCTATTGGCATTGATTTATCAAAATTGTTTTATGTAAATTATTCATATCAACCAACTTTATATATTAATGATTGAATTCCTAATTTTTATAACAAACTAAATTATAATTGTAAAAAATTTGAAAATCGTTCAATCCAGAAATTTTTAATTCAGAATCGGTAAAATATTGAGTTCTTTTTGATTTATTATAAATAAATTTAGAATGTGTCCAATACATTAAACTAAAGTATGTCTTATTACTAATATTGTTAAAATCATCTTCAGTTGTACTATAGTTTTCTATCGCTTTTTTAAAAGTATTTAGATTAATATTCTCTATTATTTTAATTTCTTCAATTGATAAGATATTTGCTTTTAATTGATTAAGATTGAAAATGAATGCAAAATTTCTATGATTTTTATTAAAAATTATAAAACTAGCATCAACCCCAATTTCGCCAATTAAACATACAGTATCTGACTCATCAAAATTACATTTAATTAATTCATTTAAAATAATAATATCAT
>VEQH01000134.1 GCA_018883325.1 Flavobacteriales bacterium | reverse complement strand
CTCAGCAACAAATTTTCTTTCTTGAAAGTCATACTTATTTTTTAAAAGTTGACTTTTACATACGAGAAAACACTATTTTTAGATCATGGAAACACGATGCAGGCTAGCGAAGCTTTTGTTCAACAGCGGTTTGGCGTAATGGCGGGTGCAGTGCTTCGTATGACAGTTTTGTGGTAGGTTCAAATGCAGTTCTTCGATTGAACTTTTGTGCTAAAAATCCGCCACTACGCCAAGCCGCAAACCGTTAGTGGCAATGCTAACAGACACCACGTTCCAACACAAGCGGTTGACAATTTGACGACAATCCTAACCGACTTTATTAACAATTTGAGTATCTTTGAACCGAATAATTTGACAGACAATAAATGAGTAAAATAATATCAGACATAGCAATAAAAAGACGAGATTATTGGGTTGAAGAAATCCGTAAACTTAGCGGACACTTTGGCAACGACACAGAAAAGTTAGAAAAAGAATTAGAAGCAGAAATCAAGAAAAATGGGGTTTCTTCTCTTATTGACCATTTAAGACTTTGCGGAAATATTCCAGAAAGCTATGGACACGATACAAGCGAAGAAAAATTATACTCAAAATATACAGACTGCTTACTTTCATTAGCTTACACTGCATTAGGTCTTAAAAGTTTAGTTCTTAAAGAACGAGCAGATGCCGCAGACGTTGAAGCATTTGCAAAAGATTACAGCTTTGTGGCAGACGCAAAAGCATTTAGATTAAGCCGAACTGCAAAAAATCAAAAAGATTTCAAGGTGCAAGCAATGCACGGTTGGAAACGTGGCAAACCTTATGCAATGGTTGTTTGCCCGATTTATCAACTTCCAACTTCTTCAAGTCAAATTTACCAACAAGCAACAACTCAAAATGTGTGCGTATTTACATATTCACATTTGGCTCTGCTTCTATCATATTCTGAAGTTGAAGGGCAAGCAAAAGCACAACAACTATTGAAGAATATATTTGAAACAATTCAAGCACTTAATCCTTCAAAAAATGCAACCGATTATTGGTTAGCAATCAACAAATCAATTCTCTCTTTTCAAAGAAAATTCAACCACTTTGGGACATAGAAAAAGGTGTTGCAACTGAAAGTATTGCGGTTGCAAAAGATGAAGCATTAACTTTCTTAGCAAAAGAAAGAGAGAAAATTATGCAAATGAGCCATAAAGAAGCATTGACAGAACTAATTAAAGTTCACAAAATTGAAAGCAGAATTAAAACTATCAATGCAATATCAGACAACGGATTATTCACACTAAAATAATGGAAATGAAAATAGATAAATATATAAACCAAATCATTGAAGGCAACTGTGTTGAAGTAATGAGAAAATTTGATGATGAAGTTATTGATTTAACTGTTACTTCACCACCTTACGACAATTTAAGGAATTACAAAGGATTTGAATTTCCATTTGAAGATATTGCCAAAGAATTATTTAGAGTTACCAAACAAGGCGGTGTAGTTGTTTGGGTTGTAAACGATGCGACAATTGAAGGTAGTGAAACAGGAACAAGTTTCCAACAGGCTTTATATTTTAGAGAAATTGGTTTTAACCTTCACGATACAATGATTTTTCGCAAGACAAATCCAATTCCTCAAATTTATCGCAAACGCTATAATAATGAATTTGAATTTATGTTCGTATTCAGCAAAGGAACTGTAAAAACACATAATCCACTAATGGTTGACTGTTTGCACGCAGGTTTAGAACTTAACGGAACGACATACAAAAACTTCTCTAAAAACGAACAGACCAGAGAAAAAATGGCAAAGCCGGTTAAGGACAAAAAAATTAAAGGCAATATTTGGGAGTATGTAGTTGGCAAAAAACAAGAAGACCAAGAAGCAAAAGGACACCCAGCACCATTTCCTTGCGAACTTGTTAGAGACCATATAAAGTCGTGGACAAATCAAGGGGACTTAGTTTTTGACCCAATGAGTGGAAGCGGAACAGTTGCAAGAGTTGCAGCAGAAATGGGCAGAAAATACATTGGCGTTGACATAAGCCACGAGTATTGCGACATTGCAAGAAAACGAGTGAAATTAATTGAAAATACACCGACCTTATTCATTGTGGAAGAACCCGAAATTGAATACAACGAAACGACAGAAAAAGAAGCACAGCCACTAACATAGAAGGACTAAACCGAAGCGCAACGCAGTGAAGGTTCGGCTTTAGTCTATTGTTGACAGATGCTTTCGCTAGCCCTACTTTGTGTTGTTATGGGGTTTGCTTTTTAATCGATACATTTTT
>VEQH01000042.1 GCA_018883325.1 Flavobacteriales bacterium | reverse complement strand
TCCCTCATTCTCTCATTCCCTCATTCCCTCATTAGCACATTAACAATTAGCACATTAACTCATTCACTAAAAAATAAATAAAAAAAAAATGGAATATAACCAATTAGAAAACAATCAAGAAGAAGCGAAAAGGCCAACATTTTTATTGGTGCTTTGTATATTAACTTTTGTAAATACGGGTTTTACAATCTTAGGAGGAATTTCTGGAGTGTTGTCTGGACCGCCGTCGAAAGAAGAAATTAAGGCAAGTAATGTTGAATTGGCAAAATCAATCGAGCAATTAGAGAAAGTTAATTTGGAGTATTGGATTGACGTTTTAAAAAGAATTCAATTAATGACTGAATCTTTTTATGCAAATTTCGTAGCTTATAATGCGGTGGCAATTCTGGTGGCAATGGCTGGTGTTGCTGCGGCTGCGCTAATGTTGAAAGGTAAAAAATTAGGGTTTCATATTTACATCGGATACAGTTTTTTATATGTGCTTCAAGCTTATTTATTCGTTTCTGCAGCAGTGATTCCGTCGTTTATCGTAATCGTTAACTTATTAGTTGCAGGATTATTTGTTCTTTTATATTCTCGTAATTTGAATTGGTTGAACAAATAAATTCAAATGGAAAACTGCCTTCAAGCATCAAAGAATGTTGACTTTTTAAACGAAAGTATTCAAGGATACATAAAGGAGTTTAGGCATTTAAGCGATAAAAAAGCAATTGCGGTTCAATTGTACGAAAAAGTTCGCGATGGATTTTTGTACGATCCGTATCATTTAGATATTTCTTCGGATGCACTAATTGCTTCAAAAGTAATTCAAAAGAAAAGAGCTTGGTGTGTTGAAAAAGCACTTGTGATGATTGCTTGTTTGCGTGCGCTCGAAATTCCTGCGTGTTTTGGGTTTGCAATAGTTGTCAATCACTTAGGTATTGAAAAATTGGAAACCTATTTGAAACGGAAAGAAATTGTTTTTCATGGGTTTGTGTCGGTTTTTTTGGATGGAAAATGGGTGATTTGCACACCTGCATTCGATCGAAAAGTTTGTCGATTGGCTGGAGTTGAACCTTTGGTTTGGGACGGTGAAACTGATTCTTTGTTTCAAGCTTTTTCAAAAGACAAAAAACACATGGAATACATTAAGTATTATGGCTTTTTTGAAGAAATTCCATTTGATTTAATGCGCTCTGAAATGGAGTTGTATTACCCTCATCTATTTGAACAAGACTGGAATTCGAAAGATTTTAGTTTTAAATATTAGTTGTGTTAAATTAGAGATTGAGTATCCGCAATCGAAATAGAATAAACTTAATCCTGAAAATCAAGAGTTCATTCGAAGTGAGAACTATTTTGTAAATAACAGCGAACAATTATCGGCCTTGAATTTCATGGTTTTAGCTTCGCTGCTTCTTCGAGGTGATTCTTTTTGCTTGTACTGAACTTGTCGAAATATCAAGCAAAAGAATGGCAAAAAACTTTTATTAAAATTGTTTTTTCAAGACTTGAAATTAATCCACATATTCATCTCTTTCCAAGCGTTTTAAAACAAGAATCATATTTTCTTCTTTCTTCTTCTGGCGCGTTTCTTTAGCTGTTTTCGTGAAGTATTGATGCTGATTTAAGAATTTCACCTGAAGGTGATCCCACGCTTTATCGCTATCAATTTTGTTCATTTCTCGCAATTCACGACGCAAGCGATCCGCAATTTCTTCAAAGTCTTCTCGTCCTAAATAATCTAAATCGGCATCGCAAATAATTTCTTGCAATTTATTAATTGGTCGATGTGGAATTTCAGTTACATGAATCAATTCAACAATCGTTTTGATGTGTTGCTCGGTATAGCCATATTTCGGTAATATTTCAGTTGCCATTCGCGCACCAATTGGTTCGTTGTGTTCGTAACGTTCAATAAATCCTGCATCGTGGAGAATCGCAGCTGTTTTTAGCAAGAACAAACCTTCATCTGTAACACCTTCCAAAAGTGCGATGCGTTCGACTGCTTTCACCACATCTTTCGTGTGATTAATCGAGTGGTAATAAAGTTTGTCAGAGAGATTTTTTTCAAGAATTGTCAAAACATGACGTTCCGTTTTGTAATATTTAATGGAGCTAAAATGGTGTAAACGAACAATTTCACCAAAACGCGAGTTCGGAATCAGGCCTTCACCGTTAACAGATAATTCAGATTTAATATGGTGAACGCAATACATTTCAACTTGCGTATTGGTTTTTGTGGTCACTTTTCCAATGTATTCACATTCAAAATAGGGTTCCACGTATTGAAAAGTATTACCACTAATTGCAACGTGTCCAGCTTTGCCGAGCATTTCCATTTGCTGCGCTAAATTCACCGTTGAGCCCCAAATATCATAAGCCAAACGGAGGTTTCCGATAATTCCCGCAGTAACTGGACCTGTGTTAATTCCCAAACGTATTTCCCAATAATCTTTGTGGTTGGCAATTGCTTCAAATTTCAATTTCGACATATAAGCCTGAATTTGAAGTGCAGCAATACACGCATCAATTGGATTGGTTGAGTTTTCGGTCGGAACGCCTCCGGCACACATGTAAGCGTCACCAATCGTTTTTATTTTTTCCAGGTTATTTGCTTCGATAATTTCATCAAATTTTTGGAAAAGAACATCTAATTTGTGAACCAAGCGATTTGGTGAAGTGCGTTCTGAAATTTTACTAAAACCAACAACATCCGTAAAGAGAACTGAAACCGTTTTAAATGATTGCGCTCTTACTTTTCCTCTTTGTTTTAATTCGCGAACAGCTTCAGCAGGCAAGGTATTATTGAGCCATTTTTCGGTTTTGTCTTTTTCTTCTTGAAGTAATTTTTGTTGCTCAACAAGTTTGATTCGTTTTTCATCGATGAGTTTGTTTTGATCTTCAATTTGTGATTTTTGAAGTCGAATTTCCCGCGTTCGTTCAGCAATTTTTATTTCCAATCGCACTTGTTCTCTTCTTGAAAGTTCGATTCTGCCTTTGATGTAAAGAAAAATTATAAATCCTAAAACAATAAGAATTACAGCCCAGAACCAAATTCGCGCCCAAAATGGAGCTTTAATTTTAATGTGTAAAATAGTAGGAACTTTACTCCATTTTCCATCGCCCAATCGCGCGTAGATTTTTAAAGTATAATCTCCTGGTGAAAGTGCGTTGAATGTCAATTCGTTTGTTGAACCCAATAGCTGTTCTCCTAAGTCAGAGCCAATTAATTGATATTTGTAGTTGATTAAGAGTGGATTACTTAAATCATTTGCATGAAAGCGAATGGTGAAACTGCGGTGTTTGTAATCGAGTTCTAAATATTTTGTTTTCGAAATAACGTTCGTTAAAGGTGAATCTTTATCGCCAGGAACAAGCCAATCGTTTGCTATTTTGAATTTAGCGATCCAAACCTTTAAGTTATCCGATTCTTGTGTGAGTTTTGAAGGATTGAAATGATTAAAACCTTCAATTCCACCAAAGAACATTTCGCCATTTTTTGTTTTGAAAACGGCATTTGAATTAAATTCATCACTGACTAGTCCATTTTTTTCGGTGTAGATATGAATTCTTCCAGTCGCTAAATTATAAGAGCCAATGCCACGGTTGGTACTGAACCATAATCTTCCTTGATTATCTTTCAATAAACCATAAATTACGTTGTTTGGCAGTCCATCTTTTTTTGTTAAAACACGGATGTAATTGTTTTCCAAGTTAGCGAAAATCAAACCTGAACCAAACGTACCAAGCCATAATTTGTTAGGTCCAACGGAACAAATGGTCGAAACGTAATCCTTTGAAGTTTGAATTAATTTTTTGCTAAAAGGATGTAAAACAATTTTGTGCTTTCCATTTTTATTTGTGAAGTAATTGATTCCTCCGCCACTCGTTGCAAACCAATATTTTCCGTAGGGATCTTTGTAAATCAAGCGACAAACACCAAGAGAAATTGAATTTAATTTGTCATTGGGGTTGTGTTCGAAAACTTCAGATTTTCTCGTTTTGTAGTTATACAGAACGACACCATTATTTGTCGCTAAAAAGTAGGAATCCTTTCCATAAGGAACAATTGAATAAACGCGTTCGTGTTTTTGCGCTTGATTTTTGGGAACAAAATCTATTTTTTTAAAGAAATAATCAAACTTTGAACGAATGTTTAATTCATACAAGCCATCAAGAGAACCAATTAAAATTTTGTTTTCGGAAACTGCATGAATAGACAAAACAACTTCTTTGCCCGTTTCGCTTCTGTTAAAATTCTCAATAACTCGATTGTATTGTTCAAAGTTTCCTGTTTGTCTATTCCATTTTGAAACGCCAACGTCTGTACCGATGAAAAGGTCGCTTGATTTTTTTGCACTTGCGAAACTCCACACGTTTGACGAAGGAAGACCTTTACTCAAATTGGCACTTGGCCCGATACTTAAAAATCCTGTTCGATAGGGGTCGAAACATGAAATACCTCGTTCGCTTCCAACCCAAATTTTCCCAGTATTATCTTTAAATAAATAAGTTAAATTATTGGAAATTAAGGAGTTTTTCTGGAAAATGTCAGAAGTACTAAAATACTTTTTATTGTTTTTATCAATTGTAATCAACCCATCGGATGCAGTTGCGATAAAAAATTTATCTCTTGTTTTTACGATGTCTGTCGCAACAATTGAATTCAAATTTTCAGTCTGTTTGAAAAATGGTTTTGCAATTCTCTGTTGACCATTGAAAACAAAAACACCTCTATTTGTTCCGATGTAAACAATTTTATTGTGAGTGGTAAGTTTGAGAATTGAAATGTTCTCGTTTTGATTTCTCTCAAAGCTTATTGTTTCTGATTTTCGTTTGTCTAGGTTATACAATAACAAGCCTTTATCCTCAGAATCAATGAGTAACTGATTGTTTCCAATGTAAGAAATCAGGTTTATTTTTTTTGTTGGTAAATTCGGTAAAGTTTTAGTGAAGCTTCTTGTTTTACTGTCAAATTGTACGACTCCATAGCCATTCACACTCAACCAAATTCGATCTTTATCATCAATTGAAATACTCTCAATTTGAAGCAGTACAGAATTTTTTACTTGAAAGGTGGTGAAGCGTTCTTTATTCGATTCGTAAAGTAATAATCCACTTGCTGTTCCAAACCAGAGGTTGCCATTTTTTGTTTTTGCAGCACATTTTATAAAGCTATTTCCAACTCCTGGCGTATCATCGGAGCTGTAAATTTCAAAGTTCTTGCCATCAAAGCGATTGAGTCCGTCTTGCGTTCCAATCCAAAGTGCGGCGGTATTGTCTTGAATGATACACGTAACATAGCTTTGAGATAATCCATTACTGATTGTGAAGCTATTAAAACGAAAATCTCCTTGCGCTCTGGAAAAGAAAACAAGGAGAAATATCGAAAAGCAAAGTAAAAATTGCTTCAAAATGTATTATTTTTTTGTGTCCGTAGCTGCAGTTGGCGCGGCTAAAACAGAAGCTTCCAAATCGCGGTCGAACATATACATTCCACCGTTATCGTCGCCGATTAATTTTAATTTATCCAAAATTGTTCTTGCCAACGCTTCTTCTTCTAATTGTTCAGAAACGTACCATTGAACAAAATTGTGAGTTGTGTAATCTTTTTCTTGTAAACAAATATCTACCAAATTATTGATAGATTCAGTTACACTAATTTCATGTTTTAAAAGCAATTCAAAAACACTTTTCAAGTTATCAAATTCTGTTGGTGGTTGGCTAATTGCAGGAATTAATGCTTTTCCGCCGCGTTCGTTTACAAATTTCACCAATTTCAACATGTGAAAACGCTCTTCATCTGAATGGACATACATAAATTTTGATGTACCGTTCAAACCATTATTCTCTGCCCAAGATGCCATTGCTAGGTAATATTGGGAAGAAGATGCTTCTTTTGATATTTGGTCGTTTAATGCTGCTTCAACTCTTTCGTTCATAATCTTATAATTTTTACAAAGTTACAATTGTTCGTGTCAATTTGTTCTTATTCGTTCGTAAAAAGCGATTTAGAATTTGTTTTTAGATTTATTTAGTTGAATTGTCGCTTCCATCTAGTAGTTTTTCCTTCTGAGTTGTTACGCGGTATCTTTTCAATCTAAAAGACTACTTGTGTAGCATTTTCACATTTTTATCACTTGAAAAGTCATTTCGAAACGTCACGTTTAAAACAGTAAAAATTAAAATGACATCAAAAAGATTCCTCGCTTCACTCGGAATGACTCATGAATTATGAGGAGAATGCGAAAATGCCACGCATTTTCGCCACTGATTCTAACCCCAAGGTCATTCCGAATAAAATGAGGAATCCTCTGAAAATTTGAAACAACGAATTATTAACTAAATTTCATTGTTACTTTCAAGAGGATAATATTGGTAAAATTGTGAGTATTCAATTATTTAGAACCGTTACTGATTAAAATTCTTCTTTTCAAAAAAAGAGAATGTTAAATAACTCTAATTGAAAGCAGAATAGCTTGTCTTTTAGTAGAATCAAAAAACTTTCTTTCACAACGCTTGTTTCTAAAGTATGTATCAATTGAAAAGAACACAATTAGTTAAAACCGACATCAAGACATGTTGGGACTTTTTCTCGCGACCTGAGAATCTAAAAAAAATCACGCCAGAATACATGGGCTTTGACATTAAAGTTGATTTACCAGAAAAAATGTATGAAGGATTGATGATTGAATATACCGTTCGTCCTTTGTTTGGCATTCCGATGTCTTGGGTGACAGAAATTAAAACGGTTAAGGAAAATGAGTTTTTTGTGGACGAACAGCGCAAAGGTCCGTATGCAATTTGGCACCACGAGCATCATTTCAAGGAAGTTGAAGGCGGAGTGGAAATGACAGACATTGTTTCGTACGAAATTCCATTTGGAATTCTTGGAAAATTAGCTCATCCTTTAATTGTAAAAGGTAAACTGGAAGAAATATTCAAACATCGATTCAAACAAGTAGAAAAGATTTTCAATGAACGTTAATTTTTGCGCACAAATACTTGCGAAACTTCATAAAGTTTAATTTTACATTTAATGGAAAAAGAAACAGTAATAAAAGTCGAACAGCTCGCTAAGAGTTTCGGTAGTTTTCAAGCAGTTAAAGACGTTTCATTCACCGTAGGTCGTGGCGATGTTTTTGGTTTTTTAGGTCCAAATGGAGCTGGAAAAAGTACCACAATCCGCTGTTTACTTTCATTGATTAAACCCAATGCAGGAAAAATTGAACTTTTCGGGAAATCTTACGCCAACAATCGTTCTGAGATTTTATCTAAAATTGGAAGCATAATTGAAAAACCCGATTTCTATAAATACCTTTCTGCTCAAAAGAATTTGGAGATTTTTGCAAGAATTTCAGGAGCTTCAGTTTCAAAGTCGCAAATTGGAGAAATGCTTGAATTTGTTGGACTTGCAGGTAGGGGTGGAGACAAAATTGGAGGTTTTTCTCACGGAATGAAACAGCGTTTGGGAATTGCTCAAACTTTGTTACACCAACCCGATTTAATTATTTTAGATGAACCAACGACAGGTCTCGATCCACAAGGAATTGTGGAAATCAGAAATTTGATTCTTCGTTTAAAAAATGAACAGAATAAAACAATCTTACTTTCTTCTCATCAACTTTCTGAAATTGAATTGATTGCCAATCGAATGGTAATTATCAACAAAGGAAAATCAATTGTTGAAGGTGAAGTTCAAGATTTATTAAATGCCCAAGAATTGGTTGTCCATCTTGAAATTGACGCTGTTGCACAAGCGAAACAAGTTATTTCGAATCATTTTAGCACAGCTCATTTTGTTGGTGAAACAGCGAATGAATTGGAAGTGGCAATTGAGAAAAATCAAGTTCCTTTGTTGAATAAAGCCTTGATTGAAAACGGCATATCGGTTTTTGCTCTGGAACCAAAACGCAAATTAGAAGATTTTTTCATGAAAATAGTTCAATCCTAATGTTACTAAAAAACACATATAACGAATTTGTAAAAATTCTTGCCAAACCTCGAAGTTATTTAGGAATTGGTGCGCTTACTTTATTAATTGGCGTGATTTTATTTGCCATGAAAGCAGATGGAAGTTCATTTATTTCTTTCGTTACTGCTTCATTTGAGCAAACACTTTCATTCAATGGAAATATTTTGAATGGAAACCTTATCGCATTCATCATTTTGCAAATGTTGATTATTCATATTCCTTTGTTGGTTGCTTTGGTCACGGGCGATTTAATTTCTGGAGAAGCAGCAATGGGAACGGTCAGAATGTTGGCAAGTAAACCGATTTCAAGGACAAGTATTGTACTTTCGAAATTTATTGCAGGAGCAGTTTACACTTTGATTTTAACAGTTTGGTTAGGATTTTTAGCGCTAATTGTTGCCAAATGGATTTTTGGAACAGGCGATTTGATTGTTTTGAATAGTGACGGCTTGGTGATTTTACAAGAACAAGATATTATGTGGCGTTATGGTTTAGCATTTTTAGTTGCTTTTCTTTCGTTATTGACGATTTCAACGCTTTCGATATGTCTTTCGGCGTTTGCAGATAATTCGATTGGTCCGATTGTTTCAACGATGGCAATTATAATATTATTCACGATAATTGGCTCTTTAGATGTTTCTGTTTTTGACTCGATCAAACCTTATTTATTTACCACGCACATGGCATCTTGGAGAAGTTTCTTTGAAGATCCAATTCCAATGAGTAAAATAATTGAATCGGTTGTTATTCTCTTGGCGCACAATGTGATATTGGTTGTTGTTGCAATCGTTAAATTCAATAAAAAAGACATCACTTCCTAATGAATTAAGCCAAAATAGGAATCGTCAAAACCAAGAATGAATTTGAATGGCGATTTCGTACGGCAATAAAAATATAGTTAAACACACATGAAAAAAATATTCTTATTCAGTACTTTTCTACTGCTTTCTTTTCTTTCAAAAGCACAAGATGCAGACGCTATTTTAGCAAAAGTTGTCTCTAAAATCAATTCTGTAATTGATTATTCTGTGGATGCAAACATCAAAGCAGATGTTCCTTTAATCAAGATTTTACCTGTAAATGCAACCATTTATTTCAAGCAAAAAGATAAGTTCAAAGTTGTTTCCAAAGGAATAGCGATTTTACCAAAACAAGGTTTTACGGACATGAATACTTTTTTAGCGAAAAAAAGTGCTTACATGGTTGTTGAAAGCGGTACAAAAACACTTGGTGAAATTAAAACAACACAATTAACTGTAATTCCAACGGGTGAAAACAATGAATTTGTATTAGCAAAATTGTGGGTTGACACTAAAAGAAACTTGATTCTAAAATCTCAAATTACAACGCGCAGCAGTGGAACAGTTAGTGTTGATTACGCTTACGGAGATCAAGCAGAATTTGGTCTTCCAAGTCAATTAACATTTACTGTTGATGTAAAAAAGTTCAAGTTACCTAAAAGCGTAGCAGCTGATTTGCACGACACCGATGACAAAAAGAAGAAAGATGCCAAAACTGAGAAATCAGGAACAATTGTAATTAAATTAACGAACTACAAAGTAAATAAAGGCATAAATGATTCTGTTTTCAAGGAAAAGTAAGATTTAAGAATCTTTATAGAATTATTTTTTTGAGTATTCGCTTTCATTCCAGTAGATTTTCCTCTGGAGCTGCTACGCGGTCTCCTTTCAGTCGAAATGACTACTTGTGTTGGAACTTCAGCGAAAATGAAAAGCATTTTCGCATTTTTATCCCTTGAAAAGTCATTATGACCATCGGGAGAAATCAATTGGTACAATTGTGTAAATTCACTTATTTTTCACATTGAATAATTGCCGCTCTTAAATCATCTGAAATTATTCCAGAAGGATGTTTTCGAAGTGCTGATTTTATACCTTTTGGTGAACGCATTTCAAAGATATAAACCTTCTTATTTATAGATTTTACAGTTTGAATTTGCGACGAATTTATATTTTGATTGCGAATTACAATTCCGTCAACTAGTGTATCTTGATTGAGTAGTGACAAGCAACTTTCAAAGTTGTCGTTGGCGTACAAAACCTTAAAATCTGATTCAAAAATCGGCAAATAATTTCCGCTTGGAATTATCAGATACAATTTATCTTTTGTTTGAATTTGCAAGTCCAGCAAAGCATTTTTAACTTTCAAACCATCGGCATAGCTTTGTGAACAACTTTGATAAAAACGAAGGTCGAGAAATATTCTTTTTGTTTGAAATTTCTCAAAATTCAAATCACTTAATTTAACAAGTTTCTCTTTGTGTAAACTTTTGTAGCGCACCTTTTCTAATTCACTCGTTAATTTATCTGCGATACATCCTGAAGCTGTTGTGGTTTCATCTAATTTTTCGTCATGAAACAGCCAAAGTGTACCATTTTTATCTTGTTGAACATCGATTTCAACGCCATCGGAGCCAGCAATGGAAAGCGCCAATTCAATGGACTCTAATGAATTTTCATGATAAATTGAATTGCTCATTTTTAAACCCATCCCGGCATGACCGATGACTTCAATTTCAACGTATTTTTTACCTTTTTGACAAGAAAAAAGCGTTAATCCAAAGAGCAGTAAAAGCAAACTACAGCGCATAATTCAATCCAAATGTTAGGTAATAATTAATTGAATTAATCAAGAAAGTTTGACGTTTTTCATCTTTAAATAGCTCGAGATAAGGTCCAAAATTTAAGGAGTGATAAAATCGCCATTTCTTACCATAAGAAAAATCATAGCCAATGAGTAAATCGGAGTAGGAGTGAAGGTTTGAAACACGTTGAAGTCCAGATTTTAGTTGAATCTGTGGACCAAAAAAGAGTAAGTTTTGCGTTTTTGAAGTTTGTTTTGCAATTGGAAAATAAGCGAATTTAAAATGAATTTGAGGGAAAATTGTACGTTGTGAATAAGTTGACTTTACGCCTAAATTTAAACCTGTGGCAACTGCCGTTTTTTTGAATTGTTGTGTATAAGAAAACCCATGAAAAACTTCTCTTGTTCGATAAGCGAAACTGATTTCTGTACCAATTAAATGAGTTGTTTGAAAACGCTCATTCGTTTGAGAAAACAAACTTGAAATTGAAAAAAGAAAAAATAGGTAAATAAAGCGCATGACTTGATTAGTCGAATTTCGGACATTTTTTACATGCTTGACCTTTGGTTTTATATTTTTTACAACATTTTTTCTTTTTCTCACAAGCACAACCATCACAAGTAAATTGCGGAGCTAGCATTTCTGAGAAGTGACGAATTTGTTTCATTATTTAGAATTGTTCTAAACAAAATTAGTATTAATTTCCAAAGTAACAACCGAAATTTAAAAGTTGTTTCTAAAAGTTAGAAAACAAATTTATTTTAAATTATAATTTCTTATATATCATTTATTCCTCTGCGAAGTTCAGAAGGACGAACTCTTATTTTCTTTGCATTATTCGAAAAAGCTTCTCATTTTCCCACTTTATGCTCAATTATTGAAGTCATTCCGAGACGTCACTTTTAAAAATGAAAAAGTTTAATTGACTTCTATAAAGATTCCTCGCTTCGCTCGAAATGACCCATGAACTGGGGGGTTAAAGCGAAAATGCTGCGCATTTTCGCCACCTACTCTAACCGCTGAGTCATTCCGAACGTCGTGAGGAATCTTCTGAAAATCAGTAAAAATAATTTATTAATAAAAAGAAGTCATTGATACTAGAAAGAGGAATCAATTTTATTCTATTTCTTTTTTTACAGTATAATTGCTTTTAACAGTAAAACACACAAATTAAGCGCTTAAAAACTAACTAATTTCAATCGTCTGCTTCCTTTTTGGGTTTGAATTTCAACTAGGTAAGTTCCTTTTCCAAACGCGCGTAAATCAATTTGTTCGTTAGGAGAATAGGTTTTTGAAAGTACTTTTTTTCCATTCATTTGATACACTTCGATTTGTGCGATTACTTCTAAATTTGAAATACTGAAAACACCATTATTTGGATTCGGAACGATTTGAAGTTCTTTTGAAACTTGATTTTCAGTCAAACCTATCGTGTTGTCCATTGTGATTGTCCCCACTTTATTTACAATCCAATTTTTAGGATCAATTGCCATGCTTCCTGTTGCCGTTCCAAAGTTTGGAATAACAAATAATTCAGTGTTGCTCGCAATTTCAAATCGAATGATTGTATCTGTTTGTCCTTGTCGGAAAATGCGCACATCAATTGGATTTGTAAAAGTTGGAGTGCTTGTTGGTTTTGAAGCTGTATGACTAATTTGTAAAATTAAGTCGTTTGCTTCTTGCTTGTAACGAATTGAATAAGTTGGGTAGCCTTCACCAAAATACCATTGTTCGAAAAAGGGTGTTAAATCGATTGTTGAAGTTTGCATGAATTTGTTGCGAACGTCGATTCCCACTGCAACGCTGTCGGCAAATTCCGTTTGAAAAGCGCGAAGTGTATTGAAAAACAAACTGTCATTATTAATTACATAGCGCAACGAGTGAATGATTGCCGCGCCTTTGTCGTAGGTTAATCTTCCGCTAAAAATACGATCTGTATTCAATGAATCTGCAAACCAAACGCTTCCACCAACTTGTGACATTACATTGTTGTGAACATCAGTCATGTGTTGATTTTTCTCGTTAGGATATAAATTCTCCAACATTAAATATTCGCTGTAAGAAGCAAAGCCTTCATTCACCCAAATATCTGACCATGAAGCACATGTAACATTGTCTCCCCACCATTGATGACCAAGTTCGTGAGAAGTCAATGTTTTTTCGAAAAATCCTTGTGTGGTCATCGTTTGATGTTCCATTCCACCTGACAATGGCGCCATGCAGTGACCGTATTTTTCATCTTCAAATGGGTAAGGGCCATATAAATCGTAGAAAAGTTCAATAAAATCGGCAGTTTCATTAATCTCATCTAAAAAGTTAGGCAAGGTTTGAGGATTGTCGTAGATGAAATTTTGAATAAGAATTGGAGCAGGAGCGCCAATAGGATTTGCAAATAAATTATGTTCAACGTATTTCGCGACAGCAACAGAAATCAAATAATACTCAATTGGATGTCTGTGTTTCCATTCGTAGCGCGTGAATCCATTTCCTAGATTCACGACATTTTCCAAAATACCATTTGAACCAGCTTTACAAGAATCAGGAACAGTAATTTTAATGGAACAACTATCGATTTTATCGCGCAAACTTTGTTTTACAGGAAACCATTCGTAAGCAGAAAATGGTTCAGAAAGCGACCAAACAACATGATTTCCCCAAGATGGTGACGTGTCGTAAGTCATTCCTCCACCGCCAAGTGGATTTGAAGCAGCATCTGGAGGTGTTCCAAAATAATCTGTTTCAATGCGAAATACTTCGTTTGCATTTACATTTACAGGAACTTTTAGGGCAGAATTGGAACGAGAATAATTAACGGGCACGCCATTTACACGAATTTCAGAAATTGTAAAACTAGCAAACAATTCAAACAAAGCAGAATCAATTGAGGTGCGTGCTTTTGCTTGCATTTCAACTGTTCCTTCCAAATAAGTGGAAGTGTTTGTCATTGAAAGGTTTAATCCGTAATAGTTGACATCATATTTTTCCGTTTCTGCAATTTGAGCGACGGATAATGTTGCACTTTTTTGTGAATTTATGAGTTTTGTGCGCTTAGAACAATGTGTTGAATTTTCTTGTCCAAAAAGCGAAGCTGAAACAAAAAGGAGAGAAAAGGAGAGTATTTTTTTCATTTTTAGTGTTTGATTTTATTTATAGTCAGCGAAGATTTTATTTAACCACTTCAGCATTAAAAACATCAATAAAGAAGCTGCACAAAGTAATACGACATTGACATAGAAGAAATTTGCTTTGTCCTCGTAACCATCCCAAAGTGAACTTAAAACTCCCGACATTTTGTTTCCAATTGAAGTAGCTAAAAACCAACCACCCATCATTAAAGAAGTCAAGCGTGGTGGACTTAGTTTTGAAACAAGTGAAAGTCCCATTGGGCTTAAGAAAAGTTCTCCAATTGTAATAACGGCATAGGAACTTATAAACCACCAAGCAGATGATTTTAACATTCCGTTATTGCTCGCATACACGGCACCCACCATCACGAAACAGGACAATCCGGAAATTAATAGTCCAAAAGCAATTTTTGTTGGGGTAGAAGGTTCTAAACCTTTTCGATTTAAAAATCCAAAAAAGGCAAGTACCAAAGGAGTCATTGCGATTACCCAAAAAGGATTTACAGACTGAAAAATATTGGTGTTAAATGCATAAATTGTTTCGCCTTCCTTTGGTAGTTTTTCAGCAGGAACGTTTTTAAAGTAAGCTGGATAATTCCATTCTTTTAACTTTTTGTCTTTTACTCGAAATTGTTCATCCATTACAACAACAGAGTCTTTTTCATATTTAATTTCCTCTGCAAGAAACAATCCCGACATAATTGGTTGAATTGCTGTTGGAACTTCGCGATCTGTGTAGCGGTCTGCCCAAGTATTTAAAGTTGAACCATTCTGTTTGAAAACAGCCCAAAAAGTAATAACAACTGCAAAAATTGCCAACATTGCCGCAATTGGACGTTTTTCCTCAGCAGGAGATTTGTAAAGTAAACGTCCGTAAAAGAAAATCACTGGAATACAACCAAATAGGAACGCATCTGTGGTTTTTGAACCCACCAAAGGTTCAGGTAATAATAACGCTAACATTCCAAAACCGATTGCAGGAAGAAGAATTACACCAAAAATACTTAGTAAACTCATGTCGTTTTCAGCTTTTGGTTTGATCACATCAACATGTTTAAAATGCTTTGTACCAAGCCAGAAAATGACAATACCGATAAACATTCCAACACCAGCAGCTAAAAATGCAGCGTACCAGCCATAAATATTGTAAAGTGCAGCACCGAAAAAGTTACATACAAATGCACCGATGTTAATACCCATGTAGAAGATATTGTAACCAGCATCTTTTTTTGCTTTGTATTTTTCGTCGTTGTAAACGTTACCGAGCAAAGCTGAAATATTAGGCTTAAAGAAACCATTTCCAAGAATTACTAGCAACATAGCAATATACAAAGCGTTTTTGTCGTGAACGGCCATTAAGGAATAACCCAATCCCATCATGATTCCACCAATTGTAATGGAACGACGATATCCAAGCACTCTGTCTGCAAGTAAACCTCCAATGAAAGGAGTTAGAAAAACAAATGCAATAAAAGTTCCATATAAATCGGAAGCTTCGGTTTCGTTCATTCCAAAACCTTCTTTCACATCTTTAAGGTAAAGGGTGAAAATACCGATCATTAAATAATAACCAAATCGTTCCCACATTTCAGAGAAAAATAAATAGGGAAGTGCCTTAGGATGTTGTCTTTCTTTCATTTTTGATGTTTTAAAATAAAAAAGGCTATCAATCAATGTCGATAGCCTTTTGATTTTATTGTTTTTAGTTATTTGACGCCGTGCATCATTTTAGAAAGTTTGCTTGTCAATAACAACATCAACAATCCTAAAGTGATTACAAAAGCAGCGATTGAAACAAAAATTGTTGCCGCACCTAATTTCTCAACATACATTGCGATATATCCACCCATAATGTTTGCTACGAAAGAAGAAAGCATCCAAACTCCCATCAACATTGAAGCTAATTTTAGAGGAGCAAGTTTTGTTACAACAGACAATCCAACAGGAGAAAGACAAAGTTCACCGATTGTGTGGAAGAAGTAAGTCATTACCAACCAAATTAAAGCTGCTTTTTGTGTAACAACTTCTTTCTCACCTGAACCTGTGGTTTGAACGCCATAAGTTGCAAATAACATGAATAGGAAACCGATACCAAGTAAAATCATACCTAATGACATTTTTACAGGTGTCGTTAATTTTGCTCCGTATTTAGAATTCCAAAACCAAGCGAAAATAGGACCTAATGCAACGATGAATAATGGATTTACAGATTGGAAAATAGCAGTTGGAATTTCCCATCCGAATAAATTACGGTCAATGTATTTATCAGTGTATAAAGTCATTGAAGAACCTGCTTGCTCAAATCCTGCCCAGAAGAAAATAACGAAGAACGTAAGAATGAAAATTACTGTAATACGTTGTTTTTCTTCGTGTGTAAGTGGTTGTTTTTTATTTGATCGGTCAACAATACCTTCTGAATTTTTTTCTTGTTTTTTTGCTCCTGGTTCAACACCGATTTCTAATAAATATTTAGAAGACAACCAGTTGAAAAGGATTTGACCGATAGCCATACCAATTGCAGCTGCAAGGAATCCATATTTATAACCATAACTGATAATAGCGCCATCTTCACCTCTTGTTGCGAAAACGTCATCTGTTAAAATTGCAATAACGATTGGTGCTAATAATGCTCCAAGGTTGATTCCCATGTAGAAAATAGAGAAAGCTGAATCACGACGGTTGTCACCATTGCGGTACAATTGTCCAACCATGGTAGAAATATTTGGTTTGAACATACCGTTTCCTAATATAAGAAGTAAAAGTCCCATTGCTAAACCAACATGTGTGTTTACAGCAAACAATACCAACTGCCCAGCAAACATTGTAATACCACCGATAGTTATGGCTTTTCTTTGACCGATATAATTATCAGCGATGTATCCACCAATGATTGGTGTTAAGTAAACGAATCCTGTGAAGAAACCATAAATTAAGGAAGCTTTATCTCCAGGTATATTTAAACCATTTTCCATCCATAATTTAGTCATGTAAAGCATTAAAATTGCTCTCATTCCATAATAGCTGAATCGTTCCCACATTTCTGTGAAGAATAATAAATACAAACCTTTAGGGTGACCGAAAATCGTTCCTTGTGCTTCGATTCTGTCAATTAAATCATCGTTTTTGTCAATTAAGACTTCGCTATTTGCCATATTTTTAATTTTGTTTTCATGCCGAATTTAATAAAAAATGTTAACGTGGTATTAAATTTCAAGAATCATTGCGAATTATTTGAATCAAGAAAATCGAATCTAAAGTTTGAATGTTCTTTTCAAAGAAACAAATACCTTTACAATCGATTCAAAATCAATACGTGTATTTATGGAAAAATGGTTGGAACGCACCGCGCTTTTGTTGGATGAAAAAAAGATGCAAAATTTAAAAAATGCACATGTTTTAATTGTCGGACTTGGTGGTGTTGGTTCTTTTGCGGGAGAATTTATCGCTCGCGCTGGTGTTGGAAAAATGACAATTATTGATGGCGATGTTTTTGACCCAACGAATAAAAATCGTCAATTGTCGGCCTTGGATTCAACAATCGGAATCAATAAAGCTAAAGTTTTGGGCGCTCGGATAAAAGACATTAATCCGTTGATTGAATTGAATATTTTAGAGGAATTTGTCCTGCCTGAACGCGTTTGGGAATTGATGGAAACTTATCAGCCTGATTATGTGATGGATTGCATCGATTCGGTAACACCTAAATTGGAATGGATTAAAGTTTGTAAACGCAAGAAAATCAAAATCATAAGTCATTTGGGAGCAGGAGGGAAGTCAGATCCATCTAAAGTGCAAGTGGCAAAATTGGAACATGCTCATAATTGTAAGCTAGGCGCACACATCAAAAAACGCTTGCGAAGAGAAAACATTACTTTAAAAGGAGTTAAAGCCGTTTTTTCAACTGAAATTCAAGATAAAGCTTCATTAAAAATGACTGATGGTTCAAATTTCAAAAAGTCATTTTATGGAACAATTAGCTATATGCCTGCGCTTTTTGGATTGATGGGAGCAGCTGAAGTGATTCGTTATTTAACGGAAGAATGGGGCGAAACGAAGAAATAAGAAAATAGAAACTGCTTTTAATTTACCATTTGAACCATGAATTTACGACCTCAAAATTTTAACATAACACGCGAACAAAAGGAAAAACTTAACGGACACAAATCTTTTGTGGTGTGGTTAACAGGTTTTTCAGGTTCTGGAAAATCAACTATTGCAAATGCCTTGGAAGTTGCACTTTTTGAAAGAGGTGTTCGCTCTTTTTGTTTAGATGGCGACAATACACGCTTGGGTATCAACAAAGATTTAGGATTTTCAACTGAGGATAGAACAGAAAATATTCGACGAGTGGCAGAAATGGCAAAATTGTTTTTGGAATCGGGAACAATTGTTATTACTTCATTTATTTCACCATTGATATCCGATAGAGCAATGGCAAAAAGTATCATTGGAGACGCTGATTTTGTGGAGGTTTTCATCAACTGTCCTTTAGCAATCTGTGAAAATCGTGATGTTAAAGGTTTATACGCAAAGGCAAGAAGAGGAGAAATAAAGAATTTTACAGGAATTGATAGTCCATTTGAACCGCCGATCAAAGCAGACATTGAACTTTTAACAGCTAAAAATTCCGTTCAAGAATGCGTTGAGATTATTTTGAAGGAAATTGAAGGGAAGTTAAGTTGTTGAAAATCCTAAAAAAAAATCAATATCGTTAAAATTGTCAGTACTTGTCGTACTCAATTTTAAAGAATATTTACCTCTCGCTCCAAGGTAACTCCAAACTTTTCTTCGATGGACTCAATGATTTTTGTTGATAAGTCAAGAACTTGTTTTCCAGTACTTCCACCATAGTTTACAAGAACTAATGCTTGAAGTTTGTGAACGCCAAATGTTTCAAACGTTTTTCCTTTCCAACCAGCTTGTTCAATCAACCAACCCGCAGCTAATTTTCGTTTTCCATCCGCGCTGGGATAATTTGGAACATCGGGGTAATTTTCTTTTATTTTCTCAACGATTGCTTCTTCGACAACGGGGTTTTTGAAAAAACTCCCTGCATTTCCAATCACTTTTGGATCAGGTAATTTTGATTGTCGTATCGCAATCACAGCGTTACTGACATCGCGAATCGTTGGTTCAGAAATATTTCTTGCTTTTAATTCTGTTTCAATTGCACCATAACTTGTGTTGATTTTTGGTGATTTTGACAATTGAAAAGCGACACTGCAAATGATATATTGACCTTTGTAAATATTTTTAAAAACACTTTCTCGATAGCCAAAATGACATGCTTCTTTGTCAAAAGTGTGTATTTCTCCAGATGCAATATGGTAAGCTTTCAAATGGTGAAAAACATCTTTAATCTCAACGCCATAAGCACCAATATTTTGCATTGGGCTTGCACCAACACTTCCAGGAATGAGGCTCAGATTTTCAACACCAGCATAACCATTTTCGATACATTTCATTACAAATTCGTGCCAAATTTCACCTGCTCCAGCTTCGATAATTACGTTTTTATCGCTTTCTTCAAGAATTGTAAATCCTTGGATTTCATTCTTTAAGACAAGACCATCGAAATCTTTAGTTAATAGTAAATTACTTCCACCGCCAAGTATTAAAAGTTGCGAAAAAGTATTACTTTCTAAAATCGTTTTTAAGTCCGTAATTGATGAAAAGCGTGCAAAACCAGCGGCATAAACTTCAATACCAAAAGTGTTGTAAGGTTTTAAATTGACGTGTTGTTGAATCATTGCCTCAAAAGTAAGAATTTCAAAAAGACTAGCGTTTAAAATAACCTCGATCTGTTGGTTTAATCAAGAAAAACCATTGAAACCAATTCAAGTGATGTGATTTCAGAAATCCCTGATTGAATTTACTCCATTCTTTGGGAATAAAAACGCGTCCTCCCTTGTTTGGATTTACGTTTTCAATACCTTTAATCGGTGTTTGTGCTGCAATTCCATCTTGGTAATAAATCACTTTACTATTAGGTGAATCCATGTCACAGCCGTATTGCCAAACTTCTTCGAAAAGAATCCAATCAGCACCTTGTAAACCACCACTTTCGGGAGCTATTGCAAGAAATTTTCCAAGTTTTATATATGGCTGAACTATTTCTAAAATCCCTAAAGTGTAAGCGTAACCCATACTGTGATTAACAAAATCAACTGTAACTTGCTTGTCTAAAAGTTGATTTTCACGTAAATAATTAAGGAGATTTTGACCTGCGATTTTTCCATTTTCAACGCGAACTTTAAATCCTTGTTCATTGAATTTTGTATTTAATACCCATCTACTTTTTTTCGAAAACCAGCAAAATCGAGAAAAGAAATAAGCTTTCAAAAAACGCGCATTTGTGCGGTGCATGGACGTTGAGACAGGATGATGACCATCAAAATAGATTGCTTGAATTGGTTGAAATCTACTGAGGATTGTGTCGTCAAAATTATACCAATAACCCGTTTTATCTTTTAATTCAAGTTTGTTGTCGGTGGTAATTTTATTGAATTTCGGACCGCGATTTCCATTGACAAAAACCATCAATCGCGTTTGATTTGCTGAATCTGAAGTGGAACTTGCTGTTTGGCTCATTGCTTGAACTGAAAATAATAACACTAAAAAGAGGAACAGTTTATTTCCCATATTGATAAAAAATTCCTCCTGCGAATGGTGTCCATAAACAAGCTTTTTTGTCGGCAGCTTTTAAACCATTGTTAATCCAAGAGTTACATGTTCTAAAAATACTGTAATTATTACGCGCTTCGTAATAAGCATCGTTCTGTCCCATTACTGATTTCATGCGTGGAACAATATAAATTGCTTGTTTTTTATCATTGCGATATAAACTTTTCTCTATATATTTTACTAAATTACGGTATTGATTTTCAGAAAGTTTTAATGAAATCACTGGTCTGTCAGGAAGTATATAGTAATAGTAAGTTACATGAATGGAGGAAGTTCCAAGTCCTGCCATTGCTGAAATTGCAGTTTTGAAAGTTAAATCTGCCCAAGTTGGTGTATTCATGTAAAAATTTTTATCTCCCCAACCAATTGCTACTAAAGGAGTTGTGGTGTCATTAGCGATCGTATTTTTAATTGGAAATTCGGTACTCCAGTCTTTTATTTTGGTTTTCACAGGAACCACAAAATCGGTGTGAACGCCAGATTTCATCAACCAAATTTCAATTGTAGCATTCTTTTCATGTTTACCTTCAACCGTGATTCGAGAAAGGATGTAAGCAGAGAAGAAATAAACTAACAGAAGGATTCCAAAAACCATGAAAAAACGTTTGGTGAATTTCCAAAGTCTTTTGGTAACTAACTTTATTTTACTTTCAGGAATGGGGACTTCAATTTTTTCAGGTTCTTCCATTGTTCTTATTGGAAAACAAAGTTAAAATTTCAACCAATAAAAAAGGTGCAATTGTGATAAATGATTTCATTGCCAATTATTTCCAATCCAGTTGAAAATGTAGTTTTTATCTTTCTGTTTTACTTTTTGCTTAAAGTTATTTCCGTTATTTCCGGATATATTCCAACGCGACCGGGAAAGCCGAGGTAGCCGAATCCGCGGTTAACGTATAAGTATTGTTTACCAACTTGGTATAATCCTGCCCATTTTTTGTAGCGTAGCGAAACAGGACTTAATTTGATACCAAAGCGTTCGATTCCGAATTGCATTCCGTGGGTGTGACCAGAAAGTGTTAAGTCAATATCTGTGTCTAAAACTTGTAAATCAAAGTGACTTGGATCGTGCGAGAGCAGCAGTTTAAAAGCTTCTGAGGGAACATTCGCAAGCGTTTTACCGAGTTCGCCACTTTGTCTAAAGGGAGCTTTACCCCAATTTTCAACACCTAAAAGCCAAAAATTTGGAGCCAATTCCACTGACTCATTTAGTAAAGGTTGAAATCCAATTTCTTGATGAATTGCAATTAAATCACGTAAATTTTGGTGTTTGTGTGCTTCCGATTCCCATTTGACATAATCGCCATAATCGTGATTTCCAAGAATACTGTATTTTCCTTTTTTCGCTTGAATTCTTGAAAATATTGCTTCCCAACCTTTCATTTCCGCAGCTGAATTGTTTACTAAATCGCCTGTAAAAAATACATAATCAGCGTTTAAAGCATTTATTTTATCAATTGCTTTTTCAACTTTTTTGTAATTATTGAAAAAACTTCCAACGTGTACATCACTGATTTGCACAATTTTAATTGAATTTAAATCTTCGGGGAAATGTGGGAAATCAAGTTTAACTTGGTGAACTTTCCAATTCCAACGTCCCCACAAAATTCCAACGATGATCCCTACGAAAAGTAAAAACGACAGCGTCCAACCAATTTGAAAGAACAAAACATTTCCCGTAATAAGTTTTAAAATTCCAGGGAAAATAAATGCAATCGCAGGAACTCCAGAGGCTATCATCGCTCCAAAAGCATAGAACCCTGCGCGATATTCCGTTGAGTTTCTCTTTCTGAAAAAGAAAAACATCAGCATAATTGCACCGATAAAAGCAATTAATTGCGTCGCACCAAAAATGTTGTAAATCAATTCTTCCTGCGAAAAAAACGAGTAGGAGAAAAACGCTTGCGTAGCAATAATAAATAGAAAAATAAAAAGGAAAGGCATCGTCTAAATTTGAGGCTACAAAATTAGAACACTGAAAATTGTAGCAATCTTTTATATACTAATCTTCGTTAAAACTTTTAGAACTAATTTGACTAATTTCTTAGGACTCAAAATCCTGATTCAATATTCAACATTCAAAAAACTCAATTTGAAAAATGTTAACCACATAGAGACATAGAAAAAATAGGTCCGCTTTGCGGAGAAAAGTTGAAATTAATTACAAATTAAAAATCTTACACGGTAAAAAAATTCACAACAATTTTCTCCGACTTGAAATCCTAATTCAACATTAAGCATTAAAAATTAAAAATTCGAATCCAAATTCCCACGGTGCAATGTTTCACCACAATTTCCTTCGAGTTGAAATTGATTCAACATTAAGCATTAAAAATTCAAAATTTTAAAAGTTCAATTCAAAAAATGTAACCACATAGAGACATAGAAAAAATAGGTCCGCTTTGCGGAGAAAA
Source organism: Flavobacteriales bacterium (assembly GCA_018883325.1). Classification (GTDB taxonomy): domain Bacteria; phylum Bacteroidota; class Bacteroidia; order Flavobacteriales_D; family Crocinitomicaceae; genus UBA952. The sequence continues at coordinate 15,697 of VEQH01000042.1, read as the reverse complement.
GTTGAAATTAATTACAAATTAAAAATCTTACACGGTAAAAAGATTAACAAAAATTTTCTCCGACTTATAAATCCTAATCAAAAACCAAGCATCAAAAATCCAAACTCCAAAACCTTTTCGGTGCAATGTTTCACCACAATTTCCTTCGAGTTGAAATTGATTCAACATTAAGCATTAAAAATTCAAAATTCCCACGTGTACTTCCCTAAATAGAGTTGACCGTTTTGGTTATTATTTAATTTTAGTATTTCAAATTCCAATCGGACAATTATGATTCTGAGGTTCTTCTCTTGGGCAAAACTCAAAGAGGCTCGATGCCTCTATGAGTTTTTCTTTTCCCTCGGCATAAATAATCATCCTCGGTCTTTCTTGGGCACTCAAATTTATTAAACTTTTTCTAAACTCAGTTGGTGTAAATTTATTTTTGAATGCCTTATGCTTTCGCACTTCATTATAGTTTTTGACTGCTCTCTTAAGAGCTGTTTTCAACTCTTTTAGTGATGTAATTTTCCATCTTTTTAAGTATTCATTTTTTATTGTTCCATTTATTCGTTCTGCATACGCATTATCGTAAGCTGTTAAACCCATACTAATCTGTATGTTATTTATTTTTAATTCATTAGTATAAATATTGCTTCCATATTGCCCACCTCGATCCGAATGATGGATTTGAATTTTATTCTCTTTACCTATCGTTTTTAAAGCCATTTTTAAAGCTCTTAAATTCATTTCAGCACGCATATTATCACCAACTTCATATCCAATGATTTCTCGAGTGTAAACATCAATAATGAAAACAATATAGTAATGCTCGCCATTCATTTGAAAATAGGTAATATCACTTTGTACAACTTGATATGGATGAGTAAGTTCCATTCCTTGAATCAAGTTTGGATAGTTAATGTGTGATGGAATCGTTGTTCTAACATAGTTTTTTAAAGTTCTAACGCGATAGCCTAAATCCATAAAAATTTCACAGAACTTATCTCGACCCAAATACTTTGGCTTCAAAATATGATACATCTTTTCAACCCCACAACCTGGATGCTCTTCTCTAATCAAATCAACTTGTTCAACCAATTCAGATAATTCTAATTGAAATTGATCGTACCGTTTTCTACTATTAAAAACTGCTTGCTTGGTAATTCCTAAAAAACAATACAATTGATTTAACTTGAAGCTTATTCTAACTTGGTTCACTTGGAACCACCAGATTGTGGGGTATTTGAATTTTTTTTAATATCAATTTTAAGCTCTTCTTCTGCTAACTCAATCATTTTTTCCAAATAGTCAATATTCATCTGTTTTTGACCAACAGCCTGCTCAAGACTTTTTATGCGAGCTTCTAAATCTTTGATTTTCTGAAGTTGACTATCTTTCATTTCTACTACCTGAATTGATTTTTTATTATACGTTGAATATTTATAAATCCAATCATATATTTGAGTACATGCAATGTCGTAAATTTTTGATAAACCAGGAACTGAATTCTTTCCTAATTCATACTCTTTTACAATCTTTAATTTAAAGTCTTCTGAAAACCGACGAAAATGTCTCACTTGTTTTCCGTTTTTTATCATAAATCTTAGTTTAAAAACGGTCAACCTATTTCAGGGAATGACAACGTGCAATGTTTCACTACAATTTCCTTCGAGTTTAAATCCTGATTCAACATTAAGCATTAAAAATTCAAAATTCTAAAAAAAAAACAATCACTAAAAATCCAAAATCAAAAAAAAAACACCTATGAAAATTCTCCACAGGTGTTTTTTTCAAAAAAAAAGTGAGTTTCTAATTTTTACCGAGCATTCCTTTTTTCAACGTTGCATCAGCAGGAGTAGAACCTAACCAAATAGAGAAAAGTGCTTTTTTGAATTCAACACCTTCAATTTTTCCTTTTTCAGTTCCGTTTTTGATAACTACTAAACCTTCTTTTGGCGTGTATTCTAAATTGATGCGGTCACCTTCTTTGATTTCTTCGTTGAAAAAGCCCATGAATTTTTTAATCTGCTCAGGTGTCGCTTTTCCATGATTAGCATTGCTAAAACCTTCTTTTACAGATTCGATAAAACGCTCTCTTGTAACACTTCCTGAAATGATTTTAATGTGAATTGCTTGTTCATCGTCAGCGTAAATAATTTTACCTGCATCTGTAGTTTTGTTTTCTAAATACAACGCAGCTACATACAAATCAATCCAATATTTTTCACGTAAACCGCCACCATTCATTTCTAATGTTTTACCATTAACTTTTGTAGTGGTAGGAAATTTAACTCCCGCAATTGTTTTAGTTTGAGAAAAAGCTGTTAACCCAACAACTGTAAATACTAACATCAAAATTCTGTTCATAGTTTTAAATTTTAAAGCATAAATATAATAAATATTGAATATTATGAATGTAAATAAATGATGAGTGGAATCTATTCTTAAAACAAAACGCAATCAAATAAATACAGACCTAAATGGAACTAATCAAAATCCATTCCTTTTTTATTGTACACTTAAAATTTTCATCCCTCATTTAATTTAATAATTGGTAACTTTGCGCCCAAAATAATAAGCGTTTAAAATGATACAATTATCAGATCGCCTAATGGCAATGGAAGAATCGGCAACAATTGCAATGTCGAGAAAAAGTCGCGAATTGAAAGCACAAGGAAAAGATGTTATTTCTTTGTCGTTGGGTGAACCCGATTTCTTTACTCCTCAATTTATTAAGGATGCAGCTGTGGAAGCGATGAACAACAACTTCACAATGTACACGCCTGTTCCGGGATATGATGATTTACGCGAAAGTATTTCTTTGAAATTCAAAAGAGATAACAATTTAGATTATGCAAAAAATCAAATTGTTGTTTCAACAGGAGCTAAACAATCGATCGCAAACGTCGTTTTAAGCTTAATAAATGAAGGAGACGAAGTTATTATTCCTGCTCCATATTGGGTTTCTTATTTAGAAATCGTTAAGGTTGCTGAAGGTGTTCCTGTTGTAATTAATGCAGGAATCGAAAATGATTTTAAAATCACTGGTGCACAATTAGAGGCAGCAATTACACCTAAAACAAAATTATTTATGTTTTCAACGCCTTGTAATCCAACGGGTTCTGTTTACAGCAAAGAAGAATTACAAGACCTTGCGAACGTACTTAAAAAATATCCACATATCGTTGCTTTGAGTGACGAAATCTATGAACATATTAATTTCAAAGGCAAACACGAAAGTTTGGCGCAATTTCCAGAAATATATAACCAAGTTGTTACCGTAAATGGAGTTTCAAAAGCTTGGGCTATGACAGGTTGGAGATTAGGTTACATCGGTGCTCCGAAAGAAATTGCAGATGCTTGTGATAAAGTGCAGGGACAATTTACTTCGGCAACGTGTTCAATTACCCAAAAAGCAGCAATTGCAGCAATGAAAGCAGAACCAGCTGTTTTAAAAGATATGATTGCGGCTTTCAAAAGTAGAAGAGAGTTGGTGTTGAACTCATTGAACAAAATGCCAGGAGTTATCACAAATAATCCAGAGGGAGCGTTTTATGTTTTCCCAGATATTTCCTCGTTTTTCGGAAAGAAATTTGGTGCCTACACCATTAATACTGCGGAAGATTTATGTATGTATTTATTGGAGGAATCGCTTGTTGCTTTGGTGAGCGGTGAAGCTTTTGGTGATCCAAATTGTTTCCGAATTTCGTATGCTGCTTCAGAAGAAACATTAACGGAAGCGATGAAAAGAATTGCTGAAGGTCTTGCAAAATTGAGCTAGTGAATTACGACCACTTATTTTCTAAATTTAACAATTTACGTGTGCTTGTTATCGGCGACGTAATGGTTGATGCATACATACTTGGCAAGGTAAATCGCATCAGTCCCGAGGCACCTGTTCCTGTGGTTTCCTTTGAACAAGAGGAAAAACGTATCGGCGGCGCGGGAAATGTGGCTTTGAATTTAGTGGCTTTGGGCGCACAACCAATTGTTTGTTCGGTAATTGGTGACGATGAACAAGGGCAGGCACTATCTAATTTGTTTACTGAAAATGGTATTTCTTCTCAAGGAATCATTGTTTCAAAAGATAGAAAAACAACAGTTAAAACACGCGTTATTGCGAGTAAACAACAATTGTTGCGCATCGATTCTGAAACGACAAGTCCGATAAATCAAACGGAAGAAAAGGCCTTGTTACTTCAAATTCAGGCTTTAATCAACGAAGGAATTGACGGAATTATCTTTGAAGATTACAACAAAGGTGTGCTGACGGAAAATTTAATTCAGCAAGTGATTGCGTTTGCGGTGGCAGCAAATATTCCAACAACTGTTGATCCAAAACGCGATAATTTCCTTGCTTACAAAGGAGTAACATTGTTTAAACCGAATTTGAAAGAATTAAAAGAAGGTTTAAATCTTTCATTTGATTTCAAAAAAGAGCAGCATTTATTTGAACAAGCAGTAGCACTTTTAGAAGAAAAGTTAAAAAATAAGGTTTCTTTCATAACATTATCGGAGTTTGGTGTGTTTATCAAAGAAGGAAATCAAAAACATTACATTGCAGCACATTTGCGGAATATTGCTGATGTTTCGGGTGCTGGAGATACAGTGATTGCTGTGGCAACGCTTAGTTTGATTGCGGGTGCATCAATTGCCGACATCGCAGGTATTTCAAACGTTGCAGGAGGCTTGGTTTGTGAGCAATCGGGTGTTGTTAGTATTTCCAAAGAAGAATTAATTAAAGAATGGAGAAGATTATCTTCCAACTAAAGTCATAAAATGTCAAAAAAAGTAGTAAAACCTTATAATTCAGATCGTTCCAAGAAAGAAGAAGTTGCTGAAATGTTCAATAATATTTCAGGACGTTACGATTTTTTAAATCACTTTTTATCGCTTGGAATCGACCATTTGTGGCGTGCACGTGCGGTAAAAGAATTGCGTGAAATTAAACCGAAGCGCATTCTTGACATCGCAACAGGAACGGGAGATTTTGCAATCGCAAACCTTAAATTGAAACCTGAAGAAGTGGTAGGGATCGATATTTCTTCTGGAATGTTGGAGGTTGGAAAAGAGAAAATGAAAAAGAAAAAAGTAGATCACATCGTTTCTATGCAGTTGGGCGATTCTGAAGATTTACCTTTCGACGATAATTATTTTGATGGTTTAACCGTTGGTTTTGGTGTGCGTAATTTCGAAAACCTTGAAAAAGGACTTGCTGAAATGTTGCGTGTCATTCGCCCCGGAGGAAAAGCAATTATTCTTGAGTTTTCAAAACCAAAAATGTTCCCAATCAAACAAGCATTTGGATTTTACTCGAAATACTTCATTCCATTTTTTGGAAAACGCATATCAAAGGATGAAAAAGCCTATGCGTATCTACCTGAATCAGTTGCTGCTTTTCCCGAAGGTAAAGACTTTGAGAATGTGTTGGAGAAATTGAATTACAAAAACATCAAATCAATTCCAGTTTCTGGAGGAATTGCAACAATTTACGTCGGAACAAAATAAAAACTTGCAACAAAGTCCTATCTATTGCGTTCTTAGCTCAATGAATAAACGTTTTTTACTCCTCATTTTCCTTATTTCTTTCGCTTCTTTTGGACAGCGATTGAAGCAAGAACGATATAAAAATTTCGACAAACGTTTGTTCCACTTCGGATTTATGTTGGGTTTTAATACAGCTGATTTCACTGTTTATCAAGAGGTTAATGCTTACAATCAATACGGACTTGTGAGTTTACAGAGTGAATCTTCTCCTGGCGGACAATTGGGAATGTTGGCGACAATGAAATTGGGAACGCCCGTTCTTCGTTTGCGATTTCTTCCAACGTTATCCTTTCAAGAACGAATTTTACGCTATCAAAGTTTGGACAGTTTTAATTTCAAAAAAGGAGTAGGAGAGGAACGTGTAAATTCAACCAATGTAGATTTTCCGTTGATGTTGCAATTTAGAACAAAACGCTTTAATAATTTCACGGCTTATGCATTGTTTGGTGCGCAGTATTCAATTGATTTACAGTCACAAGAGAAAGCGTCGCAGAATTATATCGATCCATTTGTGAAGATAAAACGCAATGATTTCCAAGGTCAAATTGGCGGTGGAGTTGAGTTTTTTGCACCATTTTTTAAAGTCGGTTTAGAACTAAAATACTCACACGGATTCAAAAGTAGTTTTGTTCAAGACAACACACCTGTTTCCAATCCAATCAATCAACTTTATAACAAAGGTTGGTGGTTTTCTATAATTTTTGAAGGCTAATGCAAGATATTCAATTTCAATGTTCACCTGAAGAAGCGAAGGATGAAGCATTTTTACTTTCCAAAATCAAAGAATTAGGGAACGTTTCACCAACTAGTAAAATTTATTTTCGTTGGAAAAAGCGAAGTATTGATGCCCGAAAAGCACAAATAAAAATTAATTGCACACTTACTTTTAGTGAAAATGAAGCTTTAGATAATCGTTTGCAAGGTTTTGATTTTAAAGAAGTTGTTGATTCTTCAAAAGTGGTACATATCATCGGCGGTGGTCCTGCAGGAATGTTTGCAGCTTTGCGCGCTTTGGAGTTGGGATTGAAACCTATAATTTTTGAACGCGGTAAAGACGTGCGCAACAGACGCAGGGATTTAGCGATTTTGAACAAAGAAGGAATTGTCAATCCAGAATCAAATTATTGTTTTGGTGAAGGTGGCGCAGGAACTTACTCCGACGGAAAACTTTACACACGTTCCAAAAAACGAGGCGATGTCGATAAAATACTTCAATTACTTGTACATTTTGGAGCGAGTGAGGAAATTTTAGTTGAAGCGCATCCACACGTTGGAACGAATAAATTACCACAAATTATTACCGCAATCAGGGAGAAAATTATTGAAAAAGGAGGCGAATTTCATTTTGAACATAAGCTGACTGATTTGAAAGTGGAAGGTCAAAAAATTAAAGCAATTCAAATCAATGATGGGGCTTTTGTCGAAGTTGAAAATATTGTTTTAGCAACGGGACATTCTGCAAGAGATATTTTTGAATTGTTGCATAAACATCAAATTAAAATCAAGGCTAAACCTTTTGCTTTAGGTGTTCGCGTGGAACATTCGCAAGCATTTATTGATAAAATTCAATACCACGGAAGGTTAAACGATGATTATTTGCCACCTGCTTCTTATAGTTTGGTGACACAAGTCGACGGAAAGGGAGTTTATTCATTTTGTATGTGTCCCGGAGGAATTATTGCTCCTTGCGCAACTGATACAGCGGAAGTTGTCACAAATGGTTGGTCGCCATCGAAGCGCAATAATCCGTATTCAAATTCTGGAATTGTAGTGAGCATTGACCCCAGCGATTTCAAGGGAAACGAAAACGATCCATTTGTATGTTTGAATTTTCAAAAAGAGATTGAGCGTAAATGTTGGGAATTAGCGGGGAAAAATCAACAAGTTCCAGCGCAATGTTTATTAGATTTCGTGCAAAAGAAAAAATCGCAAGGTTTTCCGCGCTCGAGTTATCAGCCTGGAATTGTAAGTATAGAAATGGATAAAATCTTTCCTGCTTTTGTAACAGAACGCTTGCGTCAAGCCTTCATTGATTTCGGTAGAAAAATGCACGGTTTCGTTACAAATGATGCCGTAATTCATGCTCCAGAATCAAGAACTTCATCACCCGTTTTGATTCCAAGAAACAATGAAACTTTTCAACACGAAGAAATCACAAATCTTTACCCTTCTGCTGAAGGAGCTGGTTACGCAGGAGGAATTGTCTCTGCTGCAATTGATGGCATGAAATGCGTGGAAGCGATTGAGGGAAAAATTAGGATGTAAAATCTAAAATTAACCACATAGAAACATAGAAAAAGGAGTGAGTCCACAGTTGCGGAAGAGGTTTAGAAAAGTGAAAAGTGAAAAGTTGAGAGTTGAGAATTGAAAATATGCTAATGATGTAATGTGCTAATAAGGTAATGATAGAATTTGAAAATTTAAAAATCCCTTCTTCGCGTTAAGATTCATTTAGATTTTTCTTCGAGTTGAAATCCTAATTCAACATTCAAAAAGCTCAATGTAAAAATGTTAACCACATAGAAACATAGAAAAAATAGGTCCGCTTTGCGGAGAAAAGTTGAAATTAAATACAAAATTCAACATTAAAATCTCCCTCGGTAAATGGATACATAATATTTATCTTCCTTATTCAACATTCACACTTCGGCAGGCTCAGTGCGAGAAATTAAAAATTCAACATTCAAAAATGAAACTCCGCTCTTCGCGTTGTAATCCTAATTAAACATTAAAAATTCAACATTAAAAATTCCCTGTCTCAACTCTTGATTTTACATTTTTCAGATTAAAAATCCTATTTTTACGTTCTACAAATTTCAACAGCGTAAATGAAAATTATTCATAAAATAGATGACTTTCTTTATACTCTTTTTCCTGAATTAACGGGGGGGGGTAACGACTTAATAGTCAGTAAGTTACAAAATTATTATTCCTACGGGCCATTTCAGCCAAAAGTTAGTATCGAAGGAGATTGGGTAACAGTCGAAATTGACACCAATTCCATTCTTTCACAAGAAGCAGATTACCGAAAAGTAGTTGCCCTTTGTGAAAAAGGCGATTACACTCCTGCCAAAAAACTACTTCAACAACTCATTGCCAACAATCCAACGGTTTCGGAATACCACCGAATCATGGGACAAATCCTTTCTGACGAAGGCGACCAAGACGAAGCGATTAATTGCTTGATTGACGCCCTACGTTGGAACTCCAAAAATGGCTACGCCCTGCTGATGATGGGCAACATCCTCGCGAAATTCAAAAATGATATTTCGACAGCGATGAAGTATTATGATCAGGCTTTAATTGCAAACCCGGACGATAATATTACAATCAACAATATTGGTGCAAATTTAATGCAACAAGGAAAGTTAGTTGAAGCGAAAAAATATTTTTGGGAGGCCATAAAAATTGATGATAAATATCCAAATACTCATTTTGCTTTGGGAATGATTGCAGAAATGGAATCAGATTTACAATCAGCATTTTACAGTTATACAAGAGCAATAAAAACGAATAATAAGAAAGATGAATTGTATCAAAATACGGTTCAACAATTGTTTGCACTTTCAAAAAAAATAACAGTATCTGAAGTCGGAAAAAAAATATTCAGAGAGTATCGACATAAATTAGAGTTTGAAGGTGAAAAGCAAATTGATATAATTAAAGACGAAGATATTCCAACAGCTGCTAAGATTGAATTTGCTGAAAATTATGATAGAGAAAAACATTTTATCAAATTCAACCCAAAATATCCTGCTTATGAACATTTGATTATGCATGAATTAGTGCATTTAGATTTTGTGATTGATGCTAGAAAAAACAAGCTGAATCAATTATTTATTGCAAACAATGAGCAAAAAGAAAGATTTTTAAAAACTATAGAATCAACACAAATTAAGTTAAAGAAATTAGGGATATCTGAACAATCATTAAAAAAGTACGAAACAGATTTATTTGAAGGACTTAATAGTCAAATTTTTAATGCTCCAATTGATTTGTTTATTGAAAATTTTCTTTTTAATGAATTTGTTGAACTAAGACCATTTCAATTTTTGTCATTGTACAATATGGTTCAAGAAGGACTTAAAGCTGTAACTGATAAAAATATTTTAGAACTCTCACCTAGTAACGTAGTCTCAAAAAGTAAGATTTATAATCTAGTTGGAGCAATTCAATTCAAAGAATTATATGGTATAGACTTTATTAAAGACTTTAAAGCTTCATCTTCAGAACTAAAAACTGCAAATGATTTTTACGAGGAATTTCTTCAATATCGAGACAATAAAGAACCAGCAGAAGAGTATGAATTGGTTTTACATTGGGCAGAGGATTTAAAGTTAGATAAGAATTTTGAGTTAGTAAGTGAAATAGAATTCCGTTCGAAAAGATTGGATATTGATAATTTATTAAAATCTATAGAAGAAGACCCTTATGAATTAGAATCGAAAGATCCTTACAAAGAAAGGGAAATGGAAAAGTTCTTAAATTCTCATAAAGAATCTGAACTGAATATGCCTGTTGTAATGTATATGTTAGATGCATTACAATTTTTCGAAAACAAGGACAAAGAAGAAATAAAAAAAATAGCTGTAGACATAGCAATGCAAGGAATTCATGGATATAATCCAAACAATTCTGATTACAGAATTAATGGCATTAAGGATAAACTATTTTCGGGCTATCATATTTTAGCATATTACTATGTAAGTTGGGCGATAGCGATACCTGAAATGCTCTCAGAATTGAAATTGCCATTTGATAATGAGTTCAAAACAGCACTTCAATTTTTTAAAAAGCAATAATATGTTGAGAGATTTTTTCCCTTCAAGTCAGACAGGAGCTGAATTGTACGGTGGTCATTTACTAAATGAATTTACCTTTGTCAAAGTTTATAAATTCAAAGAAAGTTTCAAAGAGCAAATTGATGAAGTTAATGTTTTTCTTCTCAAAAATGGTTATTCTGAATTATCAATAGAAGATTTTGATGAAGAAAATAAAATAGACAAAAATCCAGTTTTTTTTGGACCTCATGCCTACTTAGATGAGATGCTTTTAACTATTCATAGAGATTTTTTTTCAAAACCCCAAACAGATTTCATCACTAAACAACTCATAGATTTTCGGAATAATAGAGATTGGGAACAATTTCATAATTCCAAAGATTTAGCGATTGCCTTAAACATAGAAGCCGGAGAATTATTAGAAACATTTCTTTGGAAAGATGCAAATGATGCAAATGAAGATAAAGTAAAAGAAGAATTGGCTGATGTTTTCGCTTATGCATTTCTGATTGCTGAAAAATACAAGTTCAATATTGAGGAAATTGTATTGGAAAAAATACAGAAGAATGCAGAAAAATATCCAGTTGACAAGGCGAAAGGGAGTGCTAAGAAATATGATGAGTTATGAAAGAACAAGTAATGATATATGAGGTAAAAAGTTCAGCAGCACCAAACGCTAAAGAGCTTTTTTCCCCCGATAAAAATTATTTTTATTGGAATAACAAATTTTTTAAAAATCTTGAACAGGGAGATTTTGTTTTTGTGGTGAATAAAACAGATAATTGGGTATTATTTACCTCACTTGAAAAAGTTGATATCCCTACAAAGAAAAAGAATGAAAAAACATATTTTGAAGACGGGAATAATGAATTTGAAGTCTCAGGTAAATTTGACGAGTTTGTTCGTTTAAAAATAATTGATCAATACACTACACAAAAAAAATGGTCATGGAAATCACTAGGAAGTGCAGAAATAACCTATCTATTTGGAGAACGCACTTCAACAAACTCAACAGCTAACAGAATAAAGAATATCGAACAGTTATTAGAAATTGTAGATAACGAAGAGCCTAAAAATATTTTATCGAATTGCTTTCATCAATTTTTGAAACTTCAAGAAAATAATTCGAATTTACAGCCATCTGCTTCATCAAAAGGGCAAAATCAAATGCAAAAAACAATTACCCATATAGAATCCTTCATCAAATCCAAAGGATTCAACTTCAAAAGAGAAGAGATAGCTAACTTCTATTTGTCGCTAAAAACAAAGCCATTTGTTATTCTTGCTGGTATTTCAGGAACGGGAAAAACACAGTTACCACGTTTATTTGCTGAGGCTGTTGGCATGTCAAAGGAGCAGGTAATTCAAGTTCCTGTAAGGCCAGATTGGACTGACGCGTCTGATTTGATTGGCTATACAGCATTGAATGGTCAATTCATTTCAAAACCACTAACAGATGCAATTTTAAAAGCTAAAGAATCTCCACAAAAACCATTCTTTTTTATTTTGGATGAAATGAATTTGGCGAGAGTAGAACACTACTTTTCAGATTTTTTGAGTATCATTGAAACAAGAAGTAATGAAAATGGAATAATTATTACCGATTCTATAGTTTCCGAGAGTCAAATAAAAGATGCTACAAACAAAGACGACTTCAAAAACCTACATTGGCCTGAAAACCTCTATTTGATTGGCACTGTAAATATGGACGAAACCACACACCCATTCTCACGAAAAGTACTGGATAGAGCAAATTCAATAGAAATGAATACAGTTGAATTGGATTGGCTCGAAAAACAAGCTGAAGACGTTGCTCCCTTAGTTGATTTTACGAATGAGAAGTTACGTGGTGAGTACATTGGAAGTAAAGACCTCTCAGAAACAGATAAAAAGGATGCCGATAAAGAACTCAATGAGATAAAGGAAATCAATGAGATTCTTCGCATAGCAGACCTGCATTTTGCCTACCGCGTTCGCGATGAAATTATTTTCTACATCACATATGCGAAAAAAGAGAAACTACTGAATAATAAAGAAGCTTTAGATTTTCAATTTATGCAAAAAATACTACCAAGAATTCACGGAAGTTCAATTCGGACTCAAAAGGTTTTAGTTGGTCTCATTAATAAGTTTTCAGGTGAAAAATTGTCTGAAGAAAATCCAGACATAACGTACCTTCAAAAAAACAGAAAGAGCTTAATCGATAATTCTGACTATCCAAAATCATTGGAAAAATTGATTTTTATGTTGGAGCGCTTTGATGAAGATAGATTTACTTCGTTTTGGGTTTGATGGATGAGATCTTAAGAAATAGCACTTATGTAATTGATGGTCATGGCACCATAACAATTGATATTGCTAATACGAAGCGAAATTTCTACCCATCTCAAGTCAACGGTTCAGAAAATTTCAGTGTTGAAATTCTTCAAAAAAAACAGGAACCAATAGATTCTGATAAGTTTCACATTTTTGAGTGGCAACCGATAACAATCATTGGGTTATTCTCTACAAATCAATCTGAAAAGAGCTATAAGCTATTTGTCAACAACAAAGAAACTGCTTCGTCTAAAAATGTAAATTCAATGCAATTATTGAATACCGGATTTACTTTTAAAGATCAGGTTGGTATAACTGAATTCAAAATTACTTGTCCTCTTGGAAATGAAATATTTAGGTTAAAAACTGAGGTCTTCCCTCAAAAGATGGATTACAAGAGTGATTACAGAGCGATTATGGAGGATATTTCGAAAATCATTCACAATCTCACTTATTCGATTTTGCGTGACACCTATCAAAAGGCGAAGCCAAAAGTAGTTGGACAAACAACAGAAATCGAATGGTGGAATATTTTCGATACTCTTTATGAAGCTTTGATTAAAAGCATAGAAATTATACGTCGCAACCCGAAGCACGATATAGTAACCGAACAGCGAGTAGAAAGTGTAGATAGAATTAAAAAACATTCCCCAAAAAATAGAGTTTGGCTCCAACAGAATACGAAATTTTGTTCGTTTAATCCAAACAATGGAATAGAATTAATAACCGACAACTTTTTTTCACATGCCTTATCTGTGAAAAAGAAAATTACCTACGATAATTATGAAAATCGTTTTGTTAAGTATGCTGCCAAACAGACTATTTATAAACTGATGACATTTAAACGAGATTTGGAAAAATACCAAATTTCGAATAGAGATAATTTGAATTCAAAAACGGATAATTACATCAGTAGATTGAGCGGATTCCTCATGCAATCACCTTTCCATGAAGTCGGTAACTTTGAAAAACAAAATCATTTTTCAACGACATTAACAAAAGCTTCAGGCTACAAAGACTTTCTTCAAATTCATCAATTACTTCAAAAAGGATTGGATATTTCAAATGATGACATTTTCAAAATTGAATCCAAAAACATATCCCAGTTATACGAATATTGGTGTTTTCTAAAACTGACGGACATTGTTATGCGTTTGTCTTCTTTTAGAATTAATTACCAAGATTTAATTAATATTCAAGCAGGAAAATTCAAAGTTGATTTAAGAGAAGGTGAACAATCAAAAATTAAATTCAAAAATTCTGTTCAAGAAGAAATAAACATCTATTTTAACCGTGAATTTACAACTGATGGAAAGAAAACTTTCACATTCAAACAGAAACCTGATCACACATTAAAGTTCACGAAAAAGGGTTATGATAAACCTTTTTGGTTCATTTTTGATGCAAAATACCGCTTCAATGAAGCTTTGTATACGAATAATGATTCAAAGGATAGTGAAACATTAGAAGCGAAATTTGATGCACCTGATGATGCAATAGGTCAATTACACCGTTATCGAGATGCAATACTTCACTCTGAATTAGATTCTGACGACACGTCATATAAAACTACGATTAAAAATTTAGGCGGTATTATACTCTATCCCTATCCAAAATCTGAAAAAGAATATACTTACTCAAAATATTTCAAGAGCATTGACTATGTGAACATTGGTGCTTTGCCCATGTTGCCATCGAAAACAACCCTGGTTGAAAATTACCTTAATAAATTATTCATTGAAAAGACACCCGAAGATCATTACAGGGAGTTTGTGGGGATGGATTATTCAGAATATGTTTCTAAAAGAGAAGAGTTTGATAAGACTGTAACAATCGGTTTGATAAAATCAAATAATCAAGATGCCAGACTAGATTATTTGAAAACGAAGAACATTCATTATGTTCCTCATGTCGAGAATGACAAAAGTCGCATTTATCGAACTGAATATGTTTTGTTAACTAGGTCAGGAAAAAAAATGGCTGAGTTAAGAAAGGTGATTCGGTGGGAAATCATGACCAAAGAAGAACTTAGAAAAACTGGCACAACTTGGGCATTAACTCACGTGAAGTATATAGTTTTTCATTTAGATAGTAATATTGAAACCATTGAAATCTCAAAAGATATAATTCCAATAAATTTTAGATATACAACTTTGAGAGGGTTAAATCTCTACAAAACAGAAATGAATAGTAGAGCACTTTACATAACCAATGAATCTGCTTATAAACTTTATTCTACACTACAAAGAACTGGCGAAGAGTTTAAAATGGAATGGTCTAATATCAAAGATGATAAAACGGGAGTCATCTTTAAATTATCTATTGGACTTGATATAGAAAGTTCAGGTAATTTTCCGTATTTACAATATTTAGAGAATGGTTTAATCATAACATTTGATGATGTTTTGACTAAAATTAAAGAGAAAAATAATGAAAAATCCACGTTCGCCATTTGATTTAAAGGGTTACAAAAATTGTAAATTGGTAAAAACATTGGTTGTTTTGTACACATTCCATAGGTACGGGTTTAAACCCGTACCTATGGAAATTCACGTCCAAAAACACAACCATTTTAATGGTTTATTAATGTTGAAATGAGATAACGGAATGTCGTGCTAGCGGAATAAAAATCCCTAATGCACAATTTATAGGTACTTGATTTTTTAAGACTAAATTGAATCCTAAGCATCGGTAAGAAATTCTAAAAAATCCACGTCCGCCATTTGATTTGAAGGATTACAAAAATTGTAAAATGGTTAAAACCATTGATTGTTTTGTACACATTCCGTAGGTAAGGTTTAAACCCGTACCTATGGAAATTCACGCCCAAAATAACAACCATTTTAATGGTTTATTATTGTTTGAAATGGTAGTGTTCAAAAAAGTGTGTAAAGCTTAATCAATTTTGATTAAATTTTCTTTGGAAACAGCCCTAAATAATAGGAGCTGCTTCCTCCGAATTTTGATTTTCCACATCAAATTTATGAAATAATTTTTGTTCATATGAGAATTGATAAATCGCACCATTATATTCTTTTCGATTCATAGCCACACTTCCCAATAAGAACAAT
>VEQH01000133.1 GCA_018883325.1 Flavobacteriales bacterium | reverse complement strand
AATGTATCGATTAAAAAGCAAACCCCATAACAACACAAAGTAGGGCTAGCGAAAGCATCTGTCAACAATAGACTAAAGCCGAACCTTCACTGCGTTGCGCTTCGGTTTAGTCCTTCTATGTTAGCGGTTCGGTGTTTTTATTTGTTGAATATAAATTTCACAATTCTTTCTACTGCTTTTTTTGTTGCTATGTCAATGTCGTCTTTTGTCCAATTGTCTTTTGGGTATGCTGTCAAGGCCAAAGCAATTTCATACTTGCTGTCTTTGTAACCTGATTTGCTATTAATCGAATTTTGCTTTTTTGTCTTGAACCATTCTCGTCCAATTGACTTATTTATGTCTTCTTCAAGCAATATTTTGTTTCCAAGTTTGTTTACTATATTGTTAAACTCTTCTTTAGTCGTAATATGTGCATCTTGTTGTATTGTAGTTATGTTACGACCACTCGAAGGCATTATATGTTCAATGTTGACATTTTCTGCAAAGTCAAACTTAGTCCCTTTGTTTTTGGTGTAGAGGTATTCGTTTAGAAAAACGAGAAGATTTTTTTCGTATTCAACAATTGCATCTGAAATAGTGTCTGCGTTCCAGTTGTTTTTGATGTGTTCATTGAAATTATTTTTGATAGTGTCAATTGAAACATTTTTGTCCACTAGTTTTATGTTCTCGCCAAACAAAAATGTCTTGAATTTAGAACTTGAATAGCCAGCATCACTCAATTCCAATACGGTAAACAATCTCAACAAACACTCACACAAATCTAAAATAGTTTCTTCTGTAATTTCTGTAGTTTCGTAACGATACAAATAACCCGATAAAAATATTTTTGCGTTTTCGTTACATTTCAAAAGCAATTTTACAGTCGGATAATCTTTGATGTGATTCCATTTGTTTGTGATTTTTGTAAGGTCATTACACAACTCTAATGGTTCATTCAATAATTCTTTTTTAATATCTGTGTAATATCTTCTTAACCCCGGTGTTGTAACATCAACAGATTCGTTACCTTCTTTGTTTGTACTTATGTATTCTTTGTTAATGGCACGATTGATATACATAAATTGTTGTAAAACTGCATCAATGTCTAATATTTTTCTGCTGTTTAACTCGTTCGCTAATTTGTTAATGCTTTCCCATTGGTCATTGAAAGTTGTTTTATTGTCGCCAGCATTTGAGTATAGTTGTGCCGAAATTATGTCCGCATCTGAAAGCGGCATACCTGTTGAGTTCAGTGAATTGAACATTGTAATTGCTTGCTCTATATCCCAGCTGCGAATTTCTATGACTTGACATTTTTCCAAAAATATATTTGCAAATTGGTTCAGTTCAGATTCTGATTTTTCTCCTAACTTGTCAAAAAAGTATTTGAAATTTCGGAAATGCTTTGTGTATTTATTGTCCTTTTGTTTGCGTGGAATTTTATAGACGTTTTGTTCAGATGTTTTAAAATCTACTGCTTCAATGATTGTCTTTACTTCTTTAGAAAATAGCTCGTTTATTGATTTATTTTCAATAATCAAGATGTTTTGTGTTTTTGTATAATCTTTCAGCATTGAAGGAATATCTTCGTCTTCTGCTTTATATAAAAGTGCCATAACTTTATTTCTTTTGGCTTTAAGTCCTGCCTTTAATGCTTCGGATTCTTCGTCATCAAGAACTTTCGGTATGGCTATATTTAGTTGCATTAACAATGCCTTGAGTAATAGCAAAAAAGTCGTTGTTCGTTGCTGCCCATCAATTAAGCTAAATTTGTTTGCTACCGAACAATCTACGATGATTGTCCCGAAAAAATATGGGTCACTTGCGTTTGAAGCAATAAACGCTTCAATGTCTTGCCACAATTTATCACATTGAGTTATATCCCAAGAATAGCCACGTTGATATTCTGGAATTACAAAGTTTTCGGATTTGTCAAGTTTGAGGTATTTGCTAATTAATTTTAGCGTTGGTTCAATATTTTTTGCCATTTTTTCTTCTGTTTTTTATTTTTTTATGTTGTCCTTTCGTTTGTTACTTGGTCGCCATACACTGACCGCTAACGTTTTGGCGCTTGGCGCAGTGGCGGATTTCGGAGCACTAAACTGTCAGCCCACCACAAAATTTGATGCGAGGTAGAATCTTCAATTAACCACGTCAACCGCCATTGAGCCAAACGCCTGTTGAACAAAAGCTTCGCTAGCCTGCATCGTGTTTCCATGATCTAAAAATAGTGTTTTCTCGTATGTAAAAGTCAACTTTTAAAAAATAAGTATGACTTTCAAGAAAGAAAATTTGTTGCTGAG
>VEQH01000093.1 GCA_018883325.1 Flavobacteriales bacterium | reverse complement strand
ATTATTTCATAAATTTGATGTGGAAAATCAAAATTCGGAGGAAGCAGCTCCTATTATTTAGGGCTGTTTCCAAAGAAAATTTAATCAAAATTGATTAAGCTTTACACACTTTTTTGAACACTACCAAGACTTTTCAGATTGAAATTTCTTGGAAATGAAAAGACACTCCACTTAATAACAAGATTCCTCCCTTTGGTCGGAATGACCTTTAAGTGGGGGGAGGCGAAAATGCAAAGCATTTTCGCCTCCTTCTCCAACCTGAGAGTCATTCCGACTAGAAGGAGGAATCTTTTCAACTTTCAAAACTTGTTCTAAGTCTCAAAAAAAATAGCGACGGACTAATTCATCGCTATTCAAGATTTTATTCTGAAAAAAGATTAATTACAACCCAGCACTGCTCGTCGGTAAATCTCTGCTTACTTTTTTGAACAACCCTTGCAATACTTTTCCTGGTCCAACTTCGATTACTTCAGTGCAACCATCAGCAAGCATATTTTGCATAATTTGTGTCCATTTTACAGCGCCAGTCAATTGTAGAACAAGATTTTCTTTAATCATTGCTGGATCAGAAACAGCTTGCGCATTTACGTTTTGGTAAACCGGACAAATCGGTGTAGAAAATTGTGTTGCCTCAATTGCAGCTGCTAATTCTTCGCGTGCAGGTTCCATTAATGGGGAGTGAAAAGCACCGCCAACAGGCAAAATCAAAGCACGTTTTGCACCAGCTTCCAATAAGCGTTTACAAGCTTCTTCCACAGCAGGAATTGCTCCTGAGATCACTAATTGTCCTGGGCAGTTATAGTTTGCAGGAACGACAACTCCGTCAATTTCACTACAAATCTTTTCAATTACTTCGTCTTCCAAGTTCAAAACTGCCGCCATCGTTGAAGGTTGTGCTTCACACGCTTTTTGCATAGCCATCGCGCGTTGGTAAACCAATTTCAAACCGTCTTCAAAACTCAAGGTTTTATTTGCAACTAAAGCAGAAAACTCGCCAAGTGAATGTCCTGCAACCATATTTGGTTGAAAAGCATCGCCTAAACAAGCTGCCAAAATCGTTGAATGCAAAAAGATGGCTGGTTGCGTCACCTTCGTTTGTTTCAACTCTTCCTCAGTTCCTTCAAACATAATTTTCATAATGTCGAAACCAAGAATTTCATTGGCTTTGAGGAATAATTCTTTTGCTAAATCAGAATTTTCATATAAGTCTTTGCCCATTCCTGAGAATTGCGCACCTTGACCTGGGAATACATAAGCTTTCATAAATGGAATTTTTACAAAGTTAGAATTATTGCCTTTTTTTGCTTGTCAAAGCGTATTTTTCTTTAAAACAAAACTTTTTAAAAAATTCTTCATTAAAAAAGCAACCTAAAGAAATCCTTGTTCGTCATTAGAGCATCGAACAAAAACGTTTGTTCATTTTGGTTTTATTTAACTTGCAGATACCTGAAAAGATTTTAAGCATCGGAAACGTTTCTCTAATTCTTTTCAGGTTTTTTTTGCAATAAATATTTAACAATAACTGCAATATTTAGAATCTGGATTGTGTGAAATTACTTCTTCTGTTTCGTAAAGCTCAGTGAGAATATCCGTTACCAAATCCACTAAAGAATTGCAAACATCTTCCGTTGTGCCCTCTTCGAAAGTCAAATTATAATTTGATTTCACGTCCACTAAAGAAATAATTTTTGCCTCCGCAGGGAAATGATTGAAGCGTTCCTTGAAAAACAAACAATACAAGGCTAATTGCACGGCGTGTTTACAGTTTTTAAATGACAAAATTGGATTATCAAGTTGTTTGAATTTCACATCTTTATCCGTCACTTTTCCACTTTTGTAATCGATAACGCGGTAGTTATTTCCTACTTTGTCGATTCGGTCTACCAAACCGCTGAAATGAATTAGTTTTTTTGTTCCATTTACTTCAATTTCAATGGATTTCGTCAATTTCATTTCAAGCATTATGATGTCAATCGGCTCGGTACTTTTGTTTACAAACTCTCGCTCTTGTAACAATAAATTACGTGTTATCGCCATTGCCATTTCGTAACTCAAGAGATTTTTTCCCTTTAAGAAAAGCGATTCATCACCATTAAAATGCTTTATAAATTGCTTGTGAAGAATCTGCTTATATTGGCTAATCATTGTGTCAATTCCGGCAACAGATAAGGGTGGAGGCGTGGGAGATTTCTTTGTTCCATCCGAAGTGTAGTGCGCATAAGGCGTGTACAATTCTTCCAGGGTGTCGTGAATGAAAGTTCCAAAAGTATTTGCCTCCAATTCTTCCTCAACGTCTTGATCTTCTCCCAAATCAGCTAAATAGCGGTAATAGAAATCCAAGGGACAAGCCAAATATTTATTCATTGCAGAAGCAGAAAGTGAACGTTCAAAGAAAGCATCCAATCGCGCAATAATTTCTGGTGTTTTTTGAATTTCGTTCAATGCTTGCATTTTTTCTTGCGGAAAAGGAACATTGTAAAAATGGCGATTGATTTGAATTTTTGGGTTTGATCGCGTCAATTCAAGTTCCAATTGAGTGATGTATCGACTGGCTTCATTACTTCCAATTTGCTCAATGGCAGTAGTATATGTCAAGGTGAGTTTTTTACATTGATTCAGCAAGCGGTAAAAATGATGTGCATAAATTCCTTGTTTGTCTCGTGTTGAAGGCAATCCCAAACCATAGCGTAAGTCCATTGGAATGATCGTTTTGATTGGGTTTGTGCTCGGAAGTTTTCCCTCATTAAGACCAAGGACGATAATATTTTCAAAATCCAAAAGTCGCGTTTCTAAGAGTCCCATAATTTGCAAACCATTGATGGGATTTCCGTGATAAGCAATGCTTTTTTTGTTCCAATGTTGAAAGAACAGCAATTTGAAGCTTCTCAAATTAAAATCAGGAATGTTTTCGCTTAGAATTTGTTGGAATCCCACAAGTGCTTCATCAAAAATTGCTAGAATGTTGCGCTCAAATGCTGCTGTTGAAGGAGTTAAATTCAAAAGTAAAGCGTTGATTTTACGCACACAATCCATTGCAAGCTGCCAATCATTTTTCCAATCGGTATTCATTAATTCGAGCAATTCCATCACTTTCTCATCCAAGGGAAGATTGGCAACGTTTTGAAAGATTTTATTCTTGCGAATCGTTTCTTGCTCCACACTAATCAATGCTTGTTTTTCTTTGAGTCCAAAAGCTGAAATTGTAAAGACGTGATTGATAATTCGTTGCAGGTCTTTGTGATAGATTGCTTGTGTTTTGAATCGATTTTTGTTTTCTTGAATTTCAAACAATAATTCTACCCAGGTTTTTACTGGTGTTTGATTCAAAGGTAAACCCAAAGTAATATTTGCTTTACCAACATTCGCAGGAATATTTTTCACCATTGAACTTATCAAACTTTCGTCAGCCAATAAAATCAATGTTTTATTAATTTCGTCTTGACTAAGTTTCGCAAGTTCAGTTGCAGCCACTTTGACTTGTCCTGTGTGTTGCGCGCATTCTACAATGTCAATCGTTAATTCTTTTTCTAATAATTCATTTTGAACGAAAGAAGGTTTTTGAATTTCAAGTATTTGCAGGTTCTTGCGAATGAATGTTCCTGCTTCATGTGCAGGATTTTTAAAGTAGAAATCATCGACATCAACTAGGAAATCTGCTTGCTTCAGGTTTTTTAATTTTTTGATGATTGTCAATTCTGAAGTTGAAAGCGCATTGAACCCTGCAAAAATGAAGTGTTTTCCTGCTTTATCGTTTATTAAGTCGATGTCTTCGGCAATTTTTCGATAAGCCAAAGCAGAAGTAATGTAATCGTTTGCTCGTACTTTCAAATGCAAGCCTTCATAGTAAACAGGAATTCGGTCCCAAAACTCCATAAATTTTTGCTGCGAAACTGATAATTTATCATCGTCGATATTCCAACTTTCCAATTCTTTAATGGCTTTAAGATTTTTGAAAACCTGCGCATGGTCGAGCATGTAGCGATCAATATCTTCAAAGTCGCTAAGCAACATCGTTCCCCAAGTCAAGAAATCTTCAAAAGTAGCTTCTTTACCTTCGGGTGTTTTTTGGTAAATTTCAAAAAGGTAAAGCAGCAAACGCGTTTTATCGATGATTGGCAAAGAATAGCGTTTTACCCAGCGGTCAATCGTTGTGATTTCAGGAGAGAAAATAGGTTTTTCATAAACCGAAACAAGCGATTTTACAAGGTATTTTGATGCGCGTTCAGAAGGTAGAATGATTACAAGTTTGCGTAAATCAAAATCATTTTCTTTGATAAAATGCGCAAGTCTATCGGTGAAATTCATGGTTTATTTTTGAGTTAGGAAGGTCAAATAACCTGTTCTATTGATGCTTTTGAAAAGAACTTTTGGGTAGTAAGCTCCAAACAAAGGTGGATTTTTCATCTTTTTCTTTTTATCTAAAATAAAACGATAAGCCGTTGTTTGATTTTCTTGCAATTCAATGAAATCGATTTGTTGGCGGGTGTGACTTCTCCAAAAATAGTAAGCGAAGTTTTTACCATTCATTTTGTTCCACTTGATGCGTTCGGCAATTAACCAATTTTTCCAAAGTGCGTCTTCGTCCATTCGCATCGACAATGGATTGAAGTTGTTGATGAGCGCGTTTCTAATTCCATTATCTGCGAAATAGACAAAGTGTAATTTTTTCAATTCGTATTTCTGTTCAGTGTGATAACTGGGCAATAAAAACAGAATGTGTGCTTTTTGCAATAGTTCAAGGTAGCGTTGAACGGTTTCATTGTCCACGCCTATTTTCTCCGCAATTTGATTGTAAGAAATCGCTTCTCCGACCAAGTGTGCAGCAATTTGCAGTGTACGCATCAAAGCCGCTTTTTTGTTTACCCGGTCTTCTACGCCAAGTTGCGTGGCGATAGTTTCATCAAGGATTTTTAATAAAAGTTCGGCCGCATTTTCAGGAAAATCAGCAATTTGAGGATAATTTCCAAAAATCAAACGGTGCTCAATTCGTTGGTCTTCACGGGCCATTCCATAGATTTGTGTCAACTCATAATAAGTTGGTGCAGGAAGATAAAAATCCAAACCTTCCCATTTCAATGCTTCTTTCAATTCCTCAATGATTGGCGGTTCAAAGGCGCAAGAAAGAATCACGCTTGCTTTTATGGTTTCTGACAACACTTCGTTTAGCACTTGTTGCAAGGACTCAAAAAGCTGTGCATTTCCAATAACTACAAATGGAAATTGATTAAAATACCAACGCATTTCCTCTTCAGTAAGCTGTGCGAATTTCTTGCGAATTTTTTTGTTTTTGAAGTCAATCACATCGTATTGCACACCGAGTTGTTGCAAGCATTTTTCAGCGAAAGGCATTTTTCCAACACTCGGTGGACCCGAAAGTAGAATGATTTTATTTGTCTTTAATTGTTCTGTGAAACTCGATTCTATTATGCGTTGCATGAAAAATTATCTTTAAAATTTGAGTTCTAAAGATACACTATTTTGGTAAACAAAAGCTTAAAAAACGCGAGATTAAAATTTTATTTGCGGAAAGATGTAAAAAATGACGTTATTTGATGAAAATAACTGATTAATGCTTAGTAGTTTATAAACTGGTTTTAGACTTTATTTTATTCAACCTTTATATGCTTAAATTCTTTTCGTTCGTCAAGGTTCTTTTTTTAATTTTGCACCTCTACAAATTCTATGAAAAATCGTCGTAATCTTCAAATTTATAATAGCCTAAGCGGAAAAAAAGAAACTTTTGAACCGCTTCACAAAGAGTATGTTGGAATGTATGTCTGTGGGCCAACTCTTTATAGCGAACCACACATGGGAAATATGCGCACGTTTATAAATTTTGACATGATTTACCGTTATTTTCTACACTTGGGATATAAAGTTAAATACGTTCGAAATATCACAGATGCCGGACATATAACGAACAGTGCTGGTCAGGAAGTAGATAGTATTGGAAAAGCTGCTCGATTGGAACAAATGCAATCACTTGAAATTGTTTACAAATACAATGTGAAATTTCAAGAATTACAGCGTTTGTACAATTTGCTACCTCCAAGTATTGAACCCACTGCGACTGGTCACATTCAAGAACAAATTGAAATAATTGAACAAATCATTGAAAATGGTTACGCTTATGTTGTCAATGGTTCTGTCTATTTCGATGTGCAGCAATACATGAAGGATTTTAATTACGGGATTTTAAGTGGTCGAAAAGTTGATGAATTAGACAATGAAACACGTGCTTTAAATGCGCAAGACGAAAAGCGATTTTTTGCAGATTTTGCCTTGTGGAAAAAAGCAAATCCAGACGATATGCAAATTTGGCGTTCTCCTTGGGGAAATGGTAATCCAGGTTGGCACATCGAATGTACTGCAATGAGCACTAAATATTTGGGCAAACATTTTGACATTCACGGAGGCGGAATGGATTTGAAATTTCCACATCACGAGGATGAAATTGCGCAAAGCTGTGGCTCAATGGGCTGTAATCCTGCCAAATACTGGATGCATGCAAACATGTTGAATGTGAATGGACAGAAAATGAGTAAATCTTTTGGCAATTATTTTTTACCGAAAGAAATTATAGAAGGAAGCACCGAATTGTTTGATAAACCTTATTCGCCTGATGTTTTGCGATTTTTCATGATGCAAGCGCATTATAGAAGCAATTTGGATTTCACACAAGACGCTTTGAATGCCTCTGAAAAAGGCTACTCGCGTTTAATGGAAGCGATTAAATTGTTGAGTAAAATTAAAACTAGTGAATCATCTTCTATTCAAGTTTTAGAACTTGTTGACAGTTTTTATACCGCAATGAACGATGACTTCAATACTCCAATTTTAATTGCAAATCTATTTGAAGCGGCAAAAATTGTTTATTTAATAAATGATGGAAAAGCTACAATCACTGCTGCCGATAGCATTCTTTTAGCCAATGAAATGAATGGTTTTATTGTCAATGTTCTTGGTTTACAAACTTCTTCAGAAAACAATGATTCTAAACTTGCCCCAGTAATGGACTTGGTTCTAGATTTGCGTCAACAAGCTCGAAGCAATAAAGATTGGACAACTTCAGATAAAATTCGCGATGGATTAGCGGCGGCAGGAATAGTTGTCAAAGATGGTAAAGATGGCACAACTTGGAGTTAATTGCTTAAAATTCGTTGAACTTTATTTTTCATCTACAATGAGTTCTTTTAATTTGGGAGTTTGATAAACTTGATAGTTTCCTTTTTTGTCTGAATAAATCAGGTAAGCATCAATTTCAGGATGTTTAGCAAGGTATTTCTTAGCTTTTTTTAATCCCATTACTAGAATTCCAGTTGCTGTTGCATCGGAAGTTATGGCTTCGGTTGCAAAAATTGATGCACTTAGTAAATTGTTTTTCGTTGGATAGCCCGTTTTTGGATCAATGTGGTGCGCATATTTAATTCCCTTTTCCAAAACGTATCTTCTATAATTTCCAGATGTTGCAATTGCTTTGGCATCCAATTTAACAATTGCTTTTAGTGGGTTGCCGGAAACCTTGTTATCAAAAGGTTGTTCGATTCCAATAAGCCAATTCGCGCCATTGTTCTGTTTTCCCTGTGCATAGACTTCTCCGCCAATTTCAACAATGAAAGAATGAATGTTTTTTGAAATGAGAAATTGAGAAATTACATCAACAGAATAACCTTGTGCAAAAGCATTAAAATCAAGACTTACCCTTGGGTCTTTTTTTATGACTGAATCAGCATTTATATTTATCAACTCAAAACCAACGAATTGAAGTAAGCTGTCAATTTTAGACTTGTCAATTGTTTGTTTTTTTCCAGGTCCAAAACCCCACGCATTAGATATTGGATATATTGTTGGGTCAAATGCACCATTTGTGCTTTTCCATATTTCTTTTGATTTATTGAAACAAGTCTTAAAATAGTTATCAATTCTAACGTTTGGCTCACCTTTATTAATTCGAGATATAATTGATTTTGGGTTGTAGGTCGATACCGATAAGTCAAAGTCCTTTAAAATACTGTCGATTTCAAAATTTAAATTTCTATTCAATTCATCATAATAAGTAATATGATAGCTTGTTCCTTGCGCAAACCCTTCAATAAATTGGGATTTAGTTTGGGCAAGAGTAACATTCGTAATAAGCAGAAATAAAAGAATAATTTGTAAGAGCCTCATTAAATGTGTGATTTTATCACCTAAAGATATTTACAATTTTTCAGCTTTTTTAGCATAAAATCCACCAGCTTCTATAATTTGCGTTCTCAACTCCACAAATTGTTTGTCTTTGTGAAGCGAATAATAAGTTAATAATAAATACCATTCTTGTTCTTCATCGAAATTGGTAAACTTAGAATTTTTTAGATCAAGCAATCTTTTTTCACAAAGATTAAATTGATTCAAATTGTAAAGACAAAGTGCACTGTAAAATAAAGCATTTGCATCATTTGGATAAGTTTCAAGTATTAAATCAAATCGATTTAAAGCATCTTTGAATTTATTCTGACCAAAATCTTTCAATGACCTCTCTAAAAAACTTACATACGAAATCTCTACAATATTGTCTGACTCTTCGGTTGAGTTTGTTGAAATTTCAGAATTGGCAGGAGTTCCTGTTAATACCTCTTTATTTGTATTTGCTGATGGTCGTGAACGATAAAAACGGTAATCCACAACTTTAAAATCTTGCAGGTAGGTTTCTTTCGCTAAATTCACTCTTCGCTTAACCGAAGAAGGAATCGAATTGGTTTTCTTAATTGGTAAAGGTTGAGTTGTTAAGTCAGGTTGAATTGCAGTAGAAGAGGAGACTGATTTATTTTCTTTTTTTAGTTGAAAGTTTCTTTTGATTGTCTTTGGCTCGATGAGTTCTTGTTCAGGACTTAAATTTGCGGCGGTAATTGTATCCTTATATATAGGTTTACTAATTGGTTTTTTAATTTCAGCTTGTTGCTTATTTATAGCTTGTTCATTTTTATTTTTCAAAAAGTAAATAATTCCAATGGAAACTGTAAAAATTAGAATGCTTGTCAAAGCAAATTGATAGGGCATACGTTTAAACCTTTTTCGATCGATTGAATCCATACTTTCTAATGGAACAGAAGAATGCGACCAACCTTCTAATGCTTCATTGTCAAAAGGATCGTCACTCGCTTTTTGTTCAATGCCATTTTTCACCGTTGAATCCTTCGTTCGAAAGTACTTTTCGATATCTTTTCGAGACAAACTCATAATGTTGCGTATCTTTTCGTTAATATAATTTTCAAGTTCCTTTTCCCATTTTGAATAAAGCTTTTAACCTCATTGAGGTTATAATTTGAATTCTTTACAATCTCATCGTAACTTTTCTTTTCTAAATAGAAAGCTTTAATACAATAATGTTGATCACTGTTCAATTCGGTCAATGCTTCCTCTAATAGATTAAGTTTTAATTCATTTATTTCTTTTGATTTAAGTGAATCATCATAATCTTCAGAAACAGGAGTAGAATCAATTTCGATAAACTGTGGACTTTTCTTCCGAAGCTGCATTAAACAAGTATTCTTGGTAATGGTGAAAAGCCAACTTTTAAAATTTTGAATAGAATGTTTTTCAATCTTGTTTCCTAATAGATTAAAAATGTCCAATGTAGTGTCTTCCGCATTTTCTTTTTGCTTTAAGTATTTAAGACAAACACCGAAAACTAAATGACTATACCTTTTATAGAGTTCATCAATAATTTTTGATTCTTTATTTTTAAGGTACAGCGAAATGATTTCTTCATCAGAATACGAATTATAGCTATTTCTTTTGAAAAACATCATCTATTACAAAGATGAAGTAATAACTCAAATTCCACAAATTATCTATAAATATATTCAAGATTAATTTAATTTGGAATTATTTTTAAGTCTTAATCGTTGAAATTCAGTAGTTAACAAAAAACTTTCAAAAAAACTTTCAAAAAAGTGTTGCGGATATGAAATAAGTACATATCTTTGCACCCCGATAACGACAAAAGAGTTGTTGAAAAATAAGGGTAAAAGTTGAAAAGTTAAGAGATTGGCATCAACGACAGAAGAAGTTCTTTGAAGTATTGAGAAAAAAGGAAACAGCAAATTTATTAAGATTAGAAAAAAAAGATTCTTGTAGTTTTTGGAAAGAATTCA
>VEQH01000041.1 GCA_018883325.1 Flavobacteriales bacterium | reverse complement strand
GATTAAAAAGCATGGTTACAGAGCGAAAAGCCTTTTCAAATATGGATTAGATTACATTTCAAACATATTACTGAACCCGCAAAATAAGTCAAATATTGATGTTTTCAAATTTTTGTCATGTAGTTAGTGAAAAATAAGTTTAAATCGAAAAGCAAATGTCATTGACGAAATGAAAATCTTTATTTCAAACATCGTGAAAAATTCGTTTAAAAAATTCAATCCTTTTTCGAAAGCGATTTAAAAGAAAACATTAAACAACCATAGTAAATTTCCAAAGGAATTGTCTTTATGAGTTTGGTCACAAATAAAGGTTTTTACTTTCTTTTTAATCCTAATGAAATATTAAGAAATTCCTTTAGGATGTGATGTTGTTTTTCTCTTACGTTCTTTAGAAATCCATTAGAAATTTAAGTCAAATAAGAAAGACCAACTTTTATCAATTTTAAATGAAAACCTAAAGAAAACCTAAAGAAATACTAAAGGAAGCAAAAGGTAAGTTTACGAGGATATTCGCGAATAACGAAAATAAGCGAAATTTCACAAAAAAATGCTTTTAAGTCTAAAGATAATGGAAGTGTGTTGACTCATGAAAGGCTCTAAAATTATTTTACTTTTTCTCCTTTACTCTATGCTTTCCGTTTTTTCCTCATTATCGAAAAAATCCTCGGGTTTTAATTCTAAAGATGTTAAAAGAGAAAACATTATCGTCACACTCATATTATGTTCACCTTTTTCGATTCTTTGTATTGTTCGTATATCGACATTACACATTGCGGCCAAACTACTTTGAGTAAAGTGTTTTTCTTGTCGCCTCTGCTTGATTTTTAATCCAATTTGAACTAACTCTTTGTCGTATTTTTTCTCCACCTTCAAAAGTCAAGCATTCTCTGAAAATTTAATACGACATATATGTCGTATTATAAAAACAAATATTATTTTTGCGAATACATATTTTATAAAACAACATAAAAAGTAACCCAATAAACGAAATCAATATACTATGAAAAACGTAAGAACGTTAACTCTAGGTGTGTCAGTTCTAGTATTATCAAGCTGCGCGACTATCTTTAAAGGAACTAACGCAGATGTAAAGATTACTTCAAATCCTCCTAATTTGAAAGTATATTCAATTAATAAACAAGAACAATTAACAGAAATTGGAACTACTCCTTGTGTAGTAACTATTCATAAAAAAACGCCCTATTTAGTAGTTAAGAATGAAGGCTATTACGATGAAAAATATGACGTTAGAGCCAATGCTAAAGTTGAACCAATGTATTGGGTTAATGCACTGAACTTATTTATTGTTGGACCTGTTATAGATTTAAGTACAGGAGCTTACATCAAGCCAGAAAAAGATATCAAATTTGAAATGAAGAAAAAATTCTAAAATGATATGATTGTTTAAAGTAAAAATTAGAGATTGTATTACTTCAGTGTCTATTAAAAATCAAATTTGAAAAGTATTTAATAAAATACATATTTCGATAAATACAATACGCAGCGGTGAACACTCCTATCCTACTTACTCAACCAAACCTTCTTCAAAATAACCTGTGATTTCGGATCGGCATAGAATGCTTTGATGCGTTTGTGGTCGTCTAGGGAAATGTCACCTTCGACCAACAAGCAATTCTCAATGAGGAACTTTGCTTTGATGTTTTCTTTTTCTAAAAATACTTGAAAATATGGCGCTGCATTTTCAATCAAGACAATTGAGAGTTCAGATTTACGTCTGTTTCGCACTGCTTCCATTTCACCCGACAAAATTGCATCTATTGGCTGATTCAGATAATGAATGAGGATGGGATTCAGTAATTGTTCTTCTTCAGGAAACATGGAATGCAAAGATAATTGAAAGTCTGCTTTTTCGATATCAATTTTGAATCATTTCAGCAAATTAGCAATGATTTTTCAGGAATTTTTGTCTTTCCATAATCAATTGTTCTTTAATGTGTTTTAAGCATTGAGCAGCTTTTTTATCATGCTTCTATTAAAAATTTAAACCTTCTGAATCTTTTCTCTAGTTGGAACTTTATCATTCAACTTCGACAGTTCTCCTTTTGATAATGTGTAATAATGATTTTTGTAGGGTTTAAGATTATTTTTTAAGATGTACTCATCGTAAACATACCTTCCTGGACCATTATATAGTTCTTCTATTTCTCCATTTTCATCGATTACAATACTTAGAAAATAATCTGGAATCCGATCTTCCCCAAAAGGGAAATAACTGTTGGATTTGAAAGATGATTTGATTTGAACCATTCGTCCAGTTGCAATTTCTTCTGCATCATAAACTACTGCATTTTCTTCTAATAATCTTAACCCATATTTTTCTGCTGCTAATACTTCTCCAATATCACCAACCAATTTTCCATCAAGACTGAAATTCTTGTTGAAATGAATGTATTTTTCTTTTAGTTTTTTAGTGATTGCTATTAATTGTTTGATTTCCTCCATTTTATATTTTCAATTATGTAAATAACTATTTTCATTAAACTTAATTTTCAGAATTGAGTATTTCCAATTTCTGACTTTTTAAATTCTCTCTGATCTCAAAGTATTCTTCTTCATTTTCAAATGAATCAATTAAAACATCAATCATTTTATTTTGATGATCTTTTATGCAGTTTTCATTCCAAGTTTTATATTGATATATATCCAACATTTTTAAACTTTGGATACTACCTCCTATATCTTTATGAATAAAAGAATAAACATAAGCCTTTTTGACATCAAAGGATTCGTTTTGCAACGATGAATTTTGACCTGAGGAAATCATAGCTAAATTCCCAAATGAATCTTGCAATATTTCATCTTGAATGACTAAACTTTCTGCCTTTAAAGTTTGTGGAGAAATGTGCTCAATCGAACGATTTGTTCTAAAAACATACTTTTCTGCAATCTCTTTTACTTCATTATTTTTAAAATACTCATTTCGCATTTGCCATAAATAATAATCTAAACGCCAAAACCAATAACGATTTATTGATCCATAATTCAAACTAATATTTGAATTTATCAGACGTTTATTGTCCCAATTTTGAAGAAATTTCAAGGCATATTCTGTTGTAATCTCTTTTTGATTTTTTAATTCAATCAAAAACGGTGTTAGCCAAATATGAGTTTCAGTACTTACATGAATCATTGATTGATACTGAATCAAATTTGTTTTTGAGTTTTCTCCAACATGATTAAGGGTGTATGTAACATTTCTTTCATCACTGCTATTTAGTCGAATGATATAATAGTCAAATAAAATTCTATATTTTAACAAACTATTGAAAAATATATCTACACTTACTTTTTGTCCTGTACTACTATTGTTAAAGTACTTTTCAAAAGTCTCGAGCAGTTTGTTTCTGTTAAAAAATTCTGTTGCGTTTTTTCTGCTTTCTTTTTCTAAACAAAGCCAAAGTACTTGCAATAAAAAGTCTGTAAAAGTAAGAATTGCCTTTTCATTTCTTTCTTGGAAACTCTCACTAGGTTTTTTTTGAGATAGTTCTATATTCATTAAAGATTTTGTTGCTATTTTATAATTGGCATCAACTTTTTCGAATACTTTTTCATAAGTTGTTTCTCCAAAAACCTCTAAATTTTTTCTTTTATAATCATCTTGTTTCTCATTCTCTTTCTGCCTGATAATACATTTATCCATTTCAGAAACTGCATTCCATAAGGATGTGTATTCATTGTATTTTTCTGATAAAGCTAAATTTAACATACGAACTTTAAGTATTTCATGACTTTCAAGTCCTTTTCCAGCTTCATTCATTCTTTCAAAATAAAGGTTAAGGTCTTGTAAATTGTATGTTTCTGGAAGTTCCGATATAAAAAATGTCGTTTTCTCAAAGATGTATTTTTTGAAAGACTCATCTTTATCGTTCAGAAATTCAATTATACAATCAATAGCTGTTTTCATCTTGATGTTTTCAAAACTTGGCTCTTTCTCATTTTTAGAAATAACATGTCTTAAGTATTCCTCATCCTTTTTTCGAGCAAAGAAAGAAAGCCTCAGTTTATCTCCAATTTTCAAAAAATTATCCCAATCTAAAACTGTTCCTATCAAAGTTAAAACAGTAAATCTTTGCTGACCATCAACTAAACTATAAGATTCTTCCTTGTTTTCTTTAAATGTAGTAAGCATTCCTATGTAATAAGGACTCTCGGGAGTTTTTTTATAATTTTCAAGTAAATCACTCAGTAGTTGTATAACTTGTTTTTTATCCCATTCAAATAATCGTTGATACAAAGGAATTTTAAAACATATGTCAATTGTTGCAGGTGTATATTCTTTATTTTTAAGATTAGTCATTGTAATAGGATATTAAAGTTAGATTCGGTAGTTTTTGGACAATTCCTTTAACGATTTTGCTATAAGTCTTTCTTGTTCCGACAAGGTCACTTGGTATTTTGGATAATTTTTTAATGGATGATTGCATTTCAGCTAAAAAAAATGTTGGCGAAGTAGCTTGTTCTATCATCATCACAACTTCTGCATTGCTGATATATGAATGAATCGAATGAATATACGCTCTTGAGCTTTCATACCTATGTTGAGAAACTAAACGACAAAGCAACATACAAGCATCACTTAAATAAAGTGTTCCAAATTTCAGATAATAAGCAAAAAGTAAGGTTTCAATACAATCACGATACCACCAATGTTTTTCACCGTCGAGTTCTTTTAGAGCCTTATATTGATTTGTTTGTTTAAAATCTTTGAAACGATGAATAAAATGTTCGGCATATGCGAAAAAATGAGCTCCACCTTGAATAGATTCATAAAAATGAAATTGTTCTCCAAAAGGTGGTATTTCAGGTATAATTGCAGCAGCTTCAAACTCATTTTTTACTTTCCGTTTTTTTGTATCATCCCAATTTCTTTTTCGCATCCATTTACGAAGCCTGAAAAGGAAGATTTCAAAAGTGCGTTCTAAAGCACTAGAGCTGTTAGAATCCAAAATCAAATCATCCCATTTACTTGCTAAGTGCTGGGCTTGATTTGATATTTGAACATAGCGCAAATGGTGCGATTTTAATAAGTCAAAATCAGATAAAGGTTTTCCTTTTCCATTTTCACTTGAAAAAAAAGTATAAGCTAAGTCAAGTCTTTCTGTTTCTAAGATTAATACTGAGAATTGAAGTTTATCTAGTAGTTTATTTATTAATTCAATAACATTTTCATTTTGTAGGTAATTATTAATCAACCATTTGTTGTATGCTATATAATTTTGGGCATTTTCAGACTCAAATTTTTCTTCTAAAAAAGGTAAATCATTCTTTCCAAGTTGTAATAAAATTAGTGACAATGTGACCAATCGTTGTTGTCCATCTACAATATCGTAACAAACAGAATTGTTATTTTCTATACGTTTGTGTAAAATAATGCTTCCCATGTGATAGGGTTGAGTCGTACGTTCTTGAATATCCTCTATGAGTTGAATCACTTGTTTTTCTTCCCAACAATAAATACGCTGATAATCTGGTATTTTCAATTTAAATTCACCAGTTTTAGCCAATAAATTGCCCAACGTTTTTGTTTCTAATATTACCTTATCTGCCATATTTTTAATTATTTCTTTAAAGTTTTAATGTTGAGAATTGATTCAATTTTAAATATCAAAAATCTTAAAATAAACTTTCTCGATTTTTGGAACTTCAATGATGTCTAAATTGTAAAAATTCATCTTTTTTTTAATAAAAATTTATTTGAGTACTAAATTTCTAGGCTAATGACATTTTCCTCACCAAACCATTCTTTAGCCTTGGCAATAACGTGTAAATTCGGATTGTGAAAGAATACTGCTAAATTTTCTTTGGCTCTTGTACAACAAACGTAAAATATTTTTTGAGTTCTATCCAATACGCTTGCCGAACCTGTTTCTAAAAAAAGATTGCCAAAGTTATAATTGTTCCATCCACCATTATCAAGTATGACTAAGACATTATCAAATTCTGCACCTTTGGTTTTATGTTGCGTAGAAAATGGTGTTTGTCCTTCAAGGTATTCATATAATTTTTGAAATTCACTAAACTTAACATCCTTTACTCGATTATATAAATATTCTTTGTTCTCTTTAAAAGCAATTAGCTTGTCATCAATCAAACAAATCCCTTTTTCGTTTGCATCATTAATGACTTGCTCAATTGTATTATCTCCAACGTTTACAAGAATTTCAATGTTTTCCTTTAAGGTTTTTTTGCTTGTAATACTTGTTATTCTAAACCGATAATCGGTTACCCTTAAAAATTCATTGTATTTTTTGTTTTGATAGAGAGAAATATTATTCTGAATTTTAAACAAGTGCTTTATAAGATTATCTCTTTTTGAGCCTTTCTTATTTTCATTATCTTCTTCTTGCTTTTTATCATCAATTAGGGCATCTTTATTTAAATATATTTTTCTTACTTCAGAGTAGGGTTTGTCCTTTAGCTGATTGTACAATTCTGCTTTTATAGGGTCTGCCAATAAAATATCTTTCTTCAGTACTCTTTGTCTATTTTTTAACTCAAACTTATCTACAACAGTATCGAAAGTATCATCTTCATTAATTTCAATTTCTGGTCTATTATTTTTCTTGTTATCCTTTATTCTATTTAGGATATCCGTTTTCAAACCAATTATAGGGTCATCATCATAAATATCCATCAAGGTTCTAAAACCTGCTTTACCTGCTATTAAATTGTGAGTAAGATTAAGTTCTTTTGTTTCCTTTGAATTATTAAAATCCCATAGATAATTTGCTGCTAAAAATTCTTCAACTTTGTTGATATCGCCATCACTTGAATGCAGAAACAAAACAGTGCCTTGCTTTACTACACCATTAGCCATATTAGGAGCTTTCGGGTCGGCAGAAGGTTCTTGAGTTATACCATCAGTACGAAGTTTGTTTGCTAAATCAATAATTAGTTTAGGATTTCTTCTATTTTGCTTCTTTGAAATTTCGTTTACTTTTTCTGCATCATCTCCCTTGTAATCGTCCAAGTTACCAATACCATCTTCATAAATTGCTTGCATAGCATCTCCAAAAAAACCTATGATATTCTTTCTTTCACTTTTCTTAAAATGTGTAAGGAATGTTTCTACAACAGCTTTGCTTGTATCTTGGTACTCATCTATGAAGATGAACTTATATTTATCTTTTACGATACTGCTAAGTTTGGGATATTTTTCAAAAAGATAGTTTGCTACAATAAGTAATTCATCGTGAGATATAATTCCTTCACGTATTCTGACAAACTCTTTGTATTGCACACCATCAGGCAAAACCGCAAAATAATTATCCGGAACGGGATTGACTTCTTCAATAGAAATTTTAGTTACGTCTTCATTATTTGCCAAGGAAATAAGAGCTTCTTTAAGCTCCTTTTGAAAGTGCTTGATACTATCCCATAAGAAATCGTGTATCGTAGAAACATTAAGATTTTTGTGGTTTACTCTTTCTTCAATTTCTTTAACTGCGGCATTAGTATAGGTCATACAAGCAACCTTAGCAGTTGGGTTTTCAGCTATTGCCTGCCTAATTACATGTACCAAGGAATAGGTTTTTCCACTTCCTGCACCTCCGCTTAATAAAAAATTCCTGCCTTCATCTATTGACTGAAAAATCTGTTGTACTTCCGGTTCTAAATTTAATCTTCCTTCAGCCATAATAAACCATTTTTAATGTAAGCCGGAATATTCCAATTACTAAAATTTTCAACACTATGATATAATATATCTAAAGCGAAATGGGTTTTCTTCTTAACACATTTATCCGCTAAATCATATGGACTTTTCGCATCGTCATCGAAATCAGAAGCATTTTTTATTCCTTGGAACGTATCTTTATTTCCTTTTATGAATTCTCTATTCAAGTGTATAAAGGCATCTTCAAAACTTCTTGCGTGGTAAGTATTTTCTTCTTGTTGATAGCATATACAAACGTCCGAACTTCCTATAGGAATTGTTCTATTAGCAATTGCTAATGTTTTTAAATCATCCCAAGTAACTTCACTCAAAAAATGATTAATTGCTGAATTACTTGTTTTAGTCCCTTCTATCACAGGACAGGCTCCCCAAACATCATCCCCTTTTTCATTTTGTTTAACTACTTTAATAGCATCAATATCAGTTAATATCAATGATTTAATACCCAGGAAATCAATAAACTTCTTAAATATTTGCGAATATGCTCCAACTTCGATAATTGATATATTTTGTGATAGAAGTGGTAAGTATGTATCATCGTTTCCTGCTGCTTTTAAACGTGCGGCTTCTTCCAAATCAACTTTTCGCATAAAAGTTGGTATTAAAATTCTTTCGGTATCTCCTTCAATAAGTATAGCCTTATCAGCAAAGAAGATTTCAGCCCTGCTGATTGTTAGGTACTGTTTTAAGAATTGATATTGTTTCGGGTCGGCATCATATTGGACGCTTAAATCTTTCAGATTTTTAGCAGTTACATTATTCTTTGTTATTGCTTTCAAATATTTAATATCATCGAAATCACTATCTGCAACAATGTGCGATGAATGTGTTGTGATTATGTACTGTAATGGTCTGTTTATACCATCATCTCTTTTAATACCTTCTCCAAGTAATTTTTTTATGTTTTTTATGAAAACATATTGCATTTGTGGATGTGTATGCGCCTCCGGTTCTTCTATAATAAGTAGATTAATATCTGCGGGCTTTTTATCTTTATCTTTTTTGAAATCCTGTACCAAAATTTCAATTTCAAAAATCATACTTATTAGGTTCATATAACCTAAACCGTTATAATGCTCCGGTAACTTATGGTCATCGTGAGTATACACCACTGTAGTATTTCCTTCAAGTAATTCTCGGTGTTGTAATGTTGAAATAATTGCTATATCTGTATCATTCAACTTAACACCACCAAAATCCTGCACTTTTTTTATTACATCTTTAAATAAGTCTTTGTAGATGTTACTTAGTGTACTGTCGGTTTCTGAAAGCTGGTCTTTAAAATCTTCTGTAGCTTGGGTCTTATCACTACTATCTTCTTTCTTTTTATAAAGACTTGAAGTTTGTTTTGAGAGTGTGTTTTCCTTTTCCTTATTTGTCACATCTCTTCTGGCACTAATGTACTTGAAGCTAATGATGTCTTTTAAATTAATGTTCTCACTTATAAGGTCAATTGGTTTAGTTTCGGTAATCTTTTTTGTAGCTGTATCGTATTCAAAAGAGAATTTATGAATTTTAAAATAAGCTTCTAAGTTTTGCTTTAGAAAATCTTTTAGCTCTCTTGGTTTATATTCTTTCTTCTTAACATTCTTTGCATTTTCACTGGCTGCGAAACCTGTATAATCATCTTTTATTCTTAAAAAGTCATCATAACTTACCGTGTATTCAAAACCTAAAACAATGTTGTTATTATCAGGATCTAAATCCATCAACACTCTACTAACATTAGATAAATCATCAGTGTCGTTATATTCAATATAGGTTTTCAGTTTAATACCTTTGTGTAGGAATTCATCGGGAACATCAGCTGACTTTATTAGAGCTTCTAAATCATTTTTGAAATCAATATTAAAGTCATCATAAGAAAATTTACTTTTCTCATTTATAAATTTGTCAAGAACTGATAAAAGTGAAGTTTTTCCAGTATTATTCTTTCCAATTACAAGTGATAACTCTTCCTCTAGGTCAATTGAAAAGTTCTTCAAAAGCCTATAATTTTCTATTTCAATTTTTGATATTTTCATTTTTTTTCCTTTTTTTGTATCCCACTGGTAAAGTTATAACTCATTCGATTCCGTTATCTTTTGGTTTTCTTTATTATCTATTAATATTAAGTTATTCAATTGCAAGATAACTTTATTAAATTCCAAGAGTATATTATCATTTTACTTAATTATATCGATTCATTTAAAGTTTTCATTTTTTAAAACATCTTGTTTTAAACTTGCACTATCTTTATTTATTCAAATTTCTACCTTCATATTTTGCCATATTTTTTTAGTTTTAAAATTACCAAGAGAAAAACTGGCAGTTCTACTATAAAATCTATTGGGTCACTAAAAACCAAACACCTTTGACATACTTTAGCAAACAGAGGTTACGTCTATACATTTTTTCTAAAACTGCTGCATTCTTCATTAATGATTATAGTCCATAAGGTCACGTACACAGTTCTGGATTTTGGTTACTCATTGTAAAAATTGATTTGAACTGGATTGGGATTTTTTTTGGGGAGAAATCAGAAGGCTGATAGAAATATAATAGAAAAAAATAAATAATTACTTCCATTTTAAATTCTGTGCATACCTTGTTTGAGGAGAAATTTGAACGAATGTTTTACTCCTCTCATCATGACCTAATCTTTGAATTAAATAGTCGTCCACCCAAATATATTCCTCTTTATTCCCATTTCTAAGTAGTTCTTGAAGAATGGTTTTTTGCTCATCATTAATTACAAGGTCGTAAATTTCAAATAGGAACATACCTTTTCCTCCACTTTCCAAAGTAATTATTGGTGATTGAACTGTACCTTTAAATTTGTAATTGATATATCTGAATTGTTCCCAAGGTAAAATTCCAGTTGTTATTAGTTCTTCGCAAAACTCTCTCCAAGGAGAAAGCTCTCTGTCTTCTCTGGATTTGAACCACTCCAAAAATTCAATAACATTGATTCCTTTAACATGTACTCTTAAATCTTCCTTAGCAATACCGTGTTCAGTTTCGATAAGCCTATCAGGTCTGACTTGCAACTTTTCAAATACTTTTTCAGAACCAGGTAAAGTTTTGAAAGCACCACCAACAGGCTGATAAACGGGTTTTAGTCTACTTTTCACTAATAAGTATTTGCCGTTTACATTTATTCTGAAAAGGTAAGCTATAGATAGTCTTATTTCTTTTTTACGATAAAGAAACTGAGTTTGAAAATAAAATCTAAGTTGCTTAATATTTTGCATTAATTGTAATAGACTATAGAGCAAGATTCCTCCAACCAATTCAATTGAAAGATTGAAAAGAGTATTTGAAAAGGTGTCATTTTCTTGAGCGGGAAATATTGTTCTAAATGCTATAAAACCTCCGAATATCAAAATTACAACTATGTTTGATTGGCTTGTCGTCATTTTATTTGTGGACTTGGTTTAATTTGTTTTATTGTTTCACACAGAGTTTCAAATGTTAAAGGATTATCTGGAAAACAATTTGCAATTGCTTCAGGTAAAATTTTTAATCGAATATCTGAAAATGAATGACCTAAATTCTCATTTTTTTCTGGACTTGTTAAGTTTGCAAGTTCTTGTAATTCATTTTTTGTAAATTCAATACCTAATAGGCTTTTTTCGAAAAGATCTTTTCGTTCTTGTTCGTTAGGTCGTTCAAATTCTAAAATTACTGCAGCCCTCCTTACTATAGCTTCATCTATGAAATGCAGTCTGTTTGTTGACATAAAAATTACAGCCCTACCTTTTAAATCTCGAATTTCATCAATTTTTTGAATCAGTGTATTTACAGCAGCTTTCTCTTCTTGATGCATTTGCATAGTTGAACGAGTAGTAGCAATTGCATCGGCTTCGTCAATAAGCAAAAAAGCAATTCTGTTTTTACCTGCTTGCTTTTTTAATTCGGCAAATGCGTCATTTACCAAATTACCCATTTGACCATGAAGACCTTCTCCTCTGACCCTTGTACTCAATTTCAGAAAAAAACCTTCTCTGTTCAACTCTCTAACCATTCTGTCAGCAATTGCTTCGGCAGAAACAGTTTTACCAGTACCAGCATCACCTGCTAAAATTATCAAAGGATAACGTTCGGTAAGCTGTTCAATTACGGGCAACTCTAATTTATGGTGTTTTTTACTCCAAGCCTTTAAGCCTTCTTGGTCTAGAAGTAACTTTAAGTTTCCATATATTCTCTGAAACTTTGCTTCAAAACCAATTAAATTAGCTGCACGTTCTTTAATCCAAGGATTTGGAAGATCAATTGTATTATCAAATATTGAAGCCATTATTTAAAGTTTTCTTTTTTTAGTTCATATCCTTTACTCGCATATAACTGGGCATCATCCTTTGATAAATGATTATATGAATTGTCAAAATCTAATCTTCCCCAACCACACCTAAAATTATTAACTGACATAAAATTATTACGCTGTTCTTCTGTTTGATTTGTCCAGTTTTTATTGAAGTTTACAACAACTCTTAATTCAGTATTCGGTAAATTTTGCCAATCATTATTATTTCCTGCTCTATCACTTTGATTTGCCTTTCCATTCTCATCAACTTTATATCTGACGGCTTTTAGTGGTTTTATATTTGAGTCAACTAGTGTAATATCAACGTAATTAAGATTTTTGGTTTCTGCCCAGATTAAAATATCATTTATAAAGTCTTCAACCTCATTAATTGTTCTTTTTCCTGTTCTCGAAGCAATCATTCTGAAATCTGCACCAAAACCTTCAAACGTTTTTCTAATGTCTGTAACAGTATAGGTTCCTGTATTAGTATAAGTGTTGGACATAGTTAGTCTTCTTTAGTTATGTTAAATTTTGGTCCGAAAACATGTTTCCATTCTTCAATTGTATCACCTTCGCCAATTTTTGACTGTGCAATAAATAAAGAATCAAAAGCATCATTTGCTTCCTTAATTACTTCTTCCCAAATTGTACTATCAAGTTTTTTAGCAGCGTTGTTGTCATTATTAGTTGGGTCTGCAACATATATAGGTGTGTCAAATGTTGCTGGTACAGTTTTTATTGCATCTTTGAATTTGATTATTGGAAAATTTGGGTCACTTACAAAGCGAAAAAATCTAATAATTCCAGATTCAATATCATTTTCTATACCTTCGTTAAGATCCAAATGAGAAACAATCAATTCAATTACGAAAGAAGAAAGTCCAGGTTCATCATCCACAGGGTTCAATTCTTTATAATTCTTCCACCACTTTATTGCTCTTACAATTGATGTAAAAGATGAATTATTTTCCTTTCTTTGTTTTGCAAAATCCAATTGTTTGCTTATACTGGTTATATACTGTTTACCTCCACCGCCTTTCTGTGGTTGCCAAACGTATTCAACTGGATTTTTTAATGGAACAACAGGAACAATATCCAGTTGAAGCCCAGTGCCACTAAAGGTAATTTTAATTGATTTTGTATTTTCTTCGGCATCTACATCTCTAGCAATATCTTTACTTGGATAAATTTCTTCAAGATACTCTACTATAAAATCATGAAGTTTTCGTAAATCTTTATGTAAATTTTCATCACCTTCAACAAAAAGAATTAAATCAATATCAATTGGATTTTCACCTGTTGGCCTTAGAATAGTTCGTTTTTTCCATGAACCAGCAATAAGAAACTTAGTAACTTTTACGCCAGTTCTCTCATCATCTTTTATTTTTGTTTCAAGCTTAATTTTTAAATTATCGACTTGGTCGCGATATTTCTTCATATTCGCTTCCTTGAGTTTTATCCTTCCAATAAAATTCTCCAATTGTAAATTTGTCAATTTCATATAGTATATTTATGTTTATTCTTTATCAATTGAAGTAAATCTATTTGGGAAATTGACGAACATTAATTCGCAAAATCTACCTAAATAATATCCTTCGAAATCAATTATTTCAACATTAGAGCTAGTTAATTTTAAGACTTCAACTGTCATAGTTTCACCAATATCAATACAGTCAATATTTATTACTCCTTTTTCTCCCCATTGACCTGTATGTTTTAAATATTTTCTTCCTAAATGTGTATGAATCATCCAGGTGTTAAGTTCTTCTTGTTCAATGATTTCGATGATACTCTTTCGAAGATAACAAGGTCTATTTGCGTTAAAAACTAATTTCATAATCAAACATTAAAAATTAAACATTAAAAATTCCTCACCCTCTCCGCCTTCGCTTTACTCACCTTCCAAACAAAATCTTCCACTTTTTCAGCATCGAAACCTTGGATGGAGAAATTCAATTTTGCACCACCATTTGGACTAATGGAAACTATATGCTGACGACTGAACCACCAGAAAGCTAATAGAATCAAACCTAAGATTAAGCCCAAAACCATTATGTTACTTTGATTTTCTGACAAGCCATAAAACACACTTCCAACAATGGAAATAATTCCCGCCAACAGCAAAATCAAGCTACTTTTATACTTCACTTCTATGGAGCTTATGTCCTCCAAAAATATTCCTATGGAATAATCAATTCCCCAATCTTTCACTTTCATGTGAATGCGATGATCGGTAAGAATGATCTTGTCATTATTTGAAGTCAAAATCACTTTTTCGTTTTCTAGTTTTTTCATTTTTTTAAATCAATTTTATAATTGCATTCATACACAATTTGTTTTGATGTGGTATATTCAATTAAATAATCCATAAATATAGAAAGCTGAAAAAAATGAAATAATTTTTACCAATAGCGATTATATCATATCTAAAACAATAATTACTGGTAATCATTACTTTAACAACTATTTTGCTCTAATTAGAGAGGGATTTTACTTTAAAAAACGCGTAGAACTACGTACAGCAAAAGTGAAACATAAAAGGACTTTAATTTTAGATAACAAATTCAGAAAACTATTCTTATTATTCTAATGTCTGGTAAAGAATCTCTTTAGAAAAAATCACATATTATATTAGAACTATTAGCAATTCTAATAACTAAACAATTACAGCTGATGATGATTCGCTAAAACAAAAAAAAATCAGCATTTGCCTAATGCTCGAAAAAACTAATTAATTGTACGTAGTTCTACGCAATTTCTTTGGTAAAAACACCAGTTTTCCATTCTAAAATAGATTTATTTCAATTAATACACATTGATTTTTAAATACATAACACAAGTACATCTTTTCACAATGATTTTCAAAAATAAAGTATCATCTTTCTTTGATATAATTTTAAATATCAAAAAAATTGACTAGCCTATGTTAAAACACTACCGTAAAACTACCTGATTTCTTGCTGTTGTGAAACGAAACAAAGTTTGAAATAATTATTAAACAAAAACTCATCAATCGCAGAACTTTTTTAAAAAAAAGCACATTTTTTAGTCTCGATTTTTTTTACTGAAGAAAAAATCCGTTTTTTTAGTTCCATTGTTTTCGTCTTTTTTGAACATAAAAGTTTCTTAAAATAAGGAACTCTTGTTTTTTTCCTTTTCACCTCACCCCTACCCGAATAACTCTATTTATTTCCAATTAAATACTATACTACCCTACTTTTTTTAAAAATTTTCTGACACCAAAATATTTCCATAATTCAAAATGAAAGACACAAGACTTGTTCTGCCAAAATTAATAATCAAAGGCACAATTTATTTAATAAAACAATTAATCCAATACTTAAAAAAAAACTAAAAAAGTGTCTATGTAACAACGTTATTAAGAATATGAAAAATACTATAAATTTTTAGTATTTAACACTTAGTGGGATGGTTTAACTGAGTGATCCTCTTGATTCTCATTCTTTCATAAAACATACAATTAAGCTCTGCTTTCGACCTCCAAGAATACTAAAAAGCCCTGTTTCTCTATTCTTGTTTTTATCGTTCACAATGCCAATCGTTTATTCCCTATAGCTATCTGGTCTATTTTTGGAGGATCCTTAATTTCTTTGCTTGCTCGTCCTTTGTCGTCTGCATCAACTACTCTACCCCATCTTCATGGCTTTCAACGTCGCTTTATTCCAACAAAAGATATTCTCGGAAACTCTACGCTAACTCTCGTAAAATATAGTTTTATAGAACAGCCGCTTTAACAATGCTCAGCTGCCAAATCGTTCAAAATTTGGAGGTTTAATGCCTTTTGCAATCTATGTTCCATAACCACTAACTACTTAAACAAGCTTCACTACTTCCGTAAACTTCAAATTATTCGCTGCGCTGAAAAGTTCAACACGACAACGCTCAAGGCTGTTTTACCTTTTTAAATTAA
Organism: Flavobacteriales bacterium; assembly: GCA_018883325.1. GTDB lineage: Bacteria > Bacteroidota > Bacteroidia > Flavobacteriales_D > Crocinitomicaceae > UBA952. The sequence continues at coordinate 23,530 of VEQH01000041.1, read as the reverse complement.
GTGTGAATTAATAAAAGTTTGTTTATCAATTTTTTTCAAACATCCTTCCTGGTATATCTCGAATAGATAATCTTTACCAATATCAAAATAAATTGTTTTTTGGGAATCCTTCCAACTCTTACGTTCATTTTTCCATTCGAACAGATATAAACCTTTATACTTTCTCTTAATCTCAATATCCGAAGCGTTTTGTTTAAATTCTAAAGTTTTGAGTATCTTTTCATGATCCTCAACTTTGCTCTTCTCTGCGCTAGTAATACTTTCTGTTAAATTCCCTATTATTTCTTCGTATTTTTTAATCTCCATACTTAATTCCTTAATACGATTTTTGCAAGCATTGGAACAAACTTCAAGTTGATTAATCGCGATGCTCTTAATTTCATTATTCAAATCAATTCTAACTTGGCTCAATAAATCAAGTTGATCTTGTAAATTGGATATCTTACTTTTTCTTCCTTCTTCAAAATCAACCTTTTTAGTCATAAAATAATAATTCGGATTACTCTTTAAGCGATCAAAATCTGTTTTGCTTCTAAAGGATATCACATTAGAAAACATGGTTGATAATTCATTTTTTTTAATCGCGTAGATATTTGCAAATTTGTCAGAACTAAACGAAACGGTTGCAGGTATGATTTTGTAATCAATTTCTTCTGAATGAAAATCGGAATACTTTGAAAAGACATCTAACCAATTCTCCGATTCAGCTTTTTCATTCGATAAGCTTTGAATTTCAGTTAAACACATTTTATACTTTTCCTTTAACTCATCAGGAATTGACTCATGAATATTTCTGATCGGAACTTTTTCAAATAAAGCAGAAAGATAAAGTTTCTCTATGAATTCTTCATAAAAATTATCAAATGATTGAGATGCTTCTAAGCACGATTTCAAATTACCGTTTTCAGAATCCAATTTCCATTGAATACTTTGATTTTTTTTCTTGTCATCTCTAATTTGTTCTTTATAACGTTGAATAGATTCATCATAAAATGCATCACTGCCATCTAATTCATGTGCAAAAGCATTTTCATTAAATTTTAATTGATGAGTTACAACACTTCGAATTTTTAAATTTTCAACAAAAAGAGCTGCATTAACAACCCAAACCATATTACCATAGAAATTCTCTCGAATAGCAATTGTATTGGAAGATATTGAGGAATTCTGAAATTCAATTACAGTCCCTTTATTTGTTTTAACGTCAGCAATATGCTTCTCAGATCCAACTGTAATTATTACTTCTTGGTTTTCTTCAGGAAAGTTTGCTTTCCATGCTTTGTGCCATTCACCTTCATTTTCTTTCCAGGAATCACAATCAGATAAAGCTTTATGTTGCCAATGGTTAATATAAATATCTCCACATTTGGCAATCAATTCTCCTTTACAAAAAGGACAAATAGCTCTTTGACCCGTAAAAGAAGGTCGTGCTCTGTTTTTATCATTAATTAGACCAAGTAGCATAGAGGAGGATTTAAATGAATTTATTTTTTCTCAACATACGTGTTCCAAAAAAAATCAATCTTGCTCTCAAGTTCAGTTAGTTCTTCAATGTGTCTGTGCAAGTTTTTGGACGGAGCCAAATTTTGTTGAGTAAAATAGTCAATATCTGTCTTTTGAGTTCTTGCCATTTCAGACAATTGATAACAGTAATACTGGAGTCTGTTAGCTATTTTATTAATATCACTAGAAATTTCTCCTAAATAATCTCGCGAATACGATTTTACAGTCAAAGGATTTTCAATCGATAATTGGAAATCATCCAAAACAGTATTTAAGAATAGTTCCAATCGATTAATTATATCATACCCAGCCATAATCTTTTTACCCTCAATAATATCTCTTATTGCTGTATCAGAAACACCACTTTTTCTACTAAATTCCTTCGCTTCTCGATAACCAACTATTTGTGAAAGACCTTGTTTAATTCTTGAAGTTTTTATTGTTCTGTCCTCTTGTATAGCATAATAAATACGATTGATTTCTTCTGTTTCAGGAAGCGAATACATATATTTATCCCATTCTTCCAAAGGGATTCCAACACGATATGCAAGCAATTGTCTTTCGTTGATCTGCTTTTTTATTTCAACCCAGCGATTCTTGATTTGTTTCTCGTTCAATTTTTCCATTCGAATGGTGATTTTAGTGATTATTACTTTATAACATTGATTCTAAAATAGGTTATTCACAAAGCTATAATTTATCGCTTTTCAAAAATAAAATGAGCGCAAAGATAGGCTGATCAATTGAACAACATAAATCCCATTTCAGCGATAATAGCACTTATAATTTAAATCTCTATTTATTAAAGCAAATGTTTAACTCGGTTTTCTTGAAAGCAATGGACTAGCAAAAAAATGATCTACCAACCTTTAAATCTCTTAGATTGCTCAACCTTGATAAATACTTAAATTCAAATGAATTGTACATGTAACACCACCAGAAGGAGAAAAGAGAAACTTAATGTAATTCTTGATATCAAGATTAACACCTTTTAGAAATTTCCCCGAATTTACTCTTCCTGGCGCTCCAATTAAAATTGCTTGTCTTCTCATGTTTATTCCTATACGGCAATAGTATTCGAATTTTCATTTGTAATAACAGACTCAACCGACACCTCTTTATTATCAAAATCAACAATAACTGTATTGGTTCCATTGTACTTTTGAGAAATAATAACACTATTTCCAACAAATGCATGGAAGAAAAATTCTTTTGAAATAAAATGAATAATAAATTCACAGTTATAACATTTTGAATCTGCTTTCAATATTTCAATATTTGAAATTGAAACTTCAATTGTTTTGTTTGCTCGACATTGAATAAATTCGTTAACAACATCATTAGCAACATAATAACTTTTTATGAATTGAATTAAACTTAATCTTGCGTTTACAATATTCTTCTGATCAATACTATTCAAAACATTCTCTTCATTACTGCGAGGATTGATGTAATTCTTTAATAATCTGTAACATTCACCGCAAATTTTCTCATAAAAATCAACACTTAAATGAGGATTTTCTTTACTTACAAAAACACTTTTACTCAAACTAATTTTATTCATAATCATACATTAAAAATTAATAATCCTCTCCCTCACTCTACCAACACATACAAATAATAAGGCGCTCTTCCGTTTGGACCGCCACCACCTCCAACTTCGTTTTCAACTCGATCCCAATGATGTGAAATTATAATACGTTCCATGTCATTGATGTATTTAACTGAAGTTGTATAATATTTCACAATCATCCTTTTCCATGTGCCGTTTCGTGCATGTTCTTTGGCACGGCGTTCTGGATTATTAGTAATACCGATTTTTACACGATAGTATTTTCTTGTATAAACCGCAACGCTTTTCTTTAATGAAGTTTCAACAGAGTATAAATGCCCAGAGAAATAATCGTAATGAAGTGTCATTGAGTTAAAAATATTATTTCCATAAATCTAAGAAAGTAAAAAGCTAAATATTTTTTTTACATGTAAAGAGTTATTGCACGATTACATTTAACAATCTAAAAATCAACGTTTAATAAAATAAAACAGAATGTTTTTTGGGTGTATTTTAACTTAAAAATACGTAAAACTACGTACAGAAAAAAGATTCGAAACATGAATTAAATGCGAATTGATCTTAGGAAGAAATCAATACTAATTATTCAAGTGATGTCTCTAATATTGTTCGTGAAAAAATTATTTTTTGACAATTTCCATTTCACTTTTTTACTGAAACTGTCCTACTCTTGTGGTTTATCTCTCCAACTACCAAAACAACTATGTATTTGCGTATGTTTTTTTTCACCTTGTTCTTTTAGGCGGTCGTATTTTATCTTATCTCTCGTTTTGTTATCATTGCTCTAAATGTCTTTGGCTCGTGTCCTAAATATTCAAGATAATACAATAAATCTCGCATTTTTAAGTCAGGCAACCAGCCATTTTCAGAAGAAAGCTTTATGATTTCAATGCATTTGTTTTTTAGCTCACCATTTGCCTTGTCAACAATTAGCAACACAGACAAGACAATCTTTGTTATCTCGTCTTTATTTTTTCTGTAATTCAAAATAATGTCAGATAGAGCAGCAATAGCGTTTTCTATTTTCAGTTTTTTACTTAGCAAATAGTATTCAATTATATATGGTGTAATGTCGTTGTCAATGCCAGCGTAAAAATCGGCAATTTTAATTTTATCATATCGCTTTTCACTAATAAATCTATTCAGCTCATCAATGGAAGGTGGCAAGTCCAAATCGGCCCAATCTTCCTTTAAATAATCTAGGTCTAAAAATGAAGCGATTGACCTACCAGATAAAATTCTAAGTATATCAAAAGAATATTCTCTATTTCTAATCAACGGAAAAAAAGGAGGTACTGGGAAAATAACCTTTTCCTGATAAACTTGTCTACCATGCGCAACTGAGTTACGATCCTTTACTAAATCTGAAATGAAAGCTTTGAGACGGTGCGTTAAAATACCTTGTTCTTTAAACATGAACATTATTTTACTTGCCACTGGCAATTCAGAGATGAAAATACTTTCAATGAGTTTGCATTTGGAACTTTGTTCTGATTGAAGATGATTGCCTTCTAGTAAATAAATGTCTTTAAGTATATTCTCTGAAAACTGCTTAATTGATTTGGTTGCTAGTTGTTTTTGCTTAGAATAGTATCTTGTTGAGAGCAGTTCAAGAATGTGAAAGTATGAAAGAAGAACTTCATCATCATGTATCATACTTTCTTCACTTTCGTTTTCTAAGTATAGCGCTTTTCTGTATCGATCTATCAGAGAAAAGAAAAGTCTTTTTTCATTTTCAGTGTGAGATTCTGAAAAGGCAGCAATTTTATTGAAGTCAGATAAGTAGTTTGACTTATTAAATTTGAATATAATTCGTTTTCCTTTTTTTAGATTTCCTACCACTATTGATTTACTATAAAACTCAAATGGTGTAAATAATTCTTGTGTCAAGAAAGTCAAAATACCTAAAAGTATTAAAAAACGTGGTCTTGCGTATGCGGCACTGTCAGAAACGGATTCAAAATCATCAAGTTGAATTTCAATACTAATGCACAAGTACTTTTTGCCTTTTTCTGATTTTTGACGATTATCAACTGTGCTTAAATCTTTTGTAGTAAAAATCCGCGAATTCAACAAGACAACATCAATATCTAAATCTATTTCAATTTCTCTTATTGTCGTATATGTTGTAGGTCTTTTCTTCATTCCTTAATATGCATCCTAATGTTTTGCAGCTTAGTAAAGTGGCGATATTCGGAGCTATACACTGTCAAGCTACCACGAAGTCATTAATGAAAACGAGACTTGCAAATTTACTGAGAACCTTGCCATTTTTATTTTACTAAGTTGCTGTTAGTTACTGTGATTCTTTCAGGAGTCATTGCTAAGTGTCAATTTCTTCGTCTGTTTCTATTGTTACTGGGTCAATTTGCAGTTGATGTTGCTCCCATTCAAGTTGCTTTTGTTTGTCATTTGAGATTGCTTGTTCTATTACTAAACTTTCTCTGTAATGTCGCGCTTCGGCTGTCATTGTCCACTTAGCGATTATGTTCATACTTTCTACTTCTGCTTTGATGTCAGCAAGTGTTACTTTAAAAAATTCTTTTCTTGGGTTTACTTTATTCATTTGTAGTCGCAGAAATTTTTTATGTAACTCTCTTTCAAGTTCAGGTGCGTTCTCGCTGAAAATCATTGAATGAACATCAAACTCGAATGGAACGCTTGCATCTCCTAATTCTTTTATTCTGTCAAGAGGTTCAAGTCGTCTTGTCATTCCAATTTTATAAACGTTTTCCCCAAATGAACCAATATTAGAAACAATATAAACGTTTCCAGATTTTGTCTGTTGTGCCATTGAAATTGCTCTCTGATTTTTGTCTTCCGCAATTTTTAATTTTCCTTCAAGTTCTCTTAATCTTTCTTCATATTTAGATTTTTGATCTTCGCTTGCTTGTGATACTTCTTTTTGAGCTTTTTCAATTAGTTTCTTTAAAGTTTCTTCTTCTTTTTGAGCTTCTTTTATTGCTCTTTCAAAATCTCTTCGGGCTTTTTCTTCTTCTCTTATTTGTTCTTTTATTCTTCTTTGTTCTTCTTGTTCTTCCCATTTCAATTCTTGGGTAATAACAGCCCATTTCAATTCGTCTATTCTTGCGTTTAAATATTCCTGTGTTATGATTGCGTTACGAAACGCTTTACCATTGTTGTTTACGACTTGGTAAGCATCTTTAATTTTTTGTTCTAAAGTTCCGTAATTGTCTTTTTTTACTTTGGAAAGTATAGAATCAACTTTACCATTGAATGCATCAAGAATAAAATTGATTGCTGTTTCTTTCCGATTTGCCTCTACATAATCACATTTAGCAGATGTCCCGTTTTTAATCATTAAACGAGTTTTTTCTCTTGAAAATTTTAATTTTTCTCCTGCTTCTGTATGTCCAAATTCTTCTGCTAAATCGTCAAGTAGGCTGTAAGTCGGGATTAAGTATCTGTCGCCATAACCCTCAATAATATTCTTCATTGCCTTTGCTGTTTTTTCTAATTCAGTTGCATTTTGCATTGCTTTGTAGGCGTCACCTGCAATTTCTTGTGCTTTCTTGTCTGCTCGTTCAATAATTAGTTTAGCTTCTTTGGTAGCGTTGTCTAATTGTGCAACTGCATTTTGTTTAAATACAGTTGCATCAATATTTGCTTGTGTCTTAATTGTATTCGCTGAAATAGAAGCTTGGTCAAGTTCTTTCTGTGCTTGCAATTTTAATTCATTGGCTTCTGAAGTTGCAGTTTCTAGTTGTTGTTTAGCGTTATCAATAAGTGAGTTTGCATTTTTTTCTGCATCTGAAAGAATTTCCCTTGCTTTCAATTCTGTGTCCACAACACCTTGATATTTATTTAGTGCTGCATTTTTATGTTCAAGGTCTGAAACTTGTCCAGTTAGAACAATACTATTTTGTTTTAGGTCTGTAAGTTGGTCTGATAAATTTTTTCTTTCCTTTTCATTAAATGCCAAACTGTTTGTCAGGTCGTTAATTATAGTTTGTAATTTCTTACGATTTGTTAGCCAAAGAATAACCAAAATGATTATTGCTATAATTAAAATTGCAGTCATATTTTATGTCGTTTCGTTAAATGTATTTTGTCGAGTTTAGGGTCTGTTAAAAAATGCAATTACGTTTTGCAGCTAAAAGAAGTTGGCGATTTCGGAGACGAAAACTGTCTGCCAGCAATACATTTGATAGAAGCACAAAGTTTGATTTAAACACTGAAACGCGACTTTTGGGTTGGTGCTGTTATGCGATGTTTTTAGTTTACTACTACATTGTCCAACTTATAACCTTGCTCAATGAAGCTGTCAATAATGTTTTCAGCATCTCTTCTTCCTCCTAGTACTTCAAATTCCAGTGTCAATTTTGTCTCATCCTTTGATTCAGGTTCGAATTTAATTGACATTATTTCAGCTTTTGTTTTCGTGAGAATTTCATCTAAGATTTTATCTTGGCTTAATATTTCACCATTTTTGGATGCAGTTAATTTTAGATTTCTGTTAGTTCTTTGTCTTCTGGGAGATTCATCATTTGAATATCTAAGTCGATTAATTTGAAACGTAATTTCATCAAGTCTGTTTAGAATATATGACTGTGCGTCATCTTTTGCAGCAACCTCCCTCATTATACTATCACTTACTACTCTATATATTGGATTGTCTGGCTCTTTTTCTTCAATTGCTTCTTTTATAGCCTTAGTCAATTTGGGTTTCAAAATTTCAACACCTGCCATATCATTTTCATAGAAAATTGTGCGTTCTGTTGCAATATCAAAAGGGAGTTTGGTTCCTTTTTCAACTAGGCAAATAACAGGAAGTCTTTTTGAGTGTCTAACAGCCAATTCGTACATAACATTTGGATTAAGTTCTGTCAGATTTGCAATTACAATTTCATCTTCTAATAAATGTTGAATAACTTGTCTCGTAATAGAGCCAGGTGTATCTATTTCATGAGGAGCAATTACTTTGTATCCGGCCGTAGTAAGAATTGGTTTGATTACAGAATTAATCAAACCGTCAGCTTTTCTTCTTGTTTCAGAATCATCATTACCTAAGGGAGAAATGATGAAACATGTTTTGTTATTTGGTTTTTCTATAGTTTTAGCCATGTTGTATTTTTTTAATATTTTGCATAACGGTTTCGGGATTGACGAAGACTGCAATTTTCACCACAAATATTGATGAGGGATACCAAACTTTGATTAACCACAAATGTGTCTGCAGAGCACTGAACCACCACTTTTGCCAAACCCATGTATAGCCAGTTTTTCTCATAAATCTATCAGTTTTACAAGATTTATTTTGTTTACCGTGACTCCAATTGAAATAAGTGTTTCAGTTAGTTTGTCTTTTTGGTCGTCACTGTAATAAGAAACTGTCCAAGTAGCGTTTTTGGAAACAGTATTAAAAACAGTTTGAAAATACTTTATGTCAACTGGTGATATTGAATGTCCAAGAACAAAGACTTCTTCGATGTTACTTAACTGTCCAAAAAAAGATTGTTTTTCTTTAATAATCGTGTCTGTATTCTTGTAGGTTTCTTCAAAATAGTTGTCTAAAATTCTATTACCTTCCGAAACACGAACATCTTGGTCTTCCCAATCAACTTCATTGTCGAAGGAGTTGTCGGGTGTTGGTTGCCTACTATGTCCCAAAATCAAAGTTGATGACTCGTTAATAGCTTTGTTGTGTATGTAAATAATTTTAGATGGTGATATTTTGTAATTTCGCTCTAATATGTCTGTGTAGTTGAATGTGAGATAAAGAGAAGCTGCTGGAAGTTTTAGTTTAACTTTATTAGGAATGTCAAGGCTTAAAATCCATTTAGTAAAATGTTCTTTAAGTGCTACTGTTACTACATTAATTGCTCTTTGAACTTCGTATTGGTAGTCGTGATGATATGCATCACTCCAATCATCTGCCCCGTACGAAACAAGAAAGTCCGAAGCGTCATCAACTATTTTGTCTGTGTCGATGTAAGCAAGTGTTTCTTCAAAGTCAGACCAAAGCTCATCAGTGTTAAAATATTCTTCAAGTGCTTCAAATAAGTCGTTGTCGTTTTTTTCAACATAGTCTTTGAAGTCGCTGTATCTTGATTTTACACCGTGAAAAATGTCAAAACCATTTCCTATAATATAAAGTCGTTTGTTGCTCATTGTCTAATGTTAAATTGTCGTTGTGTCGGTTTTTTATACTTGCGTATAACACATACTATAATATGGTGCTAATTTCTATTTGGATAAATGTAAGAAAGTAAAAACAAAAATATTTTTTTTATACATAGCGAACCAAACGATAATTCACATATTTATTTGATAATCAACACTTAAATAGAAATACCGTGATATTTTTTGGGTATATTTCAACTTAAATATACGTAGAACTACGTACAAAAAATTATGTCAAAAAAAACTTCAGTTTGTATTAATCTTCTACAGAAAACTAAAACTTCAAAAGATTGAAAAGGAAATTTGAATAGCTTAAATCCTTATTTCATTTGTTCAATTAGCATATCTATTAATAGTTTCAAGTGTTGGCCTTTTTGTTGATTTAAAGGTATTTGTAAACTAGTCTGAGTAGTTTCATAGGTTGAAGACCAAATAATTTGAAATTCATTTGATTTTGCAAAGGATTCAACGTCATGAACAGTATCCCCTTTCGTTCTAGAAGCACAAACAATGATTTGGCAATTGTAATCATTGAATAGTTTAGTCAATCTATTTTTTAAACCTGTATTAGGATCTCCTTGACTTTCAATGCCTATTATAATTCCATCAATTTCAAATACAGCTCTAAAATCACCGTTTGTTGCTAAAATTCTATTTTCAGGTTTTATGCAAGTTATGTTTTGATTGTTAATTAAAATTGTAGCAAGATTTCGCAAAGATTCTGTTTTTCCTTTTTCTCCCGAATTGGAAATACAAATGATTTTTTTCTGCATTTAGTTTTATTTTTAGGAATTATCTTTAGGCTTGTGTGGCTTTAGTGGTGGATTGTATTTTGGAACATTTGGAGGCGAAACGCGTCTTCTTTGGTCAAGTCCACCATCATCTTTTTTGGGTTTTGGTCCAGGTTTAATTGCATCTACATTCATTTTACTTACATATTGAAACTGTAAAATTAGATGACTAAAATTTGAAAGATATTTTTTTCAAAATAACCATTGAATAGACCCACACTTAAACACTTAATAATTAAGTATATAATTAAATAAATCATCAAAATAATAGGTAAAATTCCCAGTTATTATACGTAGTTATACTTACAAAAACAAATACAAAACTTAGGGAATTATTGGTAATTAATCGTGCTAAAATAATCCAATGCTTCCATAAGACGCTGGGTTTTTCACATTTTGTAACACTTCAAGTAATTCATCCACGTTATTTAGATTTTCACCCAAAACCTGGTTCAACTTTTTCATGACCTTTGCACGGGCATTCTGAAGCATTTTAGTACTTCCAATCAAGTCCATGTTTAAATGTGTGTTCAATGCCTCTTGGAGTTCCTTGTTTTTCGATAGAAAATTACTATTATTAATTAAATTAAACAACGAAGAATCAGCATCTTTTATAATCGCAAGGTTTTTTTGTAATGTTGACCAACTTAAAAAATCGGGAAACTTTGTAAGAATGGCTACATTTTCACCAATTTTCAACTGTAAGCTTACATATTCCGAGAAAGATTGGGTTGGCTTAGTTTTGTAATAATTATGCCATAAATCAACCAATTCTTCTGGGTCGTCCATTGAATTAAATAATCTCCGAATCTTAGGGTTGACAATGATTTCTTCTACTAATTCTTCACCAACTTTACCAGCTTCATCTAATTTCGAGAGTGTTTTGCTCAAATCAGCTAAACCAGTTCGTTCTACATTTCTAAGATAGATGAGGCAACGCTCAAACAACTCGTCTGAATCAATTTTTGCAGCAATTTTCTCAATAGAAGCAAGGAATTTTTCATCGAACATCATTTCTAAAGAGTACTGAAAAATTACTTTTGGTTTTCCTGCCAATGCACTTATCAAACGAATGGTAACTTTTTCGTTTTTTGTTGAATTTTTGCAACCCAATGAAAAAAAGGAATAAAAGTTAAAAAAAATTCAATTATTCATATTCAGATAGGTAACGAATTACTAAGTCAGAATAACTGATTTTTTGCTCAAAAATTGAATTTTCTAAAAGATTTTCTTTCATTTTTACGATATCAATAAATGCATTTAAGTCATAAAAATCAACAATATCTCCAATTAATTCTCTTTCATTGTAATTTAAAAAGACTTCACCATAAAACTTTAAATAGTTAACAAAGTATTCCTTTTCTATTTCATTTATACTAGAATCTTTAAAAATATAATCAAAAGGAGATACTCCAATAATTTCATTTAACAAAAAGACACTAAAATAAAGCCCAGTATTTATGTCCTTCAAATCTCTTTCTTCAAATTTTAGTTTTCTTTGAAACATTTCTAAAATCATTTTTTTCCAATGAATTTCATCAAAGTTGTTCCATAAATTAGTATGAGCTAAACATAGTTCTTTATTATGGTTGATATCATAGTTTTGAAAAGAAAAAACTAAAAAATTTAATCTTTGACTAATTGAAAGTGATTCTATTTTCTCCTTTATTTCATTAAGATTTCTATCATTATTTAAAGGTGCAGAATCATAAATATACTTTGCTAATTCAATTTCATTCATAATTATTCTGATATAATTTTTATTTCAGTTTTTAGATTTCCAGCATCATCTAAATATATTATTTCTAACGAAGCACCCTTTGTATTTAATCCAAGCTGTCTAAATATCTCAGGAAATTTATTTGTTTCTTCTATACTTGGGAAATAATGTCCAGATGAATTTGTAATTTTCTTTATTTTACCTTTAACTATTTTAATTGTTCCAGCTGCTTCAACTTCAATTGCTTTACCTAAATAATGATGCTTTTTCCCAATTATTAATTCCCCACTTGTTGTTACAACAAAATCAACATTATTAAAAGTATTTCCTTTATTAGATATTTGCTTGATTACCCCATTTTCAATTTCTGCTACACCCCAAAACTGACCATCAGATGGCATGCCTTCTAATGGGTATTTATTTGTTATTTTTTGAATTGTTTTCCAACTTTGTTCAACATTCTCCCCCTCCTCCAAATAACGTCCTCCAAATTTAGCATTTTTCCCTCTTGTTTTCAACTGTAAGCTTACATATTCCGAGAAAGATTGGGTTGGCTTAGTTTTGTAATAATTATGCCATAAATCAACTAGTTCTTTTGGGTCGTCCATTGAATTGAAAATTCTCCGAATCTTAGGGTTGACAATGATCTCTTCTACTAATTCTTCACCAACATCACCGGCTTCATCTAATTTCGAAAGTGTTTTGCTCAAATCAGCTAAACCAGTTCGTTCTACATTGCTAAGATAGATGAGGCAACGCTCAAACAATTCGTCTGAATCAATTTTTGAAGCAATTTTCTCAATAGAAGCAAGGAATTTTTCATCGAACATCATTTCTAAAGAGTACTGAAAAATTACTTTTGGTTTTCCAGCTAATGCTCGTAGCATTCGAGTAGCTACTTTTTCGTTTTTTGAAAAGAAATTTCTCAAACCATAACCCGCAAAACCATCCATCAACTCCACAAAATCATCGCCAAAAATGCGTGCTTGTGTGAGTAATAAACTAATTTTAGTTGTTACTGCTGTGGAAGGTTTTGCAACTTTTAATAGATCTTGTAAATTTTTTAAAAATGTTTCAAAGTCTGGGTTTCCTGCTAATCTTCCTTTACCGATAAGCTTGTATAATTTCTCAGTTGAAGCCCTAAAAACAGCTGGATTATCTAAGTTCGCTTCGATTTTTCGAAGTTGGGTTAGAAATTTGGCTGTAACTTCCTCTGTAAACTCAAATACCTCTGTCGAAGCTTGCATAAGTTTGCCTGCAGGTGAGAAGAATTTGTTAACCGATTGCAGGAAAACACCGGCATCTATCAACATGCCTGCAAAACTTAAAATTACAGGCCACAATTCTGGTTCACGTTTGCTAATGTCGTAAGCAGCTGTTAGAGAAGTGTTTCTTGCATTATCTATGAATTGATATTCTTCAATGGTTCGATCTACTTCATAGCCACTAATTAAAACGCTTCCTCCCAGCGCACCAATACCCAGCCAGGTTGTTCCTGCAGTGAAAAATCCTGCCACACCTAAACCTATACTTAAGGCAGCAAGTTCAATGTTTTTCCAAAACTCTTGATTTGCTAGGTTTTCAAGTTTTGCATCTATGAGTTGAAATGAGTTGGAAGTTGGATAAATGCCATTTTCGGATTTTGTAACTTCTAACATCATAGGAAGTTTCCAAATCAGTTCTGGATCATCATTTAATTCGTTTTTAAGATAAGAATTGCTTTGAAGTTTATTTTGGATATGGTCGATAATAAATGCCTTAAAATCACTTTTATTATTTTTATTCAATTTCCTGTAATCGTAATGAATATCAGCTAATATTGGGAAATCCTCCGCATGATTTTTTACAATTTGCCATTTAGCCTTTTTATCAATTTGATTGGCTTTTTCTAAATCTGGTTCTAAAGAATATAATTCATTAAAAATTTTTGATTGAGTCTGGTTAAATGTTTCCAATTGAAACATAGTATCCTTTGGATTATCTACCAATTTTTTCAAGAAAATTAGAAGAACCAATGCATCATCTATCGCATTTGCATTATTATTTTGAACAAATTTCTGAATTTTTTCTTTGTCATGACTACATTCGATCAATTGCTGAAGAATTGAATCTTTAGGTATCTTTTGTTTTACACTTTTATTAAACTTTTTAATGGTTCTAATTACCACATTAACTCTTAACTCATTTGCTTCATCAAAATCTTGATTATAAGTTTTTTCTAAGAATTTGAATAGTTTATCAAATTCTTCTTGTTTTTGATATTTTTCATTTTCTTTAATTAATATATTTCTACTCTTTAAAAGATAATGCTGCGTTTTGAAGTACGTATTTTCAGTAAATGAATTGTAAAAGGCCAAAATATCAACGATGGAATAACCGTTTTCGTTGAACAATTTTTCAAGATCTACTAATTCATTTTGCTCTAAGGATGTCCCTAAGTTGACATCGATGTATGTACCAACTGATTCTTTCTTCTTACTATTAAGGATATCAAGAACTTTGGTGAAATTCCCGAACTTTTCCAAAGGATAATCCGTGCTGAAATTGATGTATTTACTAAACAGCCATTTTGGTATTTCGTTTATGTTCTCAGAGAAGAATTTGAGTTTGGCTGCTCTATTCTTTTTACTTGACTCTGAATATAAATAGCTAGGATAACCATTATTCACTAGAAAATTAAGAATCTCTAGTTTATTGTTTAGGAATTTTTTTAATAAATCGAGATGTTCGTCAAGCTTATCAATTCGTACATCATTGAAATCGTATTTAACACTTGACTTGATCCTAGCCCAATAATCAAAGTAAAGTACATCTGTTGTACTTAAAAGGCTATAAATTTGTGCTAATTGAATGAGTTTGGCTCTTGTCTCTTCAGAAAATGGTTTTCCTGTTTTTAAAAAATTTTCATTATTGCGCAATCTAGGAGCGTTCTCAAATTGAATGTAAGCTGTGTCAAGAAGTTTTATAAAAGTTGAATTGATTAAAAGAATGTCTCGTGGTTTGTTAATTAACTGTTCATCGTACTTAAAAGACCAATTAAATTCAGCTAAAACTCTTTCCATTCTATAATCGAACGGATTTAATCCTAAAATTTGACTATCGAAGTACCTTAAAGCCTTTTCTTCAGGATCGCCTTCCTCTATTTTTTCGGGGGCTATAAAAGAAATGTACTGTTTGCCATCTCCTAGGTTATCTTTTTCTAAATTCTCTTTTTCTTTATCCTTAGCTTTCTTTTTTTTTGAGTTTTGAAAAGGGTTATAAAATCTGTCTTCTTCCTCTTCGTTCAAAGGATGTTTGTAAGCATAAATTCGATGTCCTGTAATACCCATTTTAACAAAAATCAAGAAGAATTAAAACTGTTACTAAGTTGGTTTAATTTATAATTAGGAATTCATTTTTATTTTTTAAAAATCATCTATTAATTTAAATAAAAACCAGATTTACTGATAGTTAACACTCATTACACATTAAAAAACAGGTAGTTATACAACCGAAAATACGTAGAACTACGTACAAATAATTGAGTCAAAAAAACTTTTTCACAGCATAGACATCGGTGTCTAGATAAATATCGCCTTCTGTTTGTATCGCATACATTCTAATATAATGCCCTGCAAAAGCCCTCTTTTTAACTTTACAGGCTTCTTCAACAAATGGAACATAAGTAATATCAAAACTGTTTTTATCCCATAAAACAAGTTCATACTCTGGCATTTTATCTTTCCAACTATCAATACATTTAATAGTTTCTGCTGGCATTTTGTCTCTACTGAGCGAACAATAATGGATTTTTTTCGGTATCAACATATTACTTTCTTTTTAGGATTATTACAATTTTTTATCATGTGGTTGTTCAGTATCTGCCCTTTGCCATTAAAGGTCCATAGCTTTGTGCGCGTGAGTTTCAAAGCTATAATTGACCAAGCTGAACTCAAATCTACAAGCAATTCTATGACTTTTAGAACCACAGATGTCCACGTAGAAAAAACAACTGTTGGCAGCTAGTGTTGTGTAGTCCGTCCTTGTAAAATATTGTTTGTGTTGTGTTTGAGTGGCATTGTCAGTTTACATTTTTTTCTGACTTTGTCGGGTTGTGCATTGAGTTTTTTATTTTTTTGAAGGATAGCGAATTTTGAAAAAAAACAATATTTCTTGCGTTGACTTTGAAAGCTATTTGACAAAGCTTTGGTTTGTGCGTTGCTTGTGGTGATTTGGTAACGTGCTTGCAAAAGCATTGGCTTTTCATTAAGCAAATATATTAAATGTTTTAATTTGAAACAAAAACTTGTTTTGTATTAAAACAATTCTTAACTTTATCCAGTTAAATAGAGAAACATAAATTGATATGAATATAAAATTGTCACAAAAGCAAATAGGTCAGAGGATAACCGAACTTCGAAAAATGAAAGGGTTGTCTCAAGAAGATTTGGCTAAAAGTGTCAAAATTTCCCGACCATCTTTGGCTCAAATTGAGCTAGGAAACAGAAGCGTTGATATTCTTGAACTGCAAAAATTTTCTTTAATTTTAGAGTTTTCTCTGGACGATTTTATGTCTAAGGATTTCTCGGCCAATCTAGAGCTTGAAGGCAAAGAAGAAAAAAAGTCAAAGAAAGAAGAAGAACGTATTTCTGTGCCAACACTACAAATCAGCAAGCTCGAAAATGTCTTATTGTATATCCTTGAACGCTGTGCTGGAAAGCCAAATGTTGGTGAAACGGTTCTTTATAAGTTGCTCTATTTCTCTGACTTCAATTATTATGAATTATATGAGGAACATTTAACTGGTGCTATCTATCGTAAATTACCTTATGGACCTGTTCCACAAAAATTAGATTCAATCATTGGTCAAATGATTGATAAAGGTCAGTTGCAAAGAGTAAAAACCGAATACCATGGCTATCCTCAAACGCGTTATCTGCCTCTAGAGAAAGCTGATTTAACAGAACTAAGGGCAAGTGAAAAAGATGTCATTGACAAGGTAATTGAACAAATGAGTGATTGGTCTGCGGCTTCAATAAGCAATTATTCGCATAAAGATTTGCCTTGGGAGGTTACAGACGAAGGAAAAGACATAAGTTACGAATTAGCGTTTTACAGAGAACAACCCTACTCTGTAAGAAATTACGACGATGAAATCGAAGAGCAATGATAATTGATGAATTAGCCGAGTTTAATAAGGACTTGAGGCACCTTTTAAAAAAATACAGGACGCTCAACGATGATTTAGCAGAAGTGAAAACCATTTTGAAAAAAAAGCCAGAAGAACGTCCACCATTTAGTTTTCGTATTGATAATTTGGGTATTGAAACCTGTGTTATCAAGGTGAAGAAAATTGCTTGTAAAGCATTGAAAGGAAAAGGAGTAAATTCAGGTTTGAGATTAGTTTATGCACATTTTCCCAACGAACAAAAAATTATTTTCATTGAATTGTATCATAAAAACGACAAGAAAAATGAAGACAAAAAAAGAATTACGGACAATTTTAAATAGGTAAATAATGGCAAAAGGTAAAAATCAATACGTTGTGCCGACCAAAAATGGTTGGGGCGTAAAAGGTGAAGGAAACAGTAAATTAACTGTAAAAACCGATACTAAAGTAGATGCTTTGAAAATCGGAAAAGAGATTGCTAAAAACCAGCAATCAGAATTAACCATTTTGGGTAAGGATGGTAAAATTCAAAATAAAAATAGTTACGGAAACGACCCATTTCCAGCAAAGGACACTATACATTAAGCTATGATAGATATAAGTAAACAATCAGTAAAAATTGACTGCCCAGAATGTAAACGGTCAATTTCTGTTACCATTAAGCAGGTTGCCGATGAAGCATTAGTAAAATGTTCTTGCGGTCAAGGAATAAAACTACAAGACAGTAACGGAACAAACAAAAAAGCAATCCAAGATATAAACAAGTCTTTCAAAAACCTTGAAAACACTTTTAAAAAATTAGGCAGATGAGAACATATAAATTATACAACAACAGAGTTGAAATTGTAAACAATACCGTTAGTATTACTACTATTTACTTCAACGAAAATAGCGGCAAGGTTTATTTCCGTTATAAAATCGGAACTATTTCAAAAATTAAACATCCGGGTATTTTTCTTGGTGTTGATGCAAACGGAATTGGCTATTTTTTGCATAACCATTATCATTATGGAAAGGCCCATATAACAACTGTAAGAGAATTTGCACAAGAAATGCCATTATACGTTTACACCGAAAAATGCTCAAACACACCATTAAAAGTTATTGAAATTGGATTGAATGAAATGTTGAGAGGTGAAAGTTATAAGCCAATTAGCTACAATTGCCAAACCTACACTAACACTGCTTGCCATAACATACGTAAAAGCGAAGATGCCGATAAATGGGTGGGTGGGATTGCACTTGCTTCAATTGCATTACTGTTTTTTGGTGCTATGTTTAGTGGGAAAAATTAATTCTTGAAAAAAGGAAAGTTATAGCAATAAAAGTTTCACCCATGTTCGTAAGAAGAATTTTGTAAAATGGATTGCTCCCGAAAAAGAAAAGAAAGATGTAATCAGAAAGCAATTTGATGAAATTAGAAAAAGAATCTTAGTTTGAGCCATTATTAATCGATTTGATAGTTATGCAAAGTCCATTTATTCTGATACTGCAAGAGAGTAAACAAAAGGTTCTGTAAAATTGAAATTCGTAGGAACAAAATTGTATTATGATACATATCAAATGTTCGGAACTTCTGATATTGAGAAGCAAATCGTGATTTGGGAAAATGGTGAGATAATAAAAACATCTATTCAAAAGAACATTGATTTTATAAAAAACAGAACGCAAGAAAGTGATGAAGAAGATGGCATTGTTCGCTTCAATGATTGTTTAAGGTTTCTCAATAGGTAGAGGAAAAGTAAAGAAGGCGACAGTGAGCATTGAAGAAATTCCAAGTTTGTAGTTACTGTTAGTGGCTGACATTTCTGTTTTTTAACGTGTTTGTCAATAATGTCTTGTTAGTTGGATTGGTCAAAATAAATTCATAGTGAGGATATTTCTCTCCGATTTTTGTTATACAACATTTTTTAAACTTCTTTCCAGAATTACAAGTGCAAAGGTCATTTCTTCCAACATCTCCGTAATCTTCTTTCTTCAATTCTCTCTGACTAACTTCTAAATTCCAAATTTCATAAGGCGAATTGATTAGGTCAAATAAATAGTCAATAGCGTCATAATTATATTGGTCAATTTGTTCATCAGTCTTTTCATCCTTTAAAAACATAACAGAATATTTGTTTCCTGGATTTTCAACTAGTGAAATACCTAAAATTTCAGATTCCGTAACAATTCGATGACACATTTCACCATTATAAATTTCCCCTACTATATGCCCACAAGAATTTCTAATGGAAATTTCCTTGTCACACACACTGCATTTTTTCTTCTTTTTTAAGATTTCAGAACTTCCAAAAAGCCGGTAAGGATATAAAACCTGTAAGTTCATTACAGCCTTTTCAATATTCCATAAGCCGTATTGGTTTTTGTCGTACGTAAAATGTTTCTTTAAGCTATGGATTATTATTTCAATTCTTTCAAGTTGACACCAAGCTTTATAATATGATTTGTCTTTAAGTAATTTAAATGCATTTCTATAGAGCTTATGAATTTCAATAACAGTCTGATAAATCCATATTAATTTGGCTTTATCTTGCAGTCCGTCACGAACAAGTATTAGCTTTTGGTTTTGCAATTGTTCATCTAATTCTTCAAGAGAAAAGTTTAGAAGATGAATGGTATTTAGTTTTTCAACTACATTATCATTTTTCATATTCCTTCAATGATTTTAAAACCGAATCAATATCGTTTGCTGGTCCTTCATAACTGATGTTTTTTGATGAACCAGCTGTATCAACAACAGTAACAGAAAATTTAATATGAGTTGGTTCTAAAAACTTTTTATCTGTCAGCTTGCTTATATGGTTGTTTACTGTCGTATGTGTAGAATTGTCGATTGTTGTATGGGTAGAATTATCTATTATTTGTATTTGAGGTTTTGTGTTGTCTTCTTTTATATACTTGTCATAAACATATGCAGAAAGGATTGTCACAAAAATTGGAACAGCAACAGCTTTAACCATAAAATTACCAAGCCTTTTATAGTCACTATAAAAAGCAAATTCTTGATAATCTTCGTCAGTTATACAAATGTCAATAATCTGTTCTTGCTGTAATTTTTCTTTGAAATATCTGAGAATTTCCTCAGTTCCAATTGGGAATAGCAAAGGATTTGGAGTGTCTCTTAGATTTTCAAAAGGGATAATTAGAATTGAAGCGTCAGTAATTAATTTTCTTAATTCTTCAGTTACAAAGTCTTTATTTAACCAACTTTCAAAGTTGTCTTTAGTGTCTGTTATTGTAATTTCCATTTGTCAATATTTGTTTGTCATATGTTGTTGGGTCGTTCGCTTTGCTTGTCACTAACGGTCTAGTTTAAGTGCCGTAAGGAATTTCGGGTGATTTCCTATCAAGTTATACGAAAAGTTAAAGCGGACTTCTGACCTTTGCATACCACTGAAACCCTTATGGCATTTAAACTTTGTTGGCGGTAGTTTTTATTTTTTCTGTACGGGTCTATATGCTATAATATTAACTTTTCCTTTTCCCGGGAATTTTTTCATTTCAAAATCCAGATTCATATTCTCCAATATTTCCGGCAATTTTGTTGCCTTATAAGTACGCGGGTCAAAATCTGGTTTTAATCGTTTAATAAAACTACCGGTTGCTGCTATATTTGCCCAACCATCGTCCTCTTTGTATAATTCCCATGCCTTAATTAATAGATCTTTTAAACTATCTGTTTCTTCATGTATATATTCTATATCAGAATTATTTTTTTCTGCTATCGAACTTTTCTCTTCAGTCACAGAAATCTCTTCAGATGAATTTGTTTCTAAAATCTGAGTTGGCTGAACAACAATCGGTTCTGCAATTATTGTTTCAATATTCTCAACAATAATAAAATCATCACATGCATTTCTAAATGATATTGGGGTTTTCTTTTCACCAACACCAATTACAAACTTTTCTGATTCTCTCAAACGCGATGCTAATCTTGTGAAATCACTATCACTCGAAACAAGGACAAATGCGTCATACTTGTCAGAATATAGCAAATCCATGGCATCAATTATCATTGAAGCATCAGTAGAATTTTTCCCTGTAGTGTATGCAAATTGTTGAATTGGTTGAATGGCTAATTCATTTAAAACTGTCTTCCAGTTTTTAAGTAATTCACTAGACCAATCACCATATGCACGTTTAACAACAATATGTCCATGTACAGAAATTTCAGACATTATATTGTTAAGCTTTGAATATTGAGCATTGTCAGCATCTATAAGTACTGCAACTTTTTTTAATGTATCTAAATCTTTCATCGTTTAATTGTTAAGTTGTATATGATTTCTAAAGTTACCGCTAACGTTTGCAAGCATGTAATGAAACGGTGTTCGTGAACTGCGTTCTATTCGCCGTACGAAGACTTCGCAAGCGATAAATGACGAGACACTTACTCGTTTCCCCGCTTTTATTCATGCTTGATGTTAGTAATAGTTATTTTAATTTTTCTTTCAAAAAATCTAGCACTTTTTTGAAGTTTTTATGGGTTTCTTTTGATAACGAGATTTTTTTATTTGCTAAATATTGTTCTAATATACACTTATTAAAATGTTTCTTTTCATATACTGTCTTATCAGAATAATCAAGAGACTGAATATTTATTCTATCAGACATATCAAATAAATTTTCAGTTTCAAAATTTATCCAATTAGGATCAATATCAGCATAAGTTATTATTACATCTTTTATTGAGTCACCAAATATATCTATATACCTTTTCTGTTCTTTTATGCCAGCTTTATCAGAATCTAATAAAACAACAAAATTTGCTCCCCAACCAATATAAAGACTTATAAGATTAGTTAGATTACTCGAGCTAATACCTGGCACACTTTTAATTTGTTTTTTGTATTCTTTTATTGTTTTTTGATAATAATTTAATGTGTAGAAATCATTTTTCCCTTCGGTCAAAACAACTTTTGGTACTAATTCTAAATTCGCAGGTCTATATTCAAGAATTTCTAAAATAGGTTGAAAATAACTAGTTTGGCTAGGATTTTTATTCGCAAACTCTCTATATTTCATTATACTTATATCTGTGTTTTTAGCTAATGAATCTATTTCATTCTCGTAATCAACACCTTTATTTTTTACAACATATGTACTTTCAAGCCACATTGGATTTATTAAATAGTGGCTATGGGTTGTATACATTACACTATGAAGATTTTTAAAACTCTTTAAAAGTTCCTGCTGTGCTGACGGATGAAGATTTGAAGCTGGTTCATCAAAAAGAAAAAATGCGTTATTATTGAGTTTCCTATAACTTCTAAATTGAGTAAATAAAATGTAAACAAAAAACCATCTAAAACCAAGTGATCGTTCGTGAATACTATATGTATCGACGTTATCCTTAATATTAAACTCTATGAATGTACCTTTTTCATCAGTATCTGCATTGATTACAATTTCTTTATCATTAATTTTTTTCTGAAAAATGTCATTCCAAAAACTAAAAATAATTTTGGTAAGCTGACTGTTCATTTTTCCAAGTAAACTATTCAGATTCCTTTTTTCATTTTTATCATCAGAATTGATTCTATCGATAAGGTGTTCTTTAATATTTGTATCATTATTTAAAGAATCAAGAACATCTTGTATTATCTTCTGATAAAAAAGATGTTTATCATCATCAATGTCTTTATCTAAATAAATTTTTTCTGGAAATTCAAATAAAAAATTTGGAAAATATAGAATACTAGGAATATTCGGTTTAATAAATTCTCTATTTACAACAAGATTTTCATCATTAGTTAAATTTCTTTCGACTGTTTCATTATTTTTTTTCCCTTTAGCCCAAAATTCCCAAGTAGATTTATCTTCATTCTTTTGATGGATTGAATTTTTAAAATAATATTTTTGAGTATAGGAAACCGTATTTGAACATTCATTAACTAAAAGTCCATTTTTTTTATATATTTCTTTTATCTGTTTGATGTCATTGTCAGAAAGTTCTAATCCTGCTTCAATTACAATTGAGTCATTAAAATTATCCCGCTTATTGATTGGAATTAGGTTATGGATATCTTCAATCTTGTAGCTGTCAAGTTTTAATACATCTAGTGATTCAGGTTTATGGGAAAAGAAATTAATAGCTTCTAAAATAGTTGTTTTTCCACTTTCATTTAAGCCTACTAAAGTATAGATATTTGTATTTGGATTTTTGGATAAATCAATTCGTTGATTTGTGATTCCTTTAAAATTATTGAATTCAAAATATGTAAATTTCATGTTGTGTGTTTTTGTTGTTTATTTTCTTATAATTATTGCTAACATCTAAGTACCGCATAAACTTCCGCTATATCCTCAAAATTTAACTTTTCATAACCTTTTGATTTACCGAATAACGATTACAATCAATTAAATCTAATGTTGTTTAAAAATGAAAATCAGGAACTTTGTTAAGTTCATTCAATATATATTTCCCTTTAAATTTTTGTAGCAATGATTTTATCATAAATTGTATAATGTTAAATTGTCCGTTTTTTATACTTACAAGTAACACATCTTATAATTTGGTGCTAACTACATGACAAAAATTTGAAAACATCAATATTTGACTTATTTTGCGGGTTCAGTAATATGTTTGAAATGTAATCTAATCCATATTTGAAAAGGCTTTTCGCTCTGTAACCATGCTTTTTAAT
>VEQH01000132.1 GCA_018883325.1 Flavobacteriales bacterium | reverse complement strand
AAAATGTATCGATTAAAAAGCAAACCCCATAACAACACAAAGTAGGGCTAGCGAAAGCATCTGTCAACAATAGACTAAAGCCGAACCTTCACTGCGTTGCGCTTCGGTTTAGTCCTTCTATGTTAGCGGATGTCCTTACCCTGTCGATGATTTTTATTTCAGTCATTTGTTTGCTTTTTTATGTGAAAGGACAAGCCAATTTGTGTCGTTAATACTCCTGTCCAATTTTTATTAAACAGTCCTTTGGTTTGGTTAATCACTGCTTCTGTATTCGGCGAATATAAATATGGTGTGTATCCAATAGATAAAAATGGAGCTAGGTAACTATTATTTTTCAATTTTAAATAGTAACCACATTTCAAATGAATATCTCCACCGGTTCCAAAAGCTTTTGATTTAGTTTCATCATATTCAAAAGGTTCTCCATTTAAATTTCTAAATAGTCCACTTGATGTTGATGAAACAATTAATTCCGAATAAACTCCTTCCCATTTATCTGGGTTTTCGTAATGAAGCAAGTAGCCTAGATTTATAAAATGCAAATTAAGTGAATTGTTGAAATTTTCATTTTCTGCGGAACTTCGGAAATATGAATAGGATAAGTTTATTCCATGTTTAAAGTGTTTCTCATTCTTAAAAACATAAGACAAAGAAGTGTTTAGACCATTCATCAGAAGTGGTTGCTTTTTAGTTAGGAAAGGGCGACTAAAATTATATGTTTGTATGGCCCTATCCCATTGTTTAGAATAGATGTATTTATATGACAAGTCTAATTTCAGTTCTTGTGCAGTTACGTTGATTGATAAAACCAACAGGAAAATTCCATATAGTTTTTTTAATCTCATTTTTTCAAATCGTCCAATAAATTAATAACTGCGTTATAACCTGATTCAACTGCCCCATGTACCGTTTGATGGTGACCGTTTGTGTTCATTGCTTCACCAGCAAAATAAAGTTTTTTGTCAACGGGTAATGCGGCTATTTCCCGAGCATTGCCCATATTAATTGTGCTAAAGCCATAAGCACCTTTTATAAAAGGTTTCGAGGTATAATCAAAAACACCAGAAGCGATAAACGAAGTTGTTGCCTGCCCACTATATATCAAATCTAATTCTTGTAGCAAGGCGTTTGTAATGGCTGTATCACTTCCAAGCGAATGAAGATAAGCAGCCTGATCACCCATAACAAAAGCTAATAGAACGTTATCGGATGTAAGTTTCCCTATTGTATCATTAACATATGCTCCACAGATTGAGCCTCCGTACAATACATCTGCATAAAATTTTGAAGAAAATTTTAAGAACACTTTCATTCCTGGCCCCATCCCAAATTTCGCAAACGCTTCTGTTTTTTCTGGAGGTAAACCAGGATTGAAGCTAATCTCATTAAGTTTTAAAATTGAAATAGGAATAGTAATGATGACTTTGTCAGCCAAATGAGAAACATTATTTACGTCTCTAACGATAATTTTATCCGATGAATAGTCAATACTTTGAACCGGAGTGTTAAGGACTATTTTATCAAGAATGGGTTGAGCGATATGTTCTTCGATAACCTCAAAATAGGATTTTTGAAATTTGAAATCCTCATCTCCAGAAACCCAATTTTCTTCATCTTTGCTGTTCCAATATGCCGAAAGGAGAGAGGCAGAAGCCCCCTGGTCACCTGCTATTGCTTCAACTATATTATCGTACTCATTTCCGAAACCTTGTTGATGGGCATAATCCTTAAATGAAACATCTGGTAGATTTTCCTCTTCGAAAATAAAAGGATCTTTGGGTAGTGAAGTCACAATTTGATTGTTAAACCAGTACGATAATTCCGACTCGTCTAGAGTTGTTTTAACGTTTTTAGTTTTTATTAAGTCTGCAAGTATATTGTTCTGACCATGCAACCATTGAGCACCAGTGTCAATTGTGTAATCAGCAAAACCATTTAGTTTCCCCATTCTACCACCAATGGTATTAGAAGCTTCGAGAATTTTAAAATCAATACCTTTTGAATTTAAAATATATCCAGCATATAGTCCTGCTGCACCAGCTCCAATTATCATTACAGTACCATCAAAGTTTATGTCTTCGAATAAGTTTTCTTTTCGGCAAGACGATAATAATGTTGAAGGAATCAACAAACCACCAAGGGTGAGAAATGTCGATTGTTTGATAAATTGTCTTCTATCCATTAGTTTTTTTCTTTTTGTCCGTTTTCTTAGGGTTTCCGCTAACGTTTGGCGGCTTGGCGTATTGGCGGGTTTTTAGCACAAAAGTTCAATCGAAGAACTGCACTTGAACCTACCACAAAACTGTCATACGAAGCACTGCACCCGCC
>VEQH01000092.1 GCA_018883325.1 Flavobacteriales bacterium | reverse complement strand
TAAAGCATAGATAGTGTATGAAAATACCCAAACGAGTATGTGTCTATCCAAAAGATGTACAGCGAATAACCGGAAGAAGTGAGAAATATGCCCGAAGATTGCTCCACACAATCAGGCAAAACCTCAACAAACAATCCTATCAATTCATAACCATTGAAGAATTCGCACAGTATGTTGGAATAGACATTGAAACAGTCAAGCAGTTCATCATCGATTAAGTAAAGACTTAATTTAACCTCACTAAAGCCTCTAAAAATCAAAATGTTCTATTTTGAACGAAAATGAACTTTTGAACGGATAAAATGCTTACTTTTAATCTATCAAAGTTCTTTCAAATCAACGTAAAAAAAGTCAAAATATCGGTTACTAAATCGGTTACTTTTTAATACTTGAAAACTACTTATCTTACTGATAAACAAGCATATTAAGGTTGGAAACGGAAATCCCGTCCAGACCGCTTCTAGTGTTTCTCAAACAAACACAAAAGCACGTAAAACCCTTTAAATCAAACGATTTAAAGGGTTTTTTGTTTTTATGAGTTATTCATTTCATTCATAGATTAACAAAAAAAAAGTGAACAAATCGGTTAACAAGTAGTATACTTGCATTTTGTTAACCGAATTACGCTATAAGTAGCTGATAGTTAAATGATTAGATTGGTCTAATTTGTACGGTTTTGATGTTCGTTTTCCACCCTTTCAAAGTGAATTGGTGAACAAAATCAAACAAATTAAAACAAGATGAAACAAAACTATTCGCTTCTCTTTTGGTTGAACACCTCAAGAATGCAATTAGAAAAGGCAGCCATCTACTGCCGTATCACCGTAAACGGCAAACGAGCTGAGCTATCCGTAAAACGATTTATCGAACCTTCCAAATGGATTAAGACAGCCGGTATGGTCAAAGGATCATCCGAAGAAGCTCGGATAATCAACAACCAGTTAGATATTATCCGAACATCCATTTATCGAATTTACGTTGAGCAAACCTCCCTTGGAAAGTTTATCACCTCCGATCTACTCAAAAATGAATTTCTCGGGAACACCGAAAAGGAAAAAACATTCCTGGAAGCATTTAAGTATCACAACGACCAGATGAAAGAACTCATCGGAACCGATGTTGTTAAATCCACACACACCAAATTTGAGACAGTTTACAAAAAGTGTAGCGACTTTTTAAAAAAGCGAATAAAAAGATCGGACGTTTACCTCAAAGAACTCGATTACAAATTCATTACCGATTTTGAACATTATCTAAAAACAGAAGGCATTGCACACAATACAGCAATGAAATACATCCGTAACGTCAAGAAAGTAATCAATCAGACCGTTTTAAATGGTTGGTTGCAGAGAAACCCATTTGCACAATTTAAATGCAGCACACACGCTGTTATTCGAGAAATTCTAGATGAAGCTGAATTATCGGCATTGTATAGCAAAGAATTTAAACAAGAACGACTAGAAGAAGTGCGCGATGTTTTTCTTTTCTGTTGCTTTACCGGCTATGCGTTTATTGATGTTTTTAAACTGAAACAAACCGATGTTGCCAAAGGAATTGATGGAGATTGTTGGATTTTTACACGAAGAACAAAAACCAATACCGTTTCAAATGTTCCGTTGCTTCCACAAGCTGAGGAAATTGTAAACAAATACAAGAACCACCCAAAATGCGTTCAATCCGGAAAGTTATTGCCTGTAAATTCCAATCAGAAAATGAACGCCTATTTGAAAGAAATTGCCACCCTTTGTAATATAAACAAAGAACTCACTATGCATATTGCTCGGCATACCTTCGCGACCACGGTAACCCTTTCCAACGGTGTTCCAATTGAGTCCGTTTCTAAAATGCTCGGGCATAAAAAATTGGCAACAACACAGATTTATGCGAAGGTCCTCGAGCACAAAGTGAGCGAAGACATGCAGCAATTAAAACAAAAATTCACTCTAAAACGTGTAGAACAAACAGGCACTTATTGACCGTCTTTGTCAGCGTATGAAATCCTTAATTATTAATCGATTGAGGATGAATACGTATCAAAAAACAGCGCATGAGTTCCATGAACAATTCATGAGCCATTGGGAAAGTAAAGGATGCTTTCATAATAAGTGTATTACGTTGCTGGATCTCTGTGATGTAACACTTCAAAAAATGAAAGACCAAGTTCTTGAAAAAGGGTTTGAGAGTTTGAATGATGAAATACGCTTCTTCAAAGAAGTAAAACCCAAAATTTTATCAGTGAAATTTGCTTGTCGTACATTGATGGAATATGAATTTGAAAGAGTGATTAACCAGGAAATAGATGTTGCAGAGCTGCAACAACATTACCTGAACAATATGCAAGAAAAGTTCAATCGTTTCCGTGATTTCCGCTACTACGTGAGCAGTTCATCAAGTAATCGTGATGAACAATATTTCACTTTGGCGTATTTAAAAGATGATTACATTCTTCGTTTAATACCCGAGGTAGAAAATGGTTTTTCAACCGGTTATGATGTGCTATTAGGTTATTCTTTGGCTATGGATTTCACAAAAGAATATTTCGAGGAAGAAATTCCCGAAAGGAAACAAGTTGTCTATCCTGAGCTCCAGTGGACAGGAAATAAAACAGATTTGGTAGAACTGCTTTCTGCTCTGCACCGCACGAGTGTTTTTAATAATGGGGAGAACGATTTCAAACGATTTGTTTTAGCCTTTTCACAAATAGTAAACTTTGAAGTCAAAGATGTATATCGCACAGTATCAGCAATTAAAAATCGTAAAAATGACAACAAATCATTGCTAAGCAGGATGCTTGTGGCATTTCAAGAAATGATAATGGATGCTCATAAGTAAACGCAAAAACATGTAACCTTACACGTAACCTCTCTCTACTTACCTTTAATTACTAGGCTTTCAGCCATTATTCGACTGATATAGTAACATTCTTGTTGCTGTAAGTAGTCTTTTTTGTTTGTAATGAACATACATCTTTTTGGCTCTTTTCAGGCTTTTCATTGAATTAATTTAAATAAAAAACACTGATTTTACTTGTGTTTATAGCCAAAGCAAAAATAATCTTCATTTTTTTCTATGTATGCTATCCCACCTTGGCAAAACAACTTATCAAACTGCTACAATTTTGCCCTACGAACATCAAAACAATACATTTTATGCAAATCAATTTTTTAACGAAAGAGGATCTGCAAGAATTCAAATCTGAATTGCTTGCCGAGTTTAGAGAAATCCTCAACAAACAGCAACGCAGCATTCCTGGGCAAAAGAAATGGATGAAATCATCCGAAGTCAAAAAATTGCTCGGGCTTTCTGCAGGCACACTTCTCAACATGCGTGTGAACGGAACACTGCCCTATTCAAAGGTTGGTGGGATAATCCTTTATGATTATGAGGAAATCATAAAAATCATTCAATCCAAAAAAATCCACAATGGCATCTTCCGATCATGAATTACATCGCACACCTGACAGCCGTCATGGAACGCATCGCCAAGGACGATCGGCTCAATCCCAGTCACGTCAGCTTGTACTTAGCTCTTTTTCAATTCTGGAACATGAATCGCTTTAACAATCCCATTTCCATTCATCGGGAAGACACCATGCGTTTGTCTAAAATAGGTTCAAAAAACACCTATCACAAATGCATAACCGAGTTAAGTCAATGGGGATTCTTTCTCTATTGCCCCTCACACAATCCCATGAAAGGCAGCACCGTGAAGATGTACAAATTCGGTACAAGTAGCGGTACAACTACTGGGACAAGTTCTGAGACAACCACTGAACAAGTACCGGTACAAGCACTGGTACCTTCTATAAACAATACAAACAATAATAAACTATCTAAACAGAATAAACAAGGAGAGCGTAAAACCAATTTTACGCCGCCCTCTCTAGAAGAAGTTTTAGAATTTTTTAAAATTCAAAAGTTTGTATTGGAAGAAGCCGAACCATTTTTCTTGTACTACCAAGCCAATGGCTGGCTTGTCGGAAAAACAAAAATGAAAAACTGGCAAGCGGCTGCAAAAAATTGGATCCTGCGAAGCAAGAAGTTCCAATCCGAAAAAGCGGGTAAACTCGCTCCTCATCATTTACACGCTAAACCCACCAATTATGAAGAAACCTTATAACCCGGCAACGGAGAAGCCCTACTTCATTGATGAAGTAGGAGCTCGTAACTACGATTACGACAATACAATTCGCTATTTGCAGCACAGAGGCCGTCTGAAATTCGGCAAGCATTTTCGCATTCATAAAGAAGATTTAACCATCATTTCCAAACTCGTGGTGTACTTCACGAAGTGCGAAAACTTTTATGAAAAGTACAGCATTGATCCCGATAAAGGCATTCTATTAGCAGGTCCGATTGGTTGCGGTAAAACCTCACTTATGACCCTCATGACTGACTTTACTTTTGAAGTGAACCATTTCTTTATCCGTTCCACAAGAGCCGTTGCAGCAGAGTTTCACGAAGAAGGTTACCAAACTTTGCAGAAGTATTCCAACAACCCAAAAATCTATTGCTTCGATGATTTAGGCGTGGAACAAAACATGAAGTATTATGGAAACGAATGCAACACCATTGCCGAAATCCTCCTGAATCGCTACGAACTGATGGTGCGCCAAGGTTATGTTACCCATGCCACCACCAACCTCAGTGCTTCCGACCTCGAAGCCATTTACGGAAATCGCTTGCGCTCCCGAATGCGAGAAATGTTCAACCTCATCTCATTCCCAAACGATACTCCTGATAAGCGAAAATGAAATTTTATCATTCTCCCCATGCCTGTCTGCCGCGGCAGAAGGGGAGACACAGAGGGGTGAAAATCCCATTAAAGAATAATTAACTAAAAAATCAATTTATGAAAATCAAAAACCTCATCCAATTTCCCCTAACCAAAGCACAATATTACCCCGAAGTGCATCCCAAAAAACAGATTGTTTTGCACCACACCGTCAGTGGTCCGAATGCAAAAAATGTCATAAGCGGTTGGGGCTACACTCCAGTTCGGGTAGCCACAGCTTTTGTCATCGATGGCGAAGGGATCATTTACCAATGTTTCAGTTCTGCCCATTGGGCGCATCACCTGGGAACTCACAACCGAAACAATACCCAATTAAACCAACAATCAATCGGAATTGAAATCTGTAATTGGGGTGCATTAATCGAAAAAGGCGGTAAGTTTTATTCAACATTCAACAGAGAAGTTCCCAAAGAAGAAGTCATCGACTATGGCATGCAATGGCGCGGACACCGCTATTTCCACAAATACAAAGACGAGCAATTGGAATCTTTAAAAACTTTGCTTGAATATCTCTGTGAGAAATACACCATTCCAAACACCTACCAACCCGATATGTGGAAACTCAATACCCAAGCCCTCAATGGTGCATCAGGTATTTGGACACACGTCTCCTTCCGTGCCGACAAATCCGACTGTCATCCGCAATTGAGTTTGATTAAGTTGTTGAAGGGTTTGAGTGAGGTGAGATTATAGAAAATATTTAGTTTTTCAGTGCGTTTATTACCATTTTTTGGTATATTGCGCTACGAAATACTAAATAAATGACCGTTTCGGAGTACATTAAACAAATTCAGAGTTACGAAGAATATTCATTTTCTTGGGATGAAATTCTGGAAAATTGCAAAGCACCCGAACCAACAATTAGGAAAGAATTAATTCGGTTAACAGAAAAGAATGAAGTGCTAAATCTTCGTCAAGGATTTTACATCATCATTCCACCTCGGTATCAAAACCTCATGAAATTGCCTATTCATCTTTACGTTGAAAAGCTTTTTAAAACATTGAATAAAGAATACTATGTCGGTCTATTTTCTGCCGCTGCCATTTATGGTGCTTCACATCAGAAAATTCAACAAGATTATATTCTTACCGTTCCGCCAGCTCTAAGGGATATTGATAAAGGAAAAAATAAACTACGATTTATTAAAACAGAAAATTGGCCAGAAGGAAATATTATTGAAAAAAAATCAGAGGCTGGGAACTTTAAAATAT
The DNA here is from genome assembly GCA_018883325.1 of Flavobacteriales bacterium. Taxonomy (GTDB): domain Bacteria; phylum Bacteroidota; class Bacteroidia; order Flavobacteriales_D; family Crocinitomicaceae; genus UBA952. Next base: position 4,223 of record VEQH01000092.1, on the reverse strand, counting down.
CGTCTCCTGCGCTAACAGCTGTTGACCTTGTGCAACATCATTCAAAAATCGGAGGGTTAAATAGGATACTCGCAAATCTTGAGGAGCTATCTCAAGAGATAACCAAAGATGATTTAATACAATTATTATCCTGGTATCCTCATAAAAGTTCACTTCAACGGTTCGGATTTCTGATGGATTATTTAGAAATTGACAACTTTATTTCTGATGAAATCTTCAATAAGTTAAAAAAAGAGTCATTTTATTCAATTCTACTATCTCCGAAAAAAGGCATTAAAGCTGGGAAAACAGGAAACAGATGGAAAGTAGATGTTAATATTAAACTTGAAAACGACCTATGATTCCTAGGCCTAACATAGCAAGATGGCAAGAATTTGCACCATGGAGTTCCTTCGATCAGATTGAACAAGATTTAATAATTAGCAGAACACTCGTTGAAATTTTTTCTGACCCATTTTTGAATGAGAATTTAGCATTTAGAGGAGGAACTGCTTTGCATAAACTCTATTTAAATCCAGCACCTCGTTATTCGGAAGATATTGATTTGGTTCAAATAAAACCAGGTCCAATAAAACCAATAATGGAGCGGATTAATGAAGTGATTACATTTTTTGAAGAACCAAGAAAAACCGATGTTCGTGGTCATGGCCCTAAAATGTACTACCGCTTCAATTCAGAGTATGAAGACATCCGAATGAGACTTAAAATTGAAATAAATAGCAAAGAGCACTTCAATGTACTTGATTGGGTAAATTTTCCTTTTTACGTTGAAAATGATTGGTTCACTGGGAGTGCAAGCATCAAGACATACAATATCAATGAGTTGCTTGGCACAAAATTAAGAGCCCTATACCAACGAACAAAAGGGCGTGATTTATTTGATCTCGATTACTCAAGATTAAATGAAAAAATTCAAATAGATGAAATCATTGAAAGTTTCAACGTATACATGAAATTTTCATCCGGTCACATTCCAACTCGCAGACAATTTGAAATGAATATCGAAGAAAAGGAAAACGACCTTAATTTTACAGGTGATATGGAAGCACTCTTGCGTCCTGGTATTGAATACAACCAACAATCAGCATTTGAATGGTTAAAGAATGACGTAATTTCAAAATTGAGGTAAAAGTACCCCAAATTAAGTATGATTAAGTTGTTGAAGGGTTTGAGTGAGGTGAGGTAAACTATTTGTCAAGTTTTTTGAGCAATAAACTTGACATTTTCGTTAGTGTTTACTGTTTATTTTGTCGCAAAAAAAGTAAATAGTTGCGACAAATACGCTTTCATTTTAATATGTATTTAATTGATATAAAATAGATTAAGTCTTAATAGCTTTCCTGAGGGGGGCGCGCAAAAAAAACGAGTTTGTAATCAATTATGTATTTCTAATAGGATAATTTACCCGTTTTTAGTAATAAATTAATTTTGTTTTCCATGGCATTAATTCTGTCACAAATATTTGCTAAATTTGTGACAATAAACACAGGTAGTTTGTCATGCAAAGCATTGAGGAAAAGATAGAAAAATCAATTAAGTCAAAAGCAAGAGGTATGCTCCTTTTTGGCGATGACTTTATGGAATTCGGTTCCTCTGATTCAATCAGACAAGCACTTGTTCGTCTTGTAAGTAAAGGCAGCATTAAACGAGTTGCACATGGAATTTATGTCCGTCCCGTAATCAGTTCGTACATTGGAGAAGTAATGCCCACCGCAGAAGATGTTGCGCAAGGGATAGCAAAACGAGACAAAATTAAAATTGTTCCAACAGGAACATATGCCATGAATTTGTTGGGATTAAGCACACAAATTCCATTGAAACTAATCTATCTTACGGATGGTGCACCAAGGGAAATACAAATTGGAAATCGCACAATAAAACTAAAAAAAACCACTCCTAAAAATTTAATAGCGAAAGGTAAAACGAGCAGATTGGTTATTCAGGCTCTTCGTGAAATTGGACAAAACGGAATCAATTTAGAATTAGAAAATAAGGTAATCGGTTTATTGAAAAATGAAGATCGTAAAGATCTAGAACATGATATTCCATTAGCACCGGTATGGATTCGTAAAATAATGCAAAAGGCCCTATGATCAAGTTTTTGCAAATACCGGATAAAGAAAAGAGGAGAATCTATCAGGATGTCTCTAATAAAATGGGATTGCCACCTCAAGCGATCGAAAAAGACGTTTGGGTCACATTGATGCTCAGAATGATCTTTACTTCCAATCATGCAAATCATTTTATTTTCAAAGGAGGCACTTCACTTAGTAAGGCATTCAACCTCATCGATCGATTCTCTGAAGACATTGATTTAGGAATTGATAGAAAGTATCTAGGATTTGACGGTAATCTTAACCCTGGACAAGTCCGTAAACTTCGTCGTGCATGTCATGCATACGTTTCAAGAGATTTGAAGCACTTATTGGAAAGCCAATTAACCGATTATGGGGTTGATCCAAAATCTTATGAATTATTTGTTGAGAACAATCAAATTTCAGATCAAGATCCGGAAACGATTCAGGTAAATTTCAAATCATTGTTTGATGAGGTTTCATATTTGGCAAATAATATCAAGATTGAAGTAAGCGCACGTTCACTGATTGAACCGAATCAACGTGTTCAAATCCAATCTTGGATTGACCAACAATATCCGGGAGATGCTTTTGTGGCAGAGCCATTTGAAGTGATTGCTACTGACCCCAGAAAAACATTCCTAGAGAAATTGATACTACTTCATGAGGAATTTCAAAAACCAACCGACAAAATACGCTATTATAGAATGTCAAGACACTTCTACGATTTGGATCAATTGCTAAATTCAGAATTTGGTAATACAGCGATTGAGGACAACGTACTTTTTGAAAGCATCATTGCGCATCGTCGCGTATTAACACCTGTGAAAACAACCAATTATGATTCCCTCGACTTGAAATCATTAAACATTATTCCTCCAACTGAACACTTGGAGAATTACAAAGCTGATTATAAGGAAATGCAAACGAGCATGATACATGGTGTTTCAAATGATCTCGAATCAATAATTGAAAAAATTCAAAAAAGCCTAAAATAGAATGGACAAATAAAATTCCATAAAAAAACCAACCTGGTTTCCCAAGGTTGGTTTTCTGTTGCAGCTTTTTTCTAGAAGATTATTGCATTTTCACTTTTGCTTGTGAAAGCAAATCATAAAAGGTTGTAAGATCATCTTTATCAATCCACACATAACTTTTCCCATCATACTTTTCCAATTTAAGATAACTAGACCAAGCACCTTTGCTAACAAAACATCCAGCTTCAAAACCGCCTCTACTTTTAAAAGATACTTCTGTATAATCAGTTGGAACAGTCAGCATAACTTTATCCTGCATTAATTTTATTGACTTCATCAGCCCATCAATTTCGTCTGTATCTAGCACTGCTGTTTTTGTATCAGTTGAATAACTGGAAACAACATCATAAGATAGTTTTAAGGCTTTTTGTTTTGTATTGGAAATCAAATCAGTGTATTCAATTACTTGCATTTCACATTTTTTAATTGTTCCTACCGGTAAAAACACCTTTTGAATTAGTGTTCCAGACTTAGCCGAAAACTGCTCGGCATTACTCAATTCTTTTTCATTGTTTTGTTGTCCAAAAACATTGATTCCGATAAACGAAATCATAAAAACTGTAATCATTTTTCTCATAACCTAAATTTTTAATTTTGTACAAAGTTCATCTTGCGCATTGACAATTCAAGTCATTCTGAATCAATAAGTAAAATTTCTCTGACAACTAAGGTCAATAATTTGCACACTTGTATCATTTTGTGCTACTTTGTGCTTTATCACTATTTAACATGTTAAACCAACGGAAAATTCTTCGTGTATTACAATTCATTTCATACCTAGAACAACGACCACCAAAAGCGGTAAACCAATTAGCAGAAATGCTTGAAACCACTGAGCGAACAGTCTATCGCTACCTTGACCTCATCCGAGAATGTGGCTTTGATTTACAACGAGACAAATACACACGATTTTTCATTCACAACGACACTGCCCAGGGCATTCGTTTCTCTAAAGAAGAAGCTGAGTATTTAAAACAATTGGTTCTAACATAGAAGGACTAAACCGAAGCGCAACGCAGTGAAGGTTCGGCTTTAGTCTATTGTTGACAGATGCTTTCGCTAGCCCTACTTTGTGTTGTTATGGGGTTTGCTTTTTAATCGATACATTTTT